>JAJYSW010000263.1 GCA_021793335.1 Actinomycetes bacterium
CGTGCCATCGGATCTTCGTCCGCCGGGTGCGTTGCGGACCGTGCCAGCAGACCCATGCGCTGCTGCCTTCGTTCGTGCTCTTCGGCCGGCTGGACGTGGTCGAGTCGGTCGGGACGGTGATCGCCGAGGTGGCCGAGGTGCTGCGTGGGGACATGGCGAGCCTCGTTGACGCGCTCCGCCAGGCCGGGCTGCGCCCGGGGCCCTGGCTCGCCGAGGCGGAGCTCGCCGCGGTGGTGCGCGAAGCCTTCGACCCGGCCGTCCATGTCGATGCCCGAGCCGACCCGGCGGCCAACCTGGCCCACGCCGGACCGGTTGCCATCGCCGAGGCCTGGGACCACCTCCGCCACGATTCGGCGTACTCGGTGGTGCTGTGGATCTCGGAGTGGCCGCGGATCGCCGTCCCGCCCGACTTCCTCCACTCGCTCGTCTTCGCGTCAGGGGTGCGGCGCACCCTGTCGCTCCTCGCCCGGCCGCTCCCCACCGACCAGGCGCTGCGCCAGATCCGCAGGGAGAAGACCGAGGCGGTGGCCGACTCGGCGCAGAAGGCCCGGGTGGGCCAGCTCGCCGACCTCTCCGACACTCAGGAGTACGAGGACCTGCTCGCCCGGGAGCGCTCGGTGATCGCCGGGCACACCGACGTCGAGTTCACCGGCTTCGTGACCGTCACCGCTCCCACCCGCAGCGCCCTCGAGGCCGCCCAGGCGACCGTCACCCGGGCAGCGGCCCAGGCCGCCTGCGAGGTCCGCCCCATCTACGGCAACCAGCTCCAGAGCTTCGTCCTCGCCGCCCTCCCCGTCGGTCGGAGCGCGTTCTGATGGCCGGGGCACGCAGCACCCGGCGGCGAGCTGGAACCGGCAGCCCTGACGCCGTCCCGGGCTCGTACGAGTCTGGCGAGCCCCACGCCCCGACACCGCCGTCGAGCACCCGGGCGGGCCCGGTCGCTTTCCCCGATGCCCGCGTCTACGGCGTGGCCGGGTGGGCACCGGGCGGGTCGTCCCGCCGCCAGCGCCGAGCGGCGCGCGCCCTCGAGGCCGCCCACCGCAGGCAGCTGATGGCCGAACGGCAAGCCGAGCTCGAGGCCCTGCGGGCCGAGCGACGTGCGCGTCCGTACCTCCCCCGGGGCGGTGAACCGGGTCCCAAGGCCGGCCGTTCGTATCGGCGCCTTGCGCTCACCCCTCACCGGGCCACCTCCGAGGTGCTCGCCGGCGCGTACCCGTTCCTCGCCGAAGAAGGGCTGGGCGCTGCTGGCATGCTGATCGGCCAGGACGCCTGGTCGGGATCGGCCTTCTGCTACGACCCCTTCGAGCTCTACCGCCAGGGCGCGCTCACCAACCCCAACATCTTCCTCGCCGGCCAGATCGGCCGGGGCAAGTCCACCCTCGCGAAGTCGCTCGCCGTCCGCAGCGTCGCCTTCGGTCGCCGCGTCTACGTCCCCGGTGACCCGAAGGGCGAGTGGACGGCGGTGACCAACGCCGTCGGCGGCCAGGCGGTCGAGCTCGGCGTCGGCAGCCCGGCTCGCCTCAACCCGCTCGACGAGGGACCCCGACCGACCGGTCTCGCAGACGCGGTGTGGCGTGCCCAGGTGGCTACCCGACGGACCAACCTGGTCGCTGCTCTTGCCGAGTCGACCCTAGGGCGCCCGCTCCAGGCGACGGAACGGACCGCGCTGGACGCCGCGCTCACTGACGCCCAGCGTCGGAGCACCACCCCCGTCCTCCCTCTGGTCGTCGACGCCATGCTGGAACCGAGCCAGCCCTCACCGGGCTCGTCGATCGACCAGCTGACCGCGGACGGCCGCGAAGCGGCCCACGCGCTCGCCCGGCTCGTGCGCGGCGACCTGGCCGGGCTCTTCGACGGCCGATCGACGGTCACCTTCGACCCCATGCTTCCGATGCTGTCCCTCGACCTGTCGGCCATCTCGGGCTCCGACACCCTTATCGGGCTCGTCATGACCTGTGCGTCAACGTGGATGGAAGCCGCGCTCGCCGATCCCGACGGCGGGCAGCGCCTCGTCGTCTACGACGAAGCGTGGCGGCTCCTCGCCCAGCCCGCGCTGCTCGCCCGCATGCAGGCCCAGTGGAAGCTGTCCCGGGCCTGGGGGCTCGCCAACCTGATGGTCGTCCACCGCCTTTCCGACCTCGACGCCGTCGGCGAGGCCGGCTCGCAGTCGCGGGGGCTCGCCCAAGGGCTCCTCGGCGACACCGCCACCCGGATCCTCTACAACGAGCCGTTCGACGAAGCCCAGGCCGCCGGCAGCGTGCTCGGCCTCACCTCGGTCGAGGTCGCCCAGCTCCCCGAGCTCGCCCGCGGCGAAGGTCTCTGGCGGGTGAACGAGCGGGCCTTCGTCGTCCGCCATCTGTGCACGCCGGGCGAGCTGGCACTGTTCGACACCGACGGACGGATGGTCCGGGCGTGAGCCGGAGCCGGCGGCAAGGGATGGATGTGACGCGCTGGGCCCGGAGGGAGAAGAAGTATGGGGCCGGCGGAGACGGGTGTGGCACCCGGGCCGAGTGTCCGAACCCGCCCTGACCTCGGGGTCTCCCCGCCAGCTGCCGTACGTGTTCTTCAGGTGGCGGACCGTGTCGCCGATAGACCTCGGGTGAGGATGCTGGTCCTGCGGCGGGCGGACACCTGCGTGGTGTGCGGCGGTGCCGTGGGCGTCGGTGAGCGGGCAGGGTGGGACGGCGTGGCGAAGAGGGTCACGTGCATGTCGTGCCTTGGCTCCACGACGACCTCGGCACCGCCATCCGACCCGGTCACGCCGGAGCCTTCCGCACCGGCGTTCGACCGGGGGACTGCCGGTCGATCGGTCACCCGGGAGGCAGAGAGAAGGTCTGATCGGTACCGGCGACATGAGGAGGACCGCGTCGCCGCTGATCGGGAGTGGCGATCGCAGATCAAGGCCGAGCATCCACTGGCGGGTCGGGTCGTCGCCGCCGTCACGCCGAAGGTCCAGGCGCGGCCGGCCCCACAGCACGTCCGAGCCTGGGTGACCGGCGCCCCGGGTGAGCGGAAGGTCGGCGAAGCGCTCGACGCGATCGAGGGGATCATCGTCCTGCACGACCGGCACAAGCCCGGGAGCCGGAGCAACATCGACCACGTCGCGGTGACGCCAGCGGGGGTATGGGTGATCGACGCGAAGGTCCGATTAGGCAAGCGCCTCGAGTTCTGCAACAAGGGCGGCCTCTTCGGCAGAGACGAACGTCTCATGGTCGGCGGCCGGGACGAGACCAGGTTGGTCGACGCCATGGGCTGGCAGGTCCAGACCGTCCACGAGGCCTGTGCCGACCTGCTCGCCGCCGACACCGCCGTGCGGCCGGCGCTCTGCTTCGTCGACGCGACCGTCGGATGGCTCGACCGCCGGCCGTGGAGCGTGCGAGGCGTAGTCGTGTGCTGGCGGGCCGTGCTGCCCGACCTCCTGCTCCGGCCGGGCCCGCTCGACGGGCAACGCATGACCGAACTGGCGGAGCGCATCGCCAACAGGCTTCCGGCTGCGTGAAGCGGAGGAGCACCGCGGCTTCCGGTCACGGCACGACAGCTGGAATCGGCGTGATGCCGACAGACGTGCCGTTCTGCGCCCCCGTGGCGACGGCGACGGCCGTCGTTCTGTCGCGGCGTTCTGTGCGTGGTGGGTGCGTTCGATCGCCTTCGCCGGGCACGAGTCTCCTCCCGGGGATGAGGTGGTCCGGAGATACCGATCGTCGCAACCGACTACCCTTCGGTGCCAGTGGTTCGTACCGACGAGATCTCTCTTGCGACCAAATCGAGAGGAACCGAGGACAAACGCGTTGCGATCCTGACGGTCTCGATCCCTATCGCAATCTCCATCGCGGCCGGACTTCTCGGATGGTTGCTCGTCGCGCCCGGCAGGTCATTACTCGTCCCCACCGTTGAGGTCGCCCTCCTCGTCGTCCTCGCAACGGTCCTAGGCACCGTCGTCCTCAGCTTCTCCGACAATCGGCGACTTCGTCGTCTCTTCATTGTCCGTTTTGCTGTGCTCGGGAGTATGGCCATTGCGTGGACTTACTTCGGAGTGCTGCCAGCTAGCGTCGTCTGGAATTCTTCCGGACCAGTCTTAGCCGCCAAGGCCCTCCAACGTTCGACGAGTGGGTGTCAACTCATGACAACCGGTTCCGTCGGACTTATCACTGCTCCCTACAAGGAGTGCGTCAATACATTCAACGGTGCCGTCGCCATCCGCTTCGCCAGAGTGGATATGAACATGGGGTATGTCTATCTGACCGCAACGAAGTCTTCTGGATGGTTCCCCGATGAGTGCAGTCGTCACCTCGTAGGGAACTGGTGGGCATATTCGGTACCGGCGCCATCCGCAGCTTGCCCAGTTGGTTACACATTAAGTGGAGCCGGGTAATACCTTTCATCTCTTCATGCCGAGAGCGGAGACCCGTAACCGATCGAACCTCGACCGGCGATGACGGAGTCATTGTCAATAGTTGTGGATGAGAGTTCTCAGGCTCTCCTGACAGATCCGTGGGTGCCCTGACCAGGGCCTGACGCGAGCAACGCCAGTCTCCGCCTACGTTTTCGGACTGTTGAAAGGCTCGAAAACGAGGCAAGGAGAATGGCGTGCTCGCAGCCA
>JAJYSW010000264.1 GCA_021793335.1 Actinomycetes bacterium
CGCCGTGGAGCGCCGGGGGGCCTGGGCCGAGGTGACGGTGACCGACCACGGCCCGGGCATCCCCGAAGCCGATCGGGCCGATGTGTTCGAACGGTTCTGGCGCGGCGGCGGCTCGCCCGGGACGGGCCTGGGACTGCCGATCGCACGCCAGATCGCACAGGCGCACGGCGGCACGCTGTCGGTGGACACGCCGGGCCCGGCGGGGGACGGCTGTCGGTTCCGGCTCGGTCTGCCGGTCGGCCCGGTATGACGCGCGGAGCCGCCGGGGCGACCCCGGCGGCTCCGTTGATGTTCGGTCTCAGCCTTCGAGCTCGGCCAGGGCCTTCTGCCAGGCGCTCTGGTCGCGGGCCTCACCGGGCATGTTCATCTCGCTGAAGCGGACGACACCGGTCTTGTCGATGACGAATGTGCCGCGGTTGGCCATGCCCTTCTCCTCGTTGAAGACCGCGTAATCCTGCGCCACCGCCCCGTGCGGCCAGAAGTCGCTCAGCAGCGGGAATTCGAAGCCCTCGCGCTGCGCCCACACCTTGTGGGCGAACGGGGAGTCGATCGAGACGCTGAGCACCTGGACCTCGTCGGTCTGGAAGGCATCCAGGTTGTCGCGGATGCCGCACAGCTCGCCCTCGCACACACCGGTGAACGCGAACGGGTAGAACACCAGCAGGACGTTCTTATCGCCTCGGAAATCCGAGAGCGTCACCTCCTGGTTGTTCTGGTCCTTGAGCGTGAAGTCCGGTGCCACGGTTCCGGGTTCGATCGGCATGGGTGCTCCTTACGCGATGCCGGCCCCCGCGAGGAGAGCCGTCGGTGGTCTGACGGATTCGACGTTAGCGCCGGCTTCGGCGGGGCGTGAATCGCCCCGGTCCGGTTGAGTCGTGGGGACATCGCCCGTCCGGGCGGGTTTTCGGCACGGGGTCGCCCGGTCGGGGGACCTGCGGGGCTGGGCTCGTGCGGGCGGATGCTCAGCGCCGCGCCACGACCATCCGCGAAGCCACCCAGTCCTGCGAGGCGTTGAGGGTCTTGGTGGATTGCAGTCCCGCCAGAGCCGACGACTCCTCGATCGTGACCGGGTCGATGTGCCCCTCGCGCCCGGCCTTGGGGGTCAGCAGCCATACCGTGCCGCCGTCCGCGAGCGGCTCGCGCGCGTCCAGCAGCAGGTCGACCAGGTCGCCGTCCTCTTCTCGGCACCACAGCAGGACGGCCTCGACGATCTCGTCGGACTCCTCGCCGAGCAGTTCGCCGACCGCATCGATCACAGCGGTTCGCAAAGTCGCGTCGACGTCGGTGTCGAAGCCGATCTCCATGACGGCATCGGTGCCATTGAGTCCGAGTCTCTGCGCCACGCTGCTTCCGTCCACCGGGCTGCCCGGAGCGTTCACGTCGTCGCCTCCATCCGTGTTCCATCTGAGTTTGTGCACAGCATATGAAGTAGAGCATATGAGGTGCAGCATATGGGGCGCTTGCGCGGCTTGGTCCGCCCCCCGTGCGGCCCGGATGATACCGCGCCCGCGCGGAGGCGGCCCGGCCGCAGGAGTGTGCCCGTGTTCACCGGCCTGTGATCTTCGATGCGGCCTTGCGGGGTGATTGTGCAGGTGAGCGATGGTAGGAGCCGTGTGGGGTGTGGGCACGGTCGCATCAAGCCGGGTGGGCAGGCGACGGCCGCGGTAGATTCGAGGGAGGATGGTACAAACCGATGACATTCTGCCCTACTGACAGTGCAGTCTTAAGAACGAGGGATCGCCCGTGACCACGGAACAGAACCGGCCGCCCATCAGTGACGGATTGCCGACCCAAGTACCGGACACTGACCCCGAGGAGACCAGTGAATGGCTGGAATCCCTGGACGGCCTCCTTGACGCCGGCGGGCGGACACGTACCCGCTACGTCGTGCAGCGGCTGCTCGAACACGCGCGCAAACGGCAGATCGCCGTTCCCGCGTCGATGACCACCGACTACGTCAACACCATCCCGGTCGAAGACGAACCGTACTACCCCGGAGACGAGGAGGTCGAGCGCCGCATCCGCGCCTTCGTGCGCTGGAACGCCGCCATGACCGTCCACCGGGCGCAGCGCCCGGGCATCGGCGTCGGCGGCCACATCTCCACCTACGCCTCGGCCGCCAACCTCTACGAGGTCGGCTATAACCACTTCTTCCGGGGACGCAGCCACCCCGGCGGTGGTGACCAGGTGTTCTTCCAGGGGCATGCCTCGCCCGGCATGTACGCCCGGTCCTTCATAGAAGGACGCCTGACGGCCGACCAGCTCGACGGCTTCCGCCAGGAGGTCTCGCGCCCGCAGGGCGGCCTGCCCTCCTACCCGCACCCGCGCCTGATGCCCGACTACTGGCAGTTCCCGACCGTGTCGATGGGCCTGGGCCCGATCAACGCGATCTACCAGGCGCTGTTCAACCGCTACGCGCACGACCGCGGCATCAAGGACACCTCGCAGCAGCAGGTGTGGGCCTTCCTCGGCGACGGCGAGATGGACGAGGTCGAGTCGAGGGGCGCGCTCCAGTTCGCCGCGGGCGCGGAGCTCGACAACCTCACCTTCGTCGTCAACTGCAACCTCCAACGCCTGGACGGCCCGGTCCGCGGCAACGGCAAGATCGTCCAAGAGCTCGAAGCCTATTTCCGCGGCGCGGGCTGGAACGTCATCAAGGTCATGTGGGGCCGCGAGTGGGACCCGCTGCTCGCCGCCGATGCCGACGGCGCGCTGGTGAACCTCATGAACACCACGCCCGACGGCGACTACCAGACCTTCAAAGCCGAATCCGGTGCGTTCATCCGCGAGCACTTCTTCGGACGCGACACGCGCACCAAGGCCATGGCTCTGGATCTCAGCGACGACGAGATCTGGGACCTGCGCCGCGGCGGCCACGACGACCGCAAGATCTACGCCGCCTATAAGGCCGCGATGGAGCACGAGGGCCAGCCGACGGTGATCCTCGCCCACACGGTCAAGGGCTATAAGCTCGGCTCGGCCTTCGAGGGCCGCAACGCCACGCACCAGATGAAGAAACTGACGCTGGAAGACCTCAAGGGCTTCCGCGATTCGCTGGACATGCCGATCCCGGACTCCCAGCTGGAGGCCGACCCGTACCTGCCGCCGTATCTCAAGCCCGAGGACGGCAGCCCCGAGGCCGAGTACCTGGCCGCGCGCCTGGACTCCCTGGGCGGTCCGCTCCCCGCACGCAAGAACACGGTCATCCCGCTGAACCTGCCGGGCGACGACGCCTATAAGTCCGCCAAGCGGGGCTCGGGCAAGCAGAAGGTCGCCACCACCATGGCGCTCGTCCGCCTGCTCAGGGACCTCATGCGGGACAAGGAGACCGGGAAGCGCTGGGTGCCGATCATCCCTGACGAGGCCCGCACCTTCGGCATGGACGCCATGTTCCCGACCGCGAAGATCTACTCGCCGCACGGGCAGCAGTACCTGTCGGTCGACCGGGACCTGTTCTTGTCCTATAAAGAGTCCGAGCAGGGGCAGCTGCTCCACTTGGGGATCAACGAGGCCGGCTCGGTGGCGGCGTTCACCGCCGCGGGCACGTCGTACGACACGCTCGGCGAGCCGATGATCCCGTTCTACATCTTCTATTCGATGTTCGGGTTCCAGCGCACGGCCGACGCGATCTGGGCGGCGGCCGACCAGCTGAGCAACGGCTTCCTGATCGGAGCGACCGCCGGGCGCACCACGCTCAACGGCGAGGGGCTTCAGCACGAGGACGGGCACTCGATCCTCATGGCCCACACCAACCCCGCGGTCGTCTCCTATGACCCGGCGTTCGGCTACGAGATCGGCCACATCATGCAGGACGGTCTGCGTCGCATGTACGGGGAGGGCGAGCACGTCTTCTACTACCTGACCGTCTACAACGAGCCGATCGTGCAGCCGGCCGAACCGGCGGGCGTCGACATCGAAGGCATCCTCAAGGGGCTGCACAAGGTCGCGTCCGGCTCCGGCTCGGGGCCGCGCGTGCAACTGCTCGCGTCGGGCTCGGGCATGCCGTGGGCGCAGAAGGCCGCCGAGCTGCTCGCCGAGGACTGGGGGGTGGCCGCGGACGTCTGGTCGGTCACCTCGTGGTCGGAGCTCAACCGCGACGCGGTGGAGGCCGAGAAGCACAACCTGCGCCACCCCGAGGCCGAGAAGCAGGTCCCCTATGTGACACGGAAACTGTCGGGTTCGGAGGGGCCGTTCGTGGCCGTGAGCGACTACATGCGGTCGGTGCCCGACCTCATCAGCCGCTGGGTGCCGGGCTCGTACACCTCGCTGGGAACCGACGGCTTCGGCCACTCGGACACGCGCGGCGCGCTGCGACGCCACTTCAACGTCGACGGCGAGTCGGTCGCGGTGGCGGCGCTCCAGCAACTGGCCGCCCGCGGCGAGGTCAAACCCGAGCTGGCGGCTCAGGCCGCGGCGAAGTACCAGATCACCGACCCCACCGCCGCCGAGGCGGGCGAGGCCGGCGGCGACTCCTAGACCGCGCTGAACAGCACAGGGGCCCGGAGGCGTTCCTCCCGGCCCCTGTCGCGCGTCTTCGGCGGCCCGCGGACGGGCACGGGGCGGGTGCACCGCGGTGCACCC
>JAJYSW010000019.1 GCA_021793335.1 Actinomycetes bacterium
GGGCCGCCGCCGGATCGAGGCACCACCGGCCCGACGGCGGCCCCGCCGCCCGGCATGCGGCCCCTCCCCTCGGAGCCGGGGCGTCCCCGATCGCGACGGGTCGCCGAGCGGCCCGAACCGATCCGGTGTCCGACCTTCCGGCGATCGACGGAAGGTCGGGGATCGAACGTCTCGCCTGCGCAGCGCCCCCTGCCGTGCGGCGCTCGACGGTCTCCAATGACTTTGTGACACCGGCCGCTCGAAGCGGCCTCCCGCCGGTGCCCCGCAGCCCTGCGGCGGGCTTCGGTCCCGACGGACGCTGCACTGCGACGACGAGGTGCAAGGGTGCTCCACCGGACCGCATTGCGGCATGTCGGCTCGCATGTCGAGCATGGCGACCGGGAGCGGTCGGCGATCGAGCTAGCGCGCGACAGACATCACGTCGAGAATTCATCCGCGTGACTTCTCCGAGGGCGCGCCCACCCTTTACCCTTGGATCACAGGCGTCTCGTGCCGCACCAGATGTGACCGATCAGGTACCCAGCGGCGGGCGCTCTCTTCACTTTCCCTTCGTTCTCGACCGGAGCCGTTCCATGCGCTTGCCGCTGTTCGCCATGTCCATCGGATCGTTCGGCATCGGCGCCGCGGAGTTCGTCGTCATGGGCATCCTGCCCACCATCGCAGCCTCGGAAGGCGTGTCGCTGGCGAGCGCGGGAACGCTGGTGACGGCCTATGCGCTCGGTGTCGTCATCGGCGCGCCGGTGCTGACGGTCGCGACGACGAAGATGCCGCGCAAACCGCTGCTCGTGGTCTTCATGGCCTGCTTCGCAGCCGCCAACCTGCTCACCGCGTTCGCACCGAACTTCGAGGTGCTGGTCGCCTCCCGCTTCATCGCGGGCCTGCCGCACGGCGCGTACTTCGGCGTGGCCGCCGTGGTCGGGGCGAGCCTGGTGCCGTTCGAGCGGCGCGCCCGCGCGGTCTCGATGATCTTCATGGGCCTGAGCATCGCCACCGTCGTCGGCGTCCCGGTGAGCGCCCTGGTCGTCGATTTCGTCAGCTGGCGGCTCGTGTTCGTCGGGATCGCGCTGATCGCGACCCTGACGATGATCGCCGTCGAGATCACGGTGCCGGACACGCGCAAGTCGATCCCGCGGACCGATCCGGCCGCGGAGATCAGCGCCCTGGGCAGCAGGCGCGTCATCCTCACGCTGCTGACGGGCATGATCGGATTCGGCGGGATGTTCGCCTGCTACACCTACCTGACACCGCTCTTGTCGGAGGTGACCGGCTTCGGCTCGTTCGCGGTCGCGTGCACGCTCGTCGTGTTCGGCACGGGCATGGCGCTCGGCAACGTCGCGGGCGGCCAGGTGGCCGACCGGTTCCCGCTGCGCGGCATGTTCGTCTCCTTCGCCTCGATCGCCTCGATCCTGCTGCTCATGTTCTTCACCGTCGCCTCGCCGGTCATGGCCGTGGTCTGCGTGTTCGGCGTGGCCTTCGCCTCGTCGACGGCGAGCCCGATCCTGGCTCGGCTGCTGCTGGACGGAGCCGAGAAGGCGCCGTCGCTGGCCTCGTCGCTGCACCACTCGGCGTTCAACGTGGCGAACGCCAACGGCGCCTGGCTCGGCGGACTGGTCCTGGGCGCCGGTTTCGGACTCACCGCGCCGCTGATGGTGGGCGTGGTGCTGGCGCTGGCCGGTCTGGTGCTGTCATTCTTCCTGGCAGGGGCGGTGCGGGCCGTGCAGACGTCCGCGCAGCCCGACGCGACCATGGAGCTGACCCGAGTGTGAGGGTCGGCCGCGCCCGCGGCCCCGTTCAAGGCAGCAGCACTACTTTGCCGCTCGTCTCCCGGTGTTCGAGCGCGCGGTGCGCTTCGCCCGCGTCGGCGAGCGCGAACGTGTGGACCGCGGGGGCGAGCCGTCCGGCGGCCAGTTCCTCCAGCGCCCGCGTTTCGAGGCGGCGCAGGCCGCCCATGCGCGCGATCAGCGAGGGGCCGAGCGCCGAGGAGACGGTCAGGCTCCGGCCGACGATGTCGTCGACGGACACGTCGGTGGCTCGGCCCGAAGACCACCCGAAGACGATCATGCGGGCGCCGGGTCCGAGGCGTTCGAGCGTGGCACGGCCGACGTCGCCGCCGACCGAGTCGTACAGGAGCGTGGCCTCGCGGCCGCCGGGGGCACTGTCGAGGACATGGTCGAGGGCATGGTCGAGCCGGTCGGTCCAGTCGTCGGCGCGGTAGTCCACGGCCGCGTCGGCGCCGTTCGCGGTGACCTGCGCGGTCTTGACCGGCCCGCCGGCCAGGCCGACGACGCGGGCGCCGGCCCGTTTCGCGGCCTGCACGAGGAGCGTGCCGATGCCGCCCGCGGCGGCCGGGACGATGACGACGTCCTCGGAGGTCACGGGGCCGACTTCGAGGACCATCAGCGCGGTGCGGCCGGTGCCGATCATCGCGACGGCCTGTTCGAAGCCGACGTCCTCGGGGAGGGCGTGCACGGCGGTGAGATCGCGCACGGCCCGCTCGGCGTAGCCGCCGGCGGCGGGGCCGAGATGGGCCACGACGCGTCTGCCGATCCAGGCGGGGTCGACGCCCTCGCCGACGGCGTCGACGATGCCGGCGGTCTCGCGGCCGGGCGTCGTGGGCGGCTCGGGCGGGTCGTAGGGCAGCCGGTCGCGGTCGCCGGAGCGGAAGACGGTGTCGAGCAGGTGGACGCCGATGGCGCGGGCGGCGATGCGGACCTGTCCGGGGCCGGGCTCGGGGTCGGGGACCGTCTCGTATCGGAGTACTTCGGGGCCGCCGAAGGCGTGTTGGCGGATGGCGCGCATGTCGTCTCGTCTCTTCGTAGTGCTGTGGTCCGCTCGCGAGGCTACGGACGGGACGACGGGTGGTGCATCCGTCGGCCGACTGGGTCGGCGCGGCCGCGCCGACGGCTCAGACGACCTCGCCGTCGACGCGGGAGGCCGCCGCCGGTTCTGGGAGCCGGAACATGCCGAGGAACCGCTCGGCCATCGCCTGATCGCCTTGGACGGTGATGCGTCCGGCGTGCAGGGAGACGTCGAGGCTGCGCCCGCCGAGGGTGAGCCGTTTGAGCGTCTCGGCGTCGGTGCGGATGACCGCATGCGGGTGCTCGGGCCGGCCGGGGGCCAAGAGGAGCTGGGAGTCGAGGATCTCGGCGATGAACGGCCGATCGCCGATCCACAATTCGAATGCCGCGTCGAAGTCCTGGGCGGCGACGGGCATGAACAGTCCGCGCAGCGAGAGGATGAGCGCATCGGTGCCGATGGCGGTGTCCAGCGGCATGCTCGCCGAACGGGCGCCCCAGCGCAGCAGCCGCACGATGACGCCTTCGAGTTCACGGCCCCATTCGGTCAGTTCGTACACCCTGGATGCGGCGGGCGGCGGGAGTCGGCGCCTGGTGATGACGCCGTGCGATTCGAGGGCCCGCAGCCGCTGTGAGATGACGTTCGCGCTGGCGCCGTGGAGGCCGCCGCGCAGATCGGTGAAGCGTTTGGGCCCGAGGACGAGTTCGCGGACGATGAGCAGCGACCAGCGCTCGCCGACGAGGTCGAGAGCGTGGGCGGCAGGGCAGCCGTCGCCGTAGGTTCGCACGTGTTCCTCCAGTTCAGACGGGTGGGGGTCGCTTCTGTTCATCATAGAATATGAATTGGAGATCACTTCATCCTGATTCGGGACCGGATGATATCGGCATGGCGGCGCATCGTCTGTGAAAATCGTTTCTATCGGTGGGACCGCTCTTGCGCTCGACCGATCGGTTGTGCACTATTCAAAGGTGCCTGAATTGACCGCGACCGCACTCATGGAGCATCACCGCGCCACGTCGACATTGGCGGGCCTGCTCGAAGGCAATGGCCGTTTCATCGCAGCGAAGCCCCGGTACGCCCGCGATATCAATGCGGCCCGCGGGGCCGCCCCGGATCAACGGCCCGCCGCGGTCGTGTTCACCTGCATCGATTCGCGTGTGACCGCCGAATCGGTGTTCGACTGCGATTTCGGTCAGCTCCTGGTGGTCCGCACCGCCGGGCACGTGCCCGACCGGGCCGCCGTCGGCTCGCTGGAGTTCGCCGCAGCCGAACTGGACGTCTCCTTGGTGGTGGTGCTGGGCCACGAGCGCTGCGGCGCGATAGACGCGGCCCTGCAGGCCGTCGAGGACGACACGCACGATCCCCGCACCGGTTACCTGGTGGAGCAGCTGTGGCAGCCGGCGTCGCAGGCTTTCGCCGAAGGGCCCGGAGGCGAGGAGACCGCTTCGCGTGCGATGCGTCTCCAGGTGCGGCGCACCGTCGCCGATCTGAGCCGGCGCTCCTCGCTCGACGGCGTGCTCGTGGTGGGCGCGATCTACGACTTGGATACCGGAGTCGTGTCGCTCGTCGACGAGAACTGACACAATCGGGGCATGGCCGATCAACCATTGACTGAAGCCGAGATCGAGCTGGCGCTCTCCGAGCTGCCGGGCTGGAACCATGCCGATGACCGCCTGGAGCGGTCGTGGACGTTCGAAGGGCATCTCGCGGCGGTCACCGCCGCGACCGCCGTCGGGTGGCTCCAAGAGCAGCGGAACCACCATGCGGACCTGACGATCCAGTACAACCGGCTGATCGTCTCGACCACGACGCACTCGGCGGGGCACAAGGTCTCCCAAAAGGACGTCGAGCTGGCTCGGGCGGCCTCGATCCTGCTCGACCAGTCCGCGACCGGAACGTGATGTATGCGAATTTCCCACTGTTCTGGCATCATTGAAGCCAGAGCAGGTGGGGAGGGTGTCATGGACGCCTATGCATCTCGCGCTTCCAAGACCGATAAGCGGATCACACTCGACAGACTCGCGTTCGCCAGGCGCCGAGGCCGGCTCGACGTACAGGAGTACCGGCTCCGCCGGCAACTGGCGCGCCGGGCCGAGAGCGTCGCGGACCTGCAGGCGCTGCTGTGGGACCTCGACGATCTCACGCCCGGGCGCGACCATTGGCGCTACGGCCGCTGGCGGGGCCCGGTCAGAGAAGGACGCGAGCTGGAGATTCAGCGGTTCGTCGGCGCACTGTTCCTGATCGTCGCCGTCGTCGTCGTCATCGCCGTCGTCTACGCGGCCATCGTCATCGTCAACGCATGGCGGTGAGCGCGAACGGACACCGGTCCGAATCGGAGGCCCACCGCCGGTTCAGCGCACGGCGGTGAGCGCGGCCAGTTCGGACCGCAGTCCGTCGATCGCGGCGGCGATCCATGGCAGCTCCAGCGGCTCGGTCGAGACCAGCGCCGCGAGCCGTTCGGCGTCGGAGGCCCCATAGATGCCGGGAACGGCCACACGCAGCCGCAGGCTCGACTCCGCGGTCCCGAACGCCGAGCCCGGCAGCACGCCGATGCCGAACTCGTCGAGCAGGACCCGCGCCAGATCGGCGCCGGTCCGCACCGACCACCGGGACTCCAGCGTCTCGCGCAGCGGGGCGAAATCGGGCCAGACGTAGAAGCCGCCCTGGGGCGCGTCGACCTCGCAGCCGACCTCGGCGAACACCTCGGCCACGCCGCGGGTGACCGTACCGTGGAGCCGTCTGGCCGCGACGATCCGGTCGACCAGCTCGACCGGGTCCGACCAGGCGTAGGCCGCGGCGTGCTGCATCGGCATCGGCGTCGAGGACCACAGCTCGGAGGCGGTGCCCCGCACCGTCTCCCGCAGTTCGTCGCCGAGCGGGGAATCGGGGAAGCGCGCCGCGCCGATGCGCCACCCGCCGAGCGCATAGTTCTTGCTCAACGCCGTCGTGGTCACCGTCCGTTCTGGAGCCCACGCGGCGGGAGAGGGGAAGGGCCCTTCCTCGAAGACCAGGTCCCGGTAGATCTCGTCGGCCAGGATCACCAGGTCGAGTTCGCGGGCCGCCTCGCACAGCGCCTTCACCGCGGCCTCGGAGGCGAGCCGCCCGGTCGGGTTGTCCGGCAGCGTGGTCACCACGATGCGCGGGTCCCGGCCGACGGCCCGGGCGGCCCGCACGGCGTGTTCGAGCGCATCGGCCTCGGGCACGCCGCCCTCCCCCTCGGGGACGGCCACCCGGATCGGGTCGCGGCCGATCAGTTCGGTCTGCGCCGCATAGGACACCCATGCCGGGCTGGGGATGATCGCGTCCCCGCCGACGGCGTGCAGGACGGCGAACAGCAGCGGTTTGGAGCCCGGCCCCAGCAGGACCTGATCGGACTCGGTGGTCAGTCCGCGTCGGCTCCAGTAGCCGGCGACCGCCTCGCGAGCGGGGCGGACACCGGCCACCGGGCCGTACGACGTCTCGGCCGCGGCGCGTGCCAGGCGCTGCTCCAACAAGGGGTGCACCGGGATTCCGGCTTCGCCGAAGGCGAGCGCGAGCACCTCCTCTCCGGCGGCGCGTCGGGCGGCGATCGTCTCGCTCGCGGCGAGCGTTGCTGAGACAGTCACGTGGATCTCCTCCGTGGAACATCGCTGTACCGCACCAGACTGAAGCGATCGGAGCATCAATGCAAGCAACTCTGACTGTTGCCGAGCGTAAGATTTTCTTATGCTGGATGTCCGCCGTCTTCAGTTGCTCGCCGAATTCGCGGCCCACGGTTCGATAGCCGCCACCGCCGTCGCCACTGGACAGACCGCCTCGGCGGTCTCGCAGCAGCTGTCCGCTCTGGAGCAGGAGACCGGTGTCGCGCTTCTGGAGCGCACCGCCCGGTCCGCGCAGCTGACCGACGCCGGCCGCCGACTCGTCGAGCGCACCGGCGCGATCCTCGACGCCATCGACGCCGCCGAGGCCGAGCTGGCCGCCGACGCGGCCGAACCGAAGGGCCGGGTCACCGTCACCGCCTTCCCCACCGTCGCCGTCGCGCTCGCCGGTCCGATCGTGCGCCGTCTGCGCCGCTACCCCGAGCTGACCATGGTGCTCCGCCAGCAGCACACCGTCACCGAGAGCCTCGCGCGCGTCCGCGCCGGCGAGATCGACCTCGCCCTCGTCGACGACTGGTCGGGCGCCCGCCGCCCGAGCGAGGTCGGCCCGCTCACGTACCACCATCTCGTCGCGGACCCGCTCGTCGCGGTCCTGCCGACCGGGCATCGGCTCGCGAGCGAACGGGAGTGCTCGGTCCGCATGCTGGACTCCGAGCCCTGGATCGCCTCGCCGGCGGGGGAGCCCTCGCGGATGGCGCTGGACCGGCTGTGGCGGGCCGAGGGCATCTCCGCGCCGCTCTCGGAGTTCGAAGGGCTCGATACGATCCTCACGCTGGTGGCCAAGGGCCTCGGCGTCACCGTCGCGCCGTGGATGGCCGCCGCCGAGCGGCGCGACGTGGCGGTGCGGCGCATCGCCGAGCCGTTGACCGGCCGTGACGTCTACGCCGTCCACCGCACCGCCTCGACCGGGCGTCCGGCGGTCATGGCCGTGCTCCAGGCGATCCACCAGGCGGCCAAGAAACTCATGGCCGCCGCCGAGCAGTGCTGACCCCGGGGGACTCACCGCAGGTGCGAAGGCGGGTAGGGCGAATCGTCCTCGTCCCAGAGCCCGTCCTCCGGCCGCGGCCTCGGGCGGGGCCGCTTCGGTTCCTTCGAGGCCCGCGCCTTCGGCGGTTCCCGCCGCGCCAGGGCCGCGGCCAGCCATGTCGTGATCGGCACGGCGGCGATGAGCCCGAGCGTGCCGACCACTGAGCGGACGATCTCGGTGGCGATGGTCTGACTGGTCAAGACCTGTCCCAGCGGACGATCGGCGGCAGCGATGAGCACCAGCAGGGGCAGCGACGCCCCCGCGTACGCCAGCACGAGCGTGTTGACCACCGACGTCAGATGATCGCGGCCCACCCGCATCCCAGAGTGGAACAACTGCCCGCGCCCCCACTTCGGGTTCGCCTTGGATACTTCGTCCACCGTGGCCGCCTGCGAGACGGTGACGTCGTCGATGACGCCGAGCGCGCCGATGAGGATGCCCGCCAGCAGCAGGCCCGACATGTCGATCGGGTACTGCATCGCCAGCGACGTCGTCTCATCGTCGAGCACGCCGTTGAGGCGGGCCAGGCGGACCGCCCCCTGGGCGAGCGTGCCGGTGAGCACGAGCGAGGCGAGCGTCCCGAGCACCGCCACCGTGGTGGTCCGGTTCCACCCGTGCGAGAGGTACAGCGACACCAGCATGATCGCGGCCGATCCGACGACGGCCACCGGCATCGGTGCCCGGCCGTCCAGAATCGCCGGGACGACGAACAGCAGTACCACCGCGAACGTCAGCCCCAGGCTCACCAGCGACCGCAGGCCCTTCCAGCGGCCGAACGCGACCACCGCGAGCGCGAACGCGATCACCAGCGCCCACAGCGTGCTCGACCGCTCGTGGTCGATGATGTGGTACTGCTGGCCGCTCACCGAATCGGGCGTGTGGATCAGCACGACGGCGTCCCCGGCGTCGACTTCGGCTGCGCCGGGCCCGGCCGGGACGTCGACCAGGATCTCGGCGCCCGCGTCGGGGCCCGAGGCCAGGCGGACCAGGACGTCGCCGCAGCGGTCGGGCCGCAGATGCTCGGACAGCTGCCCGTATTCGGGATCGCACTCGGTCTCGTGGACGGAGAGGACACGGCCCTCGACCTCGGTCCCGAAGACCTGATCCTCGGCGTCCTCGACACCCGAGGGCCACAACAGGGCGAGGCCGGCGAGGGTGGCGAGCGCCGCCGGGATGAGGACCCACAGGGCCGCACGCGGGACGGCGTCGGACGGTGCGAGATGCTCTCGATTCACCCGTGAGAGCATACGGGCCGCTCGGGGGCTCCTTCCGGCACCGACCCGCCCGAGCGTTCACCCGCGCCGCACGAGCATCGGCTTCGTGCCGCCTCCCGGACATCGCGCTCTGTAGCGCTCTAGTCGCTATACGTCCACGGGGTCCATCCAGCGCACCGCCGAATAGTTGCGCCACAGTTGCAGCAGTGCCGGGTCGCCGCTCACCGTGAGGTCGTCGAAGGGCAGCCGATTCCACAGCGCCAGGTACAGCAGCTCCACCGGTCCCTCGATCGTGCAGTGAGGAGATTCGACCTCGTTGAACGTCACCAGCGGACCGACGTCGGTCGGATGGATGTACCAGTCGCCGCGCCCGGGGGCCAGATCGGTCGCGTGGATGTGCAGCACCGAAGGATGCAGCGCCCGCACCCGGCTCGACGGCCGCCCGTGGAAGCCCAGCAGGAGCTCGTCGATGCCGTCGGCCGCGAAGTCCCGGTTGATGGGGGAGATCTCGTCGCCCCTGGCCTGCTCGGCGTCCACCCTGTGGACGGTGGCCTCATGGGCCTGCCGCCGCACCCAGAACCGCCGTGACGATTCCGATGGAAAGACCTGCCAGCATTGGAGGTCCTCAGGCGCCTCCTCCAGCGTCCGCACCAGTTCGCTGAATCCCACCCGGACCCAGTCGACCAGCAGCTCTTCATGTGGCAGCGGACCCACGACCTGGTGGAACTCGCGTTGACGGGGGTCGTGGGGCAGCGCCCCCGCGACGATGGCCGTCGCCCAGCGGTGGACCGTGCCTATATGGGTCAGCAGGTCCTTGACGCTCCAACCGGGGCAAGTCGGCACAGCGGCGTTGAGCGCGAGTTCTCCCCCCGCGATGGCGATCCGCTCCCCCTCGGTACGCAACACGTTGATTTGATCGCCGATATTCATCCACAGCAGTCTTTCACCTGTGTCGTGAATTACGCAAGTTAGGACCGTGAACCGATACGGAAGTGTTAAATCGGTCGACCCCTTGCGCGTGGGATCTAACGTACGAACTCGATAGGATCGGCGTCCATGCCCAAGCTGCAACACCGGCTCATCGTCGTCACCGACGTCGACAGCTGCCCCAGGCCGCTCGACGAACACGTCGGCAGAGCGCTGCGCGGCGGACCGTTCGCGTTGCTCCTGCGTGATAAACACCTCGCCTGGGAGCGGCGGCGGGAACTGGCCGGACGCCTGGAGCCCCTTCTCTCGGCGGCCGGAGGGGAACTGATCATCGCCGACCCGCCCGAGGCGGTGCCCGCGGCGCACCTGTCGGCCCGGTTCCCGGCTCCCGTCCCGCGACCGTCCCGCCTCGGGCGATCGGTCCACGTCGGCGAGCCGGTGCCGGCCGACCTGGACTACATCACCTACTCGCCGGTCTGGGCCACCGACTCCAAACCCGGCTACGGACCGGCCGTCGGCCTCGACGGTCTGGCCGAGCGCGTCGCCGCGGCCCCGGTCCCGGTGTACGCGCTCGGAGGCGTGACCGGCCCCGCCCGCGCCCGCGCCGCCAGGGGCGCCGGGGCGGCGGGGGTCGCGGTCATGGGCGCGGTCATGCGTTCGAACGAGCCCGAGCGCGTCGTGGCGGCGCTGCGTGCCGCCCTCGGAGCGGAGTGACTCAGGCGCGATCGAGTCCGTTCGCGGCGATGACCTCGCCGTAGAACTTCGCGCTGGCCTTGGGGGTGCGCCGCTGAGTCGTGTAGTCGACGTGGACCAGTCCGAAGCGCTTCTCGTAGCCGAAGGCCCACTCGAAGTTGTCCAGCAGCGACCAGGCGGTGTAGCCGCGGACGTCGGCCCCCTGGGCGACCGCGTCGTGGACCGCGGCGATGTGCGCGCGCAGGTAGTCGACCCGCTCGGTGTCGACGACCTCGCCGTCCTCGTTCGGGCCGGTCGGGTAGGCGGCGCCGTTCTCGGTGATCATCGTCGGCACGCCGTAGTCCTTGTGGATGCGCACCAGCAGGTCGGTCAGGCCCGTCGCGTCGATCGGCCAGCCCATGTCCGTCACCGGCAGTTCCTCGGGTGCCCAGGCCGCGATGCCGCCCGAACCGGGGTTGACGCCGCTCTCGGGCGCGCCGGGGACGTTCTTGACCCAAGTGGGGGTGTAGTAGTTGACGCCCACGAGGTCGATCGGCTGGGAGATCGTCTCCAGGTCGCCGTCCTGGACGAAGCTCCAGTCGGTGTGGTGCGCGGTACGTTCGATGACCTCGGCGGGATAGGCGCCCTTGAACAGCGGGTCGAAGAAGATCCGGTTGGAGATCGCGTCGATGTACCGGGCGGCCTCCTCGTCGCCGCGGCACTGCGCGGGGTTGAGCGCGAGCGAGACCTGCCGGGCCCCGGCCGCGCGCAGTGCCTTGGTGGCCAGGCCGTGCCCGAGCAGCAGGTGGTGGGCCGCCGCGAGCGCGTCGGCCGCGTCGGTGCGCCCCGGCGCGTGGTGGCCGTTGCCGTAGCCGAGGAACGCCGCGCACCACGGCTCGTTCACCGTCCACCAGGTGTCGACCCGGTCGGCCAGTCGGGCGGCCACGATCGCGGCGTAGTCGCCGAACCGTTCGGCGGTCGCCCGGACGGGCCATCCGCCGTGGTCCTCCAGCGTCTGGGGCAGATCCCAGTGGTAGAGCGTCGGCATCGGCTTGATGCCTGCGGCGGTGAGCTTGTCCACGAGCCGGTCGTAGAAGTCGAGGCCGGCGGGGTTGACCGGGCCCGCCCCGTCGGGCTGGATGCGGGGCCAGGCGATCGAGAACCGGTAGGTGTCGACGCCCATCGACCGCATGATCTCGATGTCCTCATCGACGCGGTGGTAGTGGTCGCAGGCGACCCGGCCGGAGTGGCCGCGCCACGTCTTGCCGGGGGTGTCGGCGAAGGTGTCCCAGATCGACGGCCCGCGGCCGTCCTCATTCGAGGCGCCCTCGATCTGGTAGGAGGCGGTGGCGGTGCCCCAGAGGAATCCCTCAGGGAAGTTGAGCTGCGGCATGAAGCGCACCTTTCGAAGTGTGAGGGGCGTCTGACACGAGGAGTTCATCGAGTTTTCCAGCGAAGCCGATGATACGTTGATGTCACCGCTCCCATGTAAAGGGATCGAAGCAAGTCTCGATAGAGCGACCTTGCGTAACGATTCGGTAATTTAGCCTTGACAGGCCATGTAATCCAGCGCACCATTTCAGCGTCGTTCCAGGCGGCGGGTGGAGGCAGTTCCGCAAGGAGCATCGAGCGGTGCGCGAGCATGGCGCGATGCCGGCCGGGACATGGGAGGCGGTCGGCCTCGCCGCACGACCAGCATTTCGCATCTTAGAGAGGGAAACCCGATGGGCAAGACTCGACGGTTGATGTATCTCGCGACCGCCACCAGCGCTCTTGCGCTCGCGGCGGCCGCTTGCGGCGCGCCCGATGACGAGGGCGAGGGCCGCGGCGAAGTGCCCGACGCGGCTCAGGACTGCGCCAACTATGAGGACTACGGCTCCTTCGACGGCGAGACCGTCACCATCTTCGGTTCCATTCGCGACACCGAGGCCGATGAGATGGAGGAGGCCTGGAGCTTCTTCGAAGAGTGCACCGGCATCACCATCGAATATGAGGGTTCGGGTGAGTTCGAGGCGGACATGAAGGTCCGCGTCGACGGCGGCAACGCCCCCGACATCGCGCTCTTCCCGCAGCCGGGCCTGATGGCGAACTACGCCGACAGTCTCGTCCCGGCCTCCGACGAGGTCACCGCACTCGCGACCGAGGGCTGGAGCCAGGACTGGCTCGACTACGGCACCATCGACGGCACCTTCTACGCCTCGCCGAACTCCGGCAACGCCAAGTCCTTCATCTGGTACTCCCCGGCGTTCTTCTCCGACAACGGGTACGAGATCCCGACCACTTGGGACGACCTGATCGCCCTGTCCGACCAGATCGCGGCCGACGGCGTCAAGCCGTGGTGCGCCGGCTTCGAATCAGGCGGTGCCACCGGCTGGCCCGGCACCGACTGGATCGAGGACATCGTCCTGCGCGAGGACACCGACCTGTACGACCAGTGGGTCGAGCACGAGATCCCCTTCAACGACCCGCAGATCGTCGCGGCCATCGAGAAGGCCGGTGAGGTCGTCACCAACGACGAGTACATGTTCAACGGCGTCGACACCATCAGCTCGACCCCGTTCCAGGAGGCCGGTTACCCGATCCTCGACAACGAGTGCGCGATGTACCGCATGGCATCCTTCTACGGCGCCATGTGGCCCGCCGACACCACCGTCGCCGAGGACGGCGACGTGTTCGCCTTCCGCTTCCCCGAGAGCGACGAGGCCGACAACACCATGCTGGTCGGCGGCGAGTTCGTCGCCGCGTACTCCGATTCCGAGGCCACCGAGGCCACGCGCCAGTTCCTGGCCTCCGAGCTCTACCACAACGCCCGTCTCCAGACCGGCCCGTGGAGCACCGCGCACCAGGGCGTGGACCCGTCCAACGCCACCACGCCGATCAACGAGCTCGCCACCGAGATCCTGACCGACCCGGACGTGACCGTCCGCTTCGACGGCTCGGACCTCATGCCCGGTGAGGTCGGCGCCTCCTCGTTCTGGACCGGCGTGATCCAGTGGGTCGACGGCTCCAAGAACGCTCAGGAGATCGCCGACGACATCGAGAACTCCTGGCCGCAGTAGTCCTACCGACACCGTGACGGTGCCGAGCGGGGGCCCGCCCCGCTCGGCACCGTTCTGACTCACCTGGAGTGCACTGACAGTGAACATCTCCGACCTCACCGATCGGTTCGGACTGCTGGCGGTCGGCCTCGTGGCCTTCGCGGCCGTCATGCTCGCCCTCTACGGCATCGCCGAACTCGCCTCCCGGCGCAACAGCAACCGGCTGGTCGCGACCGTCTTCCTCTTCCCGGCCCTGCTGTTCCTCGTAGTGGGCCTGGTCTACCCCGCCGTCCGCACCTTCATCATGTCCTTCTACAGCGGCGACGGCAGCAAATTCATCGGCCTGGACAACTACGCCTGGGTCTTCTCCAACGACTCCGCCCTCCAGACGCTCATCAACACGGCCCTGTGGGTCGTCATCGTGCCCGCCGTGTCGACGGCCCTCGGGCTGGTCTACGCCGTCCTCATCGACGGCCGCCGCGGTGAGCGCGTATACAAGGCGCTGGTCTTCCTGCCGATGGGCATCTCCTTCGTCGGCGCCTCGATCATCTGGAAGTTCATCTACCAGTACAAGGCGTCCGGCAAGCAGCTCGGCCTGCTCAACCAGCTCCTGGTCTGGGCGGGCTTCGACCCGGTCAACTGGCTCAACAACTTCCCGACCAACAACTTCCTGCTGATGGTGGTCCTCATCTGGATCCAGGTCGGCTTCGCCACCGTGGTCCTGTCCGCGGCCCTCAAGGGCGTGCCCGTCGACATCATCGAGGCCGCCCGCATCGACGGAGCCAACCCGTCCGAGATCTTCTGGAACGTCACCGTCCCCTCGATCCGCTCGGCCATCATCGTCGTGGCCGTGACCGTCTTCATCGCCACACTGAAGCTGTTCGACATCGTCAGGGCCATGACCGGTGGACACCACGGCACCGACGTCCTCGCGCACAACATGTGGGACCAGGCGTTCCGCCTCGGCAACGACGGACGCGGCGCGACCATGGCCGTGCTGCTGTTCGCACTGGTCATCCCCGTCGTCATCTACCAGGTGCGTAACATTCGCCGCCAGGAACTGGAGGCTCGATGAGCGTCAAGACCGAACCGCGCCCCGAATCGGCCCCTCGATCCGCCATCGGAGAGTCGCGGGGCGAACGTCTCCGGCGGTTGTTCTCCAGCCGGATCGCCAGCGCCTTCGCCGTCGTCATCGCCGTCCTGTGGACCATCCCGACCGCGGGCCTGTTCATCTCCTCGCTCCGGCCGGAGGACGACATCCGCACCAGCGGCTGGTGGAACGTCTTCACCGATCCGAGCTTCACGCTCGACACCTACAACTACGTGCTCTACAGCACCTCCGCTGGCGGCGGACTGATCCGCAACCTCATCAACACCGTCGTCATCACCATCCCGGGTGTGATCGTCCCGGTCGTATTCGCGGCGATGGCCGCGTACGCGCTCTCGTGGATCGATTTCAAGGGCCGGAACCTGCTGTACATCGCGGTCTTCGCGTTGCAGGTCGTGCCGATCCAGATGGCGCTGATCCCGCTGCTGTCGTTCTTCAGCAAGGGCCTGGCGATCGGCGATATGACGATCATGCCCGCTTGGGAGCTCCACGGCGTCAACACCATCGTCCAAGTCTGGATCGCCCACTCGATCTTCGGCCTGCCGCTGGCGAT
This sequence comes from Actinomycetes bacterium, assembly GCA_021793335.1. Lineage (GTDB taxonomy): Bacteria > Actinomycetota > Actinomycetes > Mycobacteriales > Micromonosporaceae > Glycomyces. The sequence continues at coordinate 14,974 of JAJYSW010000019.1, forward strand.
CTTCCTGCTCCACAACTTCATGCGGGAACTGCCGGGCGACGTCATGGAGGCGGCCCGCATCGACGGCGCGAGCCACTCGCAGATCTTCCGCAAGGTCGTGCTGCCGCTGGTGACGCCCGCTCTGGCCTCGATCGGGATCTTCCAGTTCCTGTGGGTGTGGAACGACTTCCTCGTCGGTCGCACCTTCGGCGGCGGCGAGGCCACGCGGCCGCTGACCGCCGTGCTCGGCGACATGGCCGGCACCTGGGGCTTCGGATGGACCCGTCTGCCCGCGGCGGCCTTCATCGCGATCATCGTCCCGTTGCTGGTGTTCCTGCTACTGCAGCGGTACTTCGTCCGCGGTCTGCTCGCAGGCAGCGTGAAGGGCTGAGGCGCCAGGACGCCGATGCTACGAGCCGCCGGCGACGGAGCCGCCCCGCGAGGGGCGAGCCCGTCGCCGGCGTTCTTCATTCATGCCTCTACCTGCTGATTCATCGATATCCGTACTGGAGCGGCGGTTGCTTTCGGGCCGGTGTTGTCGGGTATCGACAGCCCGCGTGATCGACGTGCATGTAATTTGCCGAGCGGCCGATTGACGCCTGCGTCAGAGCATTTCCTTGAAAGCCCGCTCGGACGGGCGGCGGAACCTCAAGAATCAATGGAAGGCCGGTATCGCCACACCCATCAGCGATCCAGGAGTCGTCATGAATTCCAGGAACAATGGCGAACTTCCAGAGGAACTCCACCGCACCGCCTCCGGACCGGTGAGACCGGAGCCCACGAGTGAGGAGGAGCCCGAAATGTCCAGCGAGGAGACCGAGCGAGTCGAAGCCGCCCAGGTCGAGCCGCTCAGCAACGGTTGGCTGTTGCTGGGTATTTTCCTGCTCCTCACCATAGGTGTCCTCATGCTGCTCATATTCGCCTCCGGAGGTAACGCCGACTCCTCGATGATGCTCTAGCCCTGCCTCAGGTACAGCGGGAGCCTCCGGGACGTGCCGCCCGCCGGGGAGGGGCCGCCCAGGGCCGCCGCTTCGGGTACGGCCGAGAGGAACCCCGCCCCGACGGCGGCTGTGCCGCGGGCCGCCGCGAGGCCTCGCGGCGGGCCCAGCGGCGACGGCCACTGCACCGGTCGTCCGCGGGGCGCGCCGGGCACGGCAGTGAGAGGATCGTGCCGTGGAAACCTGGCGTGGAATTGACGCGACACCTGACGACTGGCCTGACTCGGTGGTCGCGGTCGGTGTATTCGACGGCGTGCACCGCGGCCACGCCGCGCTCATCGGGGCCGCCGTCACCGCGGCGGCCGAACGCGGCGCCCGCAGCGTGGCCTGCACCTTCGACCCGCATCCCACCGCGGTGGTCGCCCCGCATGCGGTCCCGCCCCAACTCATGAGCCTGGAACGGCGTGTGGAGCTGCTCGGTTCCCTCGGCGTCGACGGCGTGTGCGTCCTGCCGTTCACCGAAGCGCTGTCGCGGCTCAGCCCCGAGTACTTCGTCCGCCACGTCCTGGTCGGCGGCCTCCACGCCGTCGGCGTCGTCGTCGGCGAGGACTTCCGCTTCGGCCATAAGGCCGCCGGAGACGTGAAACTCCTGGCCGAATTCGGCCAGGAGTACGGCTTCGAGGTCCTCGCCCAGCCCCTCACCGCCACGGCGGGCAGCGACGCCTTCTCCTCGACCCGCGTGCGCAAGGCCATCACCGCGGGCGAGGTCATCGCCGCCGCCGAGATCCTCGGCCGCGAGTTCGGCGTCGAAGGCACCGTCGTCCACGGCGCCGCACGCGGCGTCGGCCTCGGTTTCCCCACCGCCAACATCGCCCCGTTCCCGGGCGCGGCGATCCCCGCCGACGGCGTCTACACCGGCTGGTTCCACATGGACTCCCAGCGGCTGCCCGCGGCGATCAGCGTCGGCACCAACCCCACCTTCGACGGAGGCGAACGCACCGTCGAAGCCCATCTCCTCGATTTCTCCGGCGACCTCTACGGCGATCGCGTCCGGCTCGACTTCACCACCCGCCTGCGCGACCAGATCGCATTCGACGACGTCGACGACCTGGTCAAACAGATCGAGACCGACGTCGCACAGACCCGAGCGGCCTTGGGGCTGCGGTAACGGCGCTGGTACTCTGGTCCGGTTCGCGCGGCGCACGCCGCCGGACCCGACCGACCTGCACGACGCCGTGGGTCCGGCCGGATCGAAACGACACTCGGAATTGAGGGAACATGGCGCTCGAAGCCGACAAGAAGGCCGAGATCATCAAGGAGTACGCCACCCACGAGGGCGACTCGGGCTCGACCGAAGTCCAGGCGGCACTCCTGACGGCACGTATCACGGAGCTCACCGCCCACGTCCAGAACCACAAGCACGACCACCACTCGCGTCGTGGCCTGCTCCTCCTCGTCGGCAAGCGCCGCCGTCTGCTCAAGTACCTCCGCAACGAGGACATCACCCGCTACCGCGCGCTCGTCGAGCGCCTCGGCATCCGCGCCTAGAGAAATCGACACCGGGGAGCGGCCCTCGGGCCCGGCCGAGCCGGGAACGAGCGGGCCGCTCCCCGTTTCATGTCCGCTCCCGCCCGCCCCACCGGTTTCGGTTCGCGGCTGCCGCCGCGCCCGCTGGATGACGTAGGGTGGGCGAGGAGCACCAGCTCTGCCACAGTGCCTCTCGATGAGGCGCGGCGCGACTCGCCGGCGATCGCCGGTCCTCGGTAGTGGCACCCGGACCGTCCCGCTCCATTGTTCGGGACACCGCTCCGTGTGCTTCGATCGAAGACCGGCCCCAACACGGCAAGGCGCGCTCCGAACTACACATGAGGAGTCAAACACTCAATGTCCGAAGCGACTCAACGGACACCCGAGGCCCACAACCTCGGGGAGCACCACGCCACCGCCGTGATCGACAACGGCGAGTTCGGCACCCGGGAGATCATCTTCAGCACCGGCCGCCTCGCCAAGCTCGCCCAGGGCTCGGCCATCGTCCAGATGGGCGACACCGTGGTCCTGGCGACCACCGCCGCCTCGAAGAACCCGAAGGACCACTTCGATTTCTTCCCGCTGACCGTCGACATCGAGGAGCGGATGTACGCCGCCGGGCGTATCCCCGGTTCGTTCTTCCGCCGTGAGGGACGCCCCAGCGAGAACGCGATCCTCACCTGCCGCCTCATCGACCGCGGCCTGCGCCCCTCCTTCGTGAGCGGCCTGCGCAACGAAGTCCAGGTCATCGGCACGATCCTGGCCGTCGACGAACGCGACGAATACGACGTGGTCGCCATGAACGGCGCCTCCATGTCCACCCAGCTCGCCGGGCTGCCGTTCTCCGGCCCGCTCGGCTCCACCCGCGCCGTCCTCATCGGCGACCAGTGGGTGTGCTTCCCCACGCTGGAACAGATCGAGCAGGCCACCTTCGACATGGTCGTCACCGGCCGGGTGCTCGAATCGGGCGACGTCGCGATCATGATGGTCGAGGCCGAATCCACCGAGAACACCCTCGCGCTCATCGAGGGCGGCGCTCAGCGGCCCACCGAGGAGGTCGTCGCAGGCGGCCTCGAAGCGATCAAGCCGGTCATCGCCGAGCTCGTCCGCGCCCAGGCCGAACTGGCGTCCGTCGCCGCCAAGCCCGAGGCCGACTACCCGCGCTTCCCCGAATATCTGGACGACGCGTACGCCGCCGTCGAATCCACGGCCGCCGCCGAACTCGACCACGCGCTCACGATCGCCGACAAGACCGATCGCGGCGACGAACTCGACCGCGTCAAGGCCGCCATGCTCGAAAAGCTCGGCGCGGACTTCGAAGGCCGCGAAGGCGAGCTGGCCGCCGCGCTGCGCTCGCTCACCAAGCACCTGGTCCGCCGCCGCGTCATCAACGAGGGCGTCCGCATCGACGGCCGCTCCCCGGTGGACATCCGGCCGCTCGCCGCGGAGGTCGGCATCCTGCCGCGTGTCCACGGCTCGGCGATCTTCGAGCGCGGCGAGACCCAGATCATGGGCGTCACCACGTTGAACATGCTGCGCATGGAGCAGGCCATCGACACGCTGTCGCCGGTGACCAAGAAGCGCTACATGCACAATTACAACTTCCCGCCGTACTCGACCGGCGAGACCGGCCGCGTCGGCTCCCCGAAACGCCGCGAGATCGGACACGGCGCGCTCGCCGAACGCGCCCTGATCCCGGTCCTGCCCACCCGTGAGGAATTCCCGTACGCGATCCGGCAGGTCTCCGAGGCGCTCAGCTCGAACGGCTCGACGTCGATGGGCTCGGTCTGCTCGTCCACGATGAGCCTGATGAACGCCGGTGTGCCGATCAAGGCGCCCGTCGCCGGCATCGCGATGGGCCTGATCAGCGAGGAGGTCGACGGCGAGACCAAGTACGTCACGCTCACCGACATCCTCGGTGCCGAGGACGCCTACGGCGACATGGACTTCAAGGTCGCCGGGACGCCTGACTTCATCACGGCCCTCCAACTGGACACCAAGCTCGACGGCCTGCCCTCGGAGGTCCTCGTGCAGGCGCTCGGGCAGGCCAACGACGCCCGCCACGCGATCCTCGACGTCATGACCGAGGCCATCGCCGAGGTCGGCGAGCTGGCCAGCACGGCCCCGCGGATCACCACGCTGAAGATCCCGGTCGACAAGATCGGTGCGGTCATCGGCCCCAAGGGCCAGACGATCAACCAGATCACCGAGGACACCGGCGCGGACGTCACCGTCGAGGACGACGGCACGATCTACGTGGCCGCCGAGAAGGGCTCGCAGGCCGAGGCCGCCGTCGAGATGATCAACTCGATCGCGAACCCGACCCTCCCGAACGTGGGGGACCGGTTCCTCGGCACCGTGGTCAAGACCACCGATTTCGGCGCCTTCATCTCGCTGGTGCCGGGCCGTGACGGCCTGCTGCACATCTCGAAGGTCGGCGACGGCAAGCGCGTCGACCGCGTCGAGGACGTGCTGAGCGTCGGCGACAAGATCGAGGTCGAGATCGGCGACATCGACAACCGCGGCAAGATCTACCTCGACAAGGTCTACCCGGAGGGCCAGGAGCCGGAAGGCTACAAGAAGGGCCGTCCGGAGCGCCGCGAAGGCGACCGCGGTGGGCGCGGTGGCGGTGACCGCGGGCCCCGCGGCGACCGCGGCCCGCGTCGCGACGGCGGACGTCGCGACGAGGACCAGGGCGGCGAGCGACGTCGCCGCCGGACCCGCCGCTCGGATGACTCCGGAGGCTCCGCAGAGTAAATGAGTCGTTCGCAGACTCGAATGCTCGTCGACGACCCGCTGGGCGGCACGGTGCGACGCACGGTGCTGCCCAGCGGTCTGACCGTGGTGACCGAGACGATCCCCCAGATGCGCTCGGCTTCGATCGGCGCGTGGGTCGACGTCGGCGCACGCGATGAGGCCCCCGAGATATCGGGGGCCTCCCATTTCCTGGAGCACCTGCTGTTCAAGGGGACGGCGAAGCGCTCGGCCGCCGAGATCTCGGCGGCCATCGAAGCGGTCGGCGGCGAGTCGAACGCCTACACCGCGCGCGACCACACCTGCTTCTATGAGCGGGTCCTGGCCGACGACCTGCCGCTGGCCCTCGATGTGCTCGGCGACGCGGTCACCGCTTCGCTGGTCGAGACGAAGGACGTCGAAGTCGAACGCGGCGTGATCCTCGAGGAGATCGCCGCCGCGGCCGACGAACCGGCCGAAGTGGTGTACGAACTGTTCAACCGGGCCCTGTTCGGCGACGGGCCGCTGGGCCGCGATATCGCCGGGACGGCCGCGTCGGTCCGTGCGATCGACGCCGAGCAGATCCGCGGCTTCTACCGCCGCCACTACCTGCCGTCGAACCTGGTCGTCGCCGCCGCTGGCGGCATCGACCACGACGAGGTGCTGAAACTCGTGCGGGAGGCGTTCGCGCCGCTGCGGCCCGGGACGCCGCCGCCGCGGCGCCGGGACACGCTCCCGAAGCGGCCGGCGCTGCTGCGGGTCGCCCGCGAGGACACCGAGCAGGCCCACCTCGTCGTGGGCTGCCGGACCATGTCCCGCAAGGACGACCGCGTCTATGCGCTCGGCGTGCTGAACAACGTCCTGGGCGGGGGCATGTCCTCGCGCCTGTTCCAGTCGATCAGGGAGGAGCGGGGCCTGGCCTATACCGTCAGCTCCTCGACCTCCTATTTCGGCACGAGCGGCTCGTTCGGCGTCTACGCCGGGTGCGCTCCGGAGAACGCCCGCACGGTGCGCGATCTGATCATCGCCGAACTCGAGGAGATCGCCGGCGGCGGCATCACCGAGGAAGAGCTGCATCGCGGTAAGAAGATGTACCAGGTCGCGATCCTGTTCGCGATGGAGGACTCCGGTACCCGCATGGACTGGCTCGGGCGCGACGAGCTGCTGCACGGCGAGCTGATGAGCATCGACGAGGACCTGGCCCGCAACGATGCGGTCACCATGGACGGCGTGCGGGCGGTGGCGGCCGATATCCTGTCGCAACCGATGACGACCGCGGCCGTGGGGCCGTTCGACCGAGGAGCGTTCGAATGATCAAAGTGGGTGTGCTGGGTGCGCGTGGCCGGATGGGCACGGCCGTCTGCGAGGCCGTCGCCGAGGCCGACGACCTGGAACTGGCCGTGGCCATCGACCACGACGAGTCGCTCGACGGGCTGGTCGAGGCCGGGGTGGACGTCGTCGTCGATTTCACGCTGCCGGACGTGGTCATGGACAACCTCGCCTGGTGCTTCGACCGGGGGCTGCACACCGTCGTGGGCACCTCCGGGTTCAACGCGGCCCGGCTCGACCGGGTCCGCGAGATGCTCGGTGAATCGCCTGAGGTCGGCTGCCTGATCGCTCCGAACTTCGGCATCGGGGCGGTGCTGATGATGCAGTTCGCCGCGAAGGCCGCCCGGCACTTCGACTCCGCGGAGATCATCGAGACGCACCACCCGCGCAAGGTCGATGCGCCTTCGGGCACGGCCGTGCACACCGCGCGCCTGATCGCCGCGGCCAGGGCCGAGGCCGACTGCCCCGAGATGCCGGATGCGACCGCCGAGGACGCCACCGGCGCCCGCGGCGGTGAGATCGACGGCGTCCACATCCACGCCGTCCGCTCGGCCGGTTACGTGGCGAGCCAGGAGGTCCGCTTCGGCGGGCCCGGCGAGCGCTTCACGATCGGCCACGACTCGCTCGACCGGGCCTCGTTCATGCCCGGTGTCCTCCTCGCCGTCCGCGAGGTCGCGGCCCGCCCGGGGCTGACGGTCGGCATCGACGACCTTCTGGAGTAAGCCCGCAGGGCGCCGCACCACCGCAGGTCATGGCGCTGCGGCCGTAGCCGGGAGCGGGCTCGGCCGGAGGGCCGCCTGCATCATTCCGCGGTCTCGGGGGCCTCCGGCTCGGCGGGGACCTGCTCGTCGTGAGCCCGGCCTTCTTCCGCCTCGCCTCGGCCGTCGTCGAGGCCCGTCGGCTCCTCGGTGGGCGCTTCGGTGGGCGTTTCGCGGCTCGGCGTCTCGGCCGGGTCCTCTTCCCGGGGTTCCTCTGCGGCAGGGCCCGAGGTCGTTTCGTCGGGGGCGTCGCTCGGCGCCGGTTCGGTGCCGTGTTCGTCCGGTTCGGTGCCCTCCTCGGTGTCCTGGTCCTCGACGATCGTGGTGGTCTCAGGTGCGGGCTGCTGGATGAACCGGCCCGGGTCGCCGGTGACGCCGCCGAGGAGGAGCAGGACGCCCATCGTCAGCCCGAACACCAGGACGCTGGAGATCACGATCGCCGTCAGCGTCCGCTTGCGCGAAGTCGACTTCGCGCGGTATTCGGTCGCCCCTTCGCCGCCGGGACCGATCGGCTCGGCCTGATCCAGGGGACGCGTGGCACCTTCACCGGCCGTGAGCGGGACCGTGGCGGTGGCCGTCACCCGCGTGGGGCTCGGGCCGGTCTCGGCCAGATCGACGGTTCGGGGCTGCCCGGCCCTGGCGGTGAGGGAGCGGGCCTCGATCTGTGTTTTGATCCGCTCGCCGGTGCTCCGCATGGTCCGCAGGATGAGGACCGCGCCGATGGAGGTGCAGATGCTCAAGGTGGCGGTACCGAGCACGGTGCCCCACAGGTCGAGTGATTTGACGAGGATCGCGCCGAGCGTCGTCGCCCCGGTCGCCGCCAGGACTTGGCCGATGCTCAGGTCCAGGTCGGAGTTGCGCCGTTCTTCCTTCGGCGGAGCAGCATCGCCTTTCGCACGGTACTGGGCCACCGATGTCCCCCCACTGGTGTCGCCGTTCTGCGGTCGTGAAGTCGACTCTCCAGATTACGGTCCGTACACGTGAAGGCCACTGGTTTGTGCCGTAGGCAACGGGGCGCGTTGGTCACGTCAACGCCGGCCCGTCGAGTACCTCCCGAGCCTGGTCCACTGCCACAGCCACAGCAGCGCCAGGACGATCGCGGAAGCGGCGACGGCGACGCCGAACCAGGCCCAACCGTTGCGCGCCTTGGCCTCGGCATGCAGCTCGTACTCATCGCCCGGGCTCATCCGCCAGGTCACGGTGCGTCCTTCGAGCTCGCCGTTGTGCGCGGTGACATCGGCCGGGAAGTTGACGCTGATGATGACCTCGGCCTCTGCGAGCTCTTCGGCCGGAAGGAACCCGGTGGTCCGGAGGTCCCAGTAGCCGTCGAGGGAATAGTGGCGGTCCTCGTGTTCGATGCGCAGGAACCCGAACTCGTCGCCGCCGACGTCGGCGAATTCGCTCAGCGGCCGGTCGGTGAAGTCGGCGGTCCGGCCGACGTAGCCCTCTTCGCGGTATTCGCTGTGGTCGGAGCCGGGGACGCCTTCCAGCAGCGCATCCAGGAAATCGTTCAATTGGGCCTCGTCGACGGTGTTCCCGCCCGCTCTGACCTCGGCGAGGAACTCCTCGCTCCAGGCGGCGGTGAAGGCGCCGCCGACCGTGTCATCGGGCCGCACGTCGATCCGCAGATCGAGCCGAAGGCAGCCGGCGGAGGCGAACAGGACGGCGAGGGCCGCGCCGGCGGCCAGCACCCGGTGCGCGACCCGTTTCGTGAGACCCAGCATGTCTTCGAGCCTAAGCGCGCGGACGGGGCGGTCCGGCGGTTTCGTGCAGATCGCTCACTCTCGGGGCCGCGACGGGCGATGTCGCGCGGCGCTACGCTGTGGGACGGGAGGCATCGTGTGCGCAGTCGAGGAAGCGGCCCCGGAACGCGAGGGGGGACGGCGTCCGAACGCGGTCTCGCGGTGGACGGCGTGTCTGTTCGCTCAGCGCTGGCTCGCGCCGGTGGCGGTCCTCGTCTGTTTCGCAGCGGTGGCCGGCGGGGTCGCGGTCACGAATCCGACCGATGACGTCGGCCCTTCGACGTGCTTGGTCAAGATGCTCACGGGTTTCGACTGCCCCGGCTGCGGGGGCACTCGCGCGTTCTACTACCTGTTGACGGCGAACCTGCCCGAGGCCGCCCGGCATCATGCCGTCGCGGTGTTCGCCGCACCGTTCATCGTCTGGATGTACTTGGCGTGGGCACTGCCCCGCGTGCTGCCGAAAGTGAGGTGGAGGCTGCCGGCGCCCCACCTCACCCCGGGCGTCCTGACGTCGTTCCTGGTCGTCTGGGGCCTGTTCTTCATCGCCCGCAACCTGCCGTGGGAGCCGTTCACGTACCTCTATGTGTGAGCGCGGCGCTCCGGCGAAGCGCGATCACCGGTAGGCGTTCGCCCGGTGCAGGTAGATATCGCCGGAGACGGAGCGGGCCCGCACTTCGAGGCTGGTGCCGGAGTCGCCGGGAGCCGGCGAGGTATCGCCGGCG
>JAJYSW010000020.1 GCA_021793335.1 Actinomycetes bacterium
CTCGCCCACGTGGTCGTCCAGGACCGTCTGCCAACCGGCCGCCGCCGCCTCCCGCGTCTCGTCCCGTACGCTCGCGAGCGCGGCCTCCGGGTCCTCGGTACTGCGCATCGCGAGGAACACCACGGCTTCACGGCAGGCGGTGAACCGGTGCCCGCCGGAGCTCGGCGTCAGCTCGCCGTCGCACCGGGCCCTCGCGTGCAGCGCGAGCCCGCGCACGCCTTCGACACTCGAATAATCCGGTGTCCCGCCATGGACGCTCACCGGCGCGAAGCCGGTGAACGACAGCTCCTCGGGGCCGGTCTCGGCCGAGCCGTGCCGGTGCGGCCACGTGAAGTCGAGCGCGAGGTCGAAGGGCTCCTCGGCGCTCCAGCGCAGCGCGAGCACACCGAAGCGGGCCGAGACGAAGGCCTCCTGGCGCACCCGCCCTCGCGCGGTCCGGGCGACGCCGTCGCGCAGATCCAGTTCACGTGTCTCGTCCTCGCCGTCCTCGGAATGCGACACGCGCAACGCACCAGCGGGCTGATACGCCTGCGTGCTCTCACCCTGGAGCCGTGTCACGAGCCGGTCGGCCTCGAAGAACTCGCCGCGCCGCACCGCCTCGGCGGCTTCGGCCGCGATGCCTTCGACGCCTTCGGGGACGCTCCAATCGCCTGTGCCCGACCAGAACCCGTCTTCGTTGAGGGTGATCCGCCCTCCGGCGATCATCGCCCCGATACGGCCGTTGCCGATCGGCAGGCCCTCGTGCCAGGCCCGGGGCGTGCCCTCGTAGGTCAGTTTCAAATCGTCCGACATGAGGTAAGGATTCCACTCCAGTGTCGGGCGGTCGCATCGGGCGGCGCCGCCGAGAGGCTGCGCGTGAACGTCACATGAACGTAATGCAACCTCACAGGCATCGTGAGCGTTCATCTGTTAACCCTCTCGAATCCGGCACGTTCGATCCACGCTGTCATGACAACGGAGAAGTGAGACGTGACTTTCAAACAACGGACCGCCGCCGCCCTCAAGGCCCTCGGGGTGGCGGGAGCCGCGGGGCTCCTCGGCGCCCTGGCATTCGCCTCCCCGGCGAGCGCCGATACCAAGACCATCGGGATCAACCAGGGCAACGTGCCCACCACGGCCGCCGGTTTCGACGGCCAGTCCTGTGATCAGGTGCCCGACACCATCGCCGACGACGAGGACGGCTGGGTGTTCGTGCTCCCGGGGAACTCCGGAGTGTTCCACTCGATCACGGCGACCTACCGGGACGCGAACGGCGATGAGCGGGTCTTCGACACGATCTCCAGCGGGGGCATCGACCCGGGGAAGGGCACCAGCAAGGCGTACATCATCACGCCCGCCGGCTGGACGCTCACGGGGGCCGAGGCCGAGATCGAAGGTTCGTCGGCCAACGGCCGGTTCAACCTGACGCACGTCTGCACCGGCGTCCCCGCCTCGGGCGGCGAGGAATCGCCCACCCCCGGTGAAGAAACACCCACCCCCGGCGAGGAATCACCCACCCCTGGCGAAGAGTCGCCCACTCCCGGCGAGTCCGAGAGCCCCGGCGGCGAGGACGCCACCTCGCCCGGAGACGAGGTCTCCACCACACCGGCCGGCTCGATCCTGCCGACCACCGGCGCCCCGTTGACCGCGGCCCTCGTCTCGGCCGCCGCTCTGGCCGCCGTCGGCGCGGCCCTGTTCATCGTGATGCGGCGTCGCCGTGCCGCGGAGAACTGGTAGTCCAAGAAGCAAACGGCTCCGTTGTAGAACTGTTATGCAACCCTGCGGAGCGCTCCCGCGTTTAGCAACTGTCTCAGGGAAGCGTTCCTAGGACTACCGCCCGCTGCTTGACGGTGCGGTCCTTGTCGAGCCCCCGGAATCCTGCCACCGGGGGCTCGACCCTTCGCGCCCCGGAACCGCCCCCCTGGTTCCGGGGCGTCATTCTCGTCGCACACCGGCGTCCGTGCTCGCCCGCTCGTCTCCGGCGCGGTAGATTACCGACAGATTCAGCGCCGAATCGTCCACCCACCGCCACTCCGCGGTGCCAGCTGCCCGGCATCCGCACCGTTCCCTGGAGACGCCCGCCCATGGCAACCGAAGAACAGGCCCCCGCCGCGACGGGGCCGATAGACCGGTACTTCCGCCTCAGTGAGAACCGCACCACATGGAAGCGCGAGGTCCTCGCCGGTAGCACCACCTTCCTGGCGATGGCCTATATCCTCGCCGTCAACCCCGGCATCCTCAGCTTCGGCATCGCCGACGCGCTCGGCGCCGACGCCGCCCCCGACCCCGGCGCGATCTTCACCGCGACCGCCCTCGCCGCAGCGCTCGGCTGCCTCGTCATGGGCCTGTGGGCCCGCTACCCGATCGCCCTCGCCCCCGGCATGGGGCTCAACGCCTTCTTCGCCTTCAGCGTCGTCATCGGCATGGGCATCCCCTGGCAGACCGCCCTGAGCGGCACGCTCATCTCCGGCGTGCTCTTCTTCGTCCTCGCCGTCACCGGTGTCCGCGAGACGATCATCAACGCGATCCCGGCACAGATGAAACTCGCCGTCGGCGCGGGCATCGGCCTGTTCATCGCCTTCATCGGCCTCAAGGGCGGCGGCATCGTCGTCGCGGACGAGGCCACCCTCGTGGCCCTCGGCGACTTCGCCTCCGGGCCCGTCCTGCTCACCCTGTTCGGCCTGGCCGTCACCGCCGTGTTCATGGTCCTGGGCTGGAAGGGCGGCGTGTTCTACGGCATGCTCGCCACGCTCGCGCTCGGCCTGGTGACCGGCGTGATCGACTTCGACCTGTCACAGGTCAGCTCCCCGAACCTCGACGCGGTCGGCGCGGCCTTCACCGGTTTCGACGAAGCCTTCACCACCAAGATGATCATCGTGGTCCTCACGATGCTGTTCGTCGACTTCTTCGACACCGCCGGCACGCTCTTCGCCGTCGCCGGACAGGCCGGGATGCTCAAGGACGGCAAGCTGCCGCGGGCCGGGCGTGCGCTGGCCGCCGACTCGGTCGCCACGATGGGCGGCGCGATCCTCGGCACCTCGACCACCACCGCCTATGTCGAGTCGACCGCCGGCGTCTCGGTCGGCGGGCGCACCGGCCTGACCGCCGTCACGACCGCGGGCTGGTTCCTGGTCTCGCTCGTGGCGTTCCCGGTATTCGGGCTCGTGGCGAACAACCCCGCGGTGACCGCCCCCGCCCTCGTGATCGTCGGCGTGCTCATGGCGAAGCAGCTCGGCGGGATCGAATGGGAGCGCATGGAGTTCGCCATCCCGGCGTTCCTGACCGTGATCGCCATGCCGCTGACCTACTCGATCTCGAACGGCATCGCGCTCGGCCTGGCCTTCTACCCGCTCGCGATGATCGCGAGGGGCCGCTGGCGCGAGGTCCACCCGATCGCCTACGTGCTCATGGTGGTCTTCCTGGGCTACTTCTTCTTCCTGGTCTGAGCGGCCGGACCGACACCGTGAACGAGGAAGCAGCCCGGCGTCCGACGCCGGGCCGCTTCCTCGTCGTCCGCTACGCGGCGCGCTTGAGCGCCTCGCCGAGCTTGAGCCGCGAACCGGTGTACAGGACGCTGCGCTTGTACAGCGTCGCTCCCAGGGCCAGCGATCCGACCGCCGCGGCGGCCAGCAGTCCGAGCGCCAAGGCGATCTCCCAGAGCGGGACCTCGGCGACCGCCATGCGGGTCGGCATCGTGATCCCCGAGAACGGCGGCACGATCGACAGGACCTGCGCGAACGAGCTGGTCGGCGCGTTCAGCAGGAAGATCGCGCCCACGTAGCTGACCGACAGGGCCATGATCAGCGGCGTCAGGACCGAACCCGCGTCCTCTTGGCGCGAGACCAGCGAGCCGACGCCGCCGGCGAGGGTCCCGAAGAGCAGGAAGGCGACGAGCCACCAGCCGATCGAGGAGAGGGCGGCGGAGGCCGTGCCCGGCGGCAGGTCGCTGAGCAGGCCGGTGCCGGCCGCGACCCCGAGCCCCACGGCGACCATCGCGACGAGATTGACCAGTGAGATCACGCCGAGTCCGATGACCTTGCCGCCGAGCAGCTGCCACGGTTTGAGACTGGTCAGCAGGATCTCGACGATGCGGCTGGACTTCTCCTCCACGACACCCATCGCGATGTACTGCACCGGCGTCATGAGCATCATGAACATGATGACGGAGATGATCAGACCGGTGAAGTAGTCGAGCGGGCCGATGACGCTGCTCTCGTCGGACAGCGAGACGATCTCCAGCGGCTCGGTCGTCAGCGCCTGCCGGATCTCATCGGGCGACAGGCCGGCGTCGCCGAGGCGGGCCTCGACGGTCGCGGACTGCCAGGCGGAGTCGAGCAGCGACTGGAGTTCGGCGCCGACGCCGTCCTCGCTGTAGAGGGTTCCGTCGGCGACGGCGGCCTCGACCTCCCCGTCGACGACCGCGCTCTCGGCCTCGTCGACGCTGTCGTACATCGTGACGTCGAAGCCGCCGATGGCGTCGAGCTGGGCCTCCATGGCGACGGCGTTCTCTCCGGCGAGGCCGATCTCGCTCCGGTCATCGTCGGTGCCGCCGAGGATCGTGGGCAGCGAGGCGAGCGCGCCGACGATGACGACGGTGACGATGAGGCTGATGATGTTGGACTTGGAGAGGCCGCGGACGCGGATCTCCCGGCCCGCGACGAGCAGCAGCCCGCGCAGCTTGGACATCTCACGGTTCTGGACGCTCATTTCTTCACGGCCTCTCGGAAGATCTCGGCGATGGTGGGCTGGTCGTACGCGAAGTGCGAGACGCGGCCGGCCTCGGCGGCGATCCGCAGCGCCTCCTGGTCGTCGGCGCCTTCGACGAGGTAGTTCTCGCCGTCGCGGGTGACGACCCCGGGCAGTGCGGCGGTCAGGTCCTCGGGCGAGTCGACCCTGATGCGCAGTTGTTTGACCTCGCGGGCCTTGAGTTCCTCGACGTCGCCTCCGGCGATGATCTTCCCGGAGCCGATGATGACGACCGAGTCGCACAGCCGCTCGACGAGGTCGAGCTGGTGGCTGGAGAAGACGACCGGGGCCCCGGCGGAGGCCCGATCGCGGAGTGCGGTGCCCATGACGTCGACGGCGATCGGGTCGAGTCCGGAGAACGGTTCGTCGAGGATGAGCACCTCGGGGTCGTGCACGAGCGAGACGGCCAGCTGGACGCGCTGCTGGTTGCCCAGCGAGAGGTCTTGGACGTCGTCGCCGGCCCGGTCGGTGAGGTCCAGTTGTTCGAGCAGTTCGGCGGTGGAGCGCTTGGCCTCGGCGCGGGTCATGCCGTGCAGTTCTCCGAAGTAGGCGATCTGCTCGCCGGTCTTCATCTTGGGGTACAGGCCGCGTTCCGATGGCATGTAGCCGAAGCCGCGGCGCTGTTCGGCGCCGAGCACAGATCCTTTATAGAGGATCTCGCCGGTGTCGGCTGCGAGGACGCCCATGGCGATGCGCATGGTGGTGGTCTTGCCGGCGCCGTTCGCCCCGACGAAGCCGACCACCTCGCCGGGCTCGGCCGACAGTGACACCCCGTCGAGGGCGGTCTTGTCGCCGAACCTCTTCTTGAGGTTTTTGATTTCGAGCATGCGTTCACCCTATGGCCGGTCGGGCACGCCGGGCCTCCGCCGTGGGAAGGATTCCGTACCGCGTCGAATCCTTCACAAGAACTATTCGCCTCTCGGACCGGGGGTGGGGAATAGGCCGAATCCTTTGTCCCCCAAGGGTTCTCTTATGCACATGAGAGGTGCGGCGGTGGCCCGGCGGCATGGCGGGCCACCGCCGGCACGAGCATGACCGCAGTGACCTCCCGTGCCGATGTGACGAATGTTGCAGGGGCGGCTCAGTTGTTCGGATCGAATTTGTAGCCCAGGCCCCGGACCGTCACCAGGTGCCGCGGTTTGCCGGGCTCGGGCTCGATCTTGGAGCGCAGGCGCTTGACGTGCACGTCGAGGGTCTTGGTGTCGCCGACGTAGTTCGCGCCCCACACCCGGTCGATGAGCTGGCCCCGGGTGAGGACCCGGCCGGCGTTGCGCAGCAGTATCTCCAGCAGCTCGAATTCCTTGAGCGGCAGTTGGACGTCCTCACCGGCGACGCTCACGGTGTGGCGGTCGACGTCCATGCGCACGGGACCGGCTTCGAGGACCGTGACGATCGGGTCGTCCGGCTCGGCCGAACGTCGCAGCACCGCCCTGATGCGGGCCACCAACTCTCGCGAGGAGTACGGCTTGGTGATGTAGTCGTCGGCGCCCAGCTCCAGGCCCACCACCTTGTCGACCTCGGAATCGCGGGCGGTGACCATGATGATCGGGACGTTCGAGTTCGCCCGCAGCTCGCGGCACACCTCGGTGCCGGACTTCTCGGGGAGCATGAGGTCGAGCAGGACCACGTCGGCACCCGTGCGCTCGTACTCCTTGATGGCGGCGTTGCCGTCGGCGGCGACGGACACCTCGAAGCCCTCTTTGCGGAGCATATAGGACAGGGCGTCGGAGAAAGATTCCTCGTCTTCGACTACCAGAACGCGGGTCACAGGTCAACCTTCCCTAGCTGTCAAGCATCGTCGGATCTGTCGATTGCAGCCGAGTCCGGTGCCTTGGCGTCGGCCGGAAGGGAACGCGCAGGCAACATCAAGGTGAACATTGACCCGGATTCCGGCATACTGCTCACTTCGACATGTCCCCCATGATTCACGGCCACATGCTTCACAATCGCCAGTCCCAGCCCGGTGCCCCCGGTGGCCCGCGAGCGGGCCGCGTCGACCCGGTAGAACCGCTCGAAGATCCGGTCCAGTTCCTCTGGGGGGATACCGATTCCCTCGTCCCGGACCCCGATGCCGACGGTCTGCGATTTCGCCACCGAACCGTTCGGGCGGCACAGCGACGTGGTCACCTCGACTGTAGTGCGCTCAGGTGAATACGCGATGGCGTTGTCGACGAGGTTCTTCACCGCCATCACCAACTGCGATTCGTTGCCGAGCACCTCCAAACCCGAGACGCCGTCCACCGTGACGGCGATGTGCTTCTTCTCCGAACCGATCTGCGTCTGATCGAGCGCCTCGGCGATGATCCGGTCGACCGACACCGGTTCGGGGTCCGGCAGTTTCTCGGCGCCCTGGAGACGCGAGAGTTCGAGCAGATCGGTGATGAGATGCGTCATGCGAGCGGACTCGGTCTGGATGCGATCGGCGAACCGGGCCGAGGCGTCCGGGTCCTCGGCGGCGTCCTTGAGCGCCTCGGCGAGGATCTGCATCGCCCCGACCGGCGTCTTCAGCTCGTGGCTGATGTTCGCCACGAAGTCGCGCCGCACCCGCTCGACACGGTGCAGCTCGGAGATGTCCTGAAGCTCGACGACGGCCAGGCCCTCGGTCAGCGGGGTGATGCGCGCGCGCACCGCCGAAGGCTCGCCCACGCTGGGCGAGGGCACGTCCAGCTCGGCGTCGCGGAAGCGGCCCGAGCGCCGAGCCTGCGCCAAGAGCGCCCGAAGCGTCAGCGAAGTGATCTCGACATCGTCGACGAGCCCGAGGGCGCGGGCGGCGATATTGGCGTACAGGACCCGGTTCGTCTCATCGACCAGGCACACGCCGGTGCGCAGCAGGTCGATCGCGGCGGCCCAAGGGCGTTGATCGGCGGGGGCGGGGGCGGTGCCGTGGGGGCGCGGCGGCGTCCGCCGATTCCAGGCCAGCGCGAGCGTAGCGGAGGCGGCCCCGACGGCGGCTCCGGCGACCAGCCCGGCGAACACGCGCGCGGTGCTTCTGCGCAGCGCCGAGCGGGGAGTGTTCGAATCGTCATGAGGCACGTTTCCAGCCTAAACGCGAAACGGCCCGGCGTCGACTGCCGGGCCGTCGGACGCCCGCCGCGGCTCTCGCGGCGGCGCGGCTCCCCTTACTTCTTGCCCTGCGCGGCGACGGCCGCGGCGGCCGCGGCGGCGGCCTCGGGGTCGAGGTACTCGCCGCCGGGGACGGTCGGCTTGAGGGTCGCCTCGTCGAGTTCGTAGCGCAGCGGCATCCCGGTGGGGATGTTCAGGCCCACGATCTCCTCGTCGGAGATGCCGTCGAGGTGCTTGACCAGGGCTCGCAGCGAGTTGCCGTGCGCGGCCACGAGCACGGTCTTACGGGCCTTGAGGTCGGGAACGATCCCGTCGTACCAGTACGGGAGCATCCGCTCCAGCACGTCCTTGAGGCATTCGGTCTCGGGGCGCACCTCGGGGGCGAGATCGGCGTAACGCGGGTCGGCGGCCTGCGAGAATTCGGAGTCGGCCTCGATGGGCGGCGGCGGGGTGTCGTAGGAGCGGCGCCAGATCATGAACTGCTCCTCGCCGAACTCGTCGCGGACCTGGGCCTTGTCCTTGCCCTGGAGCGCCCCGTAGTGGCGCTCGTTGAGCCGCCAGTGCCGCTTGACCGGGATCCAGGAGCGGGCGGCTTCGTTCAGCGAGAGCTCGGCGGTGTTGATGGCGCGGCGCAGCAGCGAGGTGTGCACGACATCGGGCAGCAGATCGGCCTCGGCCAGCAGCCGCCCGCCGCGACGGGCCTCGTCCTCGCCGGCGGCCGAGAGCTTGACGTCGACCCAGCCGGTGAACAGGTTCTTGGCGTTCCATTCGCTTTCGCCGTGGCGAAGCAGCACGAGAGTGTAGGTCATGCCTCCATCCTGCCGCCCGGCGGCGGGGCGCAGAGGCACCTCGCCCTTGTGATGTGGCCGACGTCGCCTTGCACAGCAGCGGGCGCGGCCGTCGCCGCGGGGCTCGGGCTGGGGAAGGAGCCTGCCGTGCAGGACGCGCCGCCGGTGCTGCCGGAAAGGCCCTCGCAGCTCACTCCCGGGGTCTAAGGTGCTCGAATGCCGCCAGGTTCTTCGTCGATTCGCCTCTGGCGAGGCGCCAGCGCCATTCAGCGGTGATAGAGGAGGCGAAACCGAGATCCAAGATCACGTTGAACGTCTCGTCGGCGGCCTCCAGCACCGAGCCCAGCACCCGGTCCAGTTCCTCGGCGTTCACCGAGGCGAGCGGCAGCCGCCCCACCAGGTGTATGTCGCCCGACTCGTCGATCGCGAACGCGACGGCATAGAGCCTGCCGTTGCGCCGCAGCAGTTCCGCCCAGACCGCCTCGGCGTTCTCTTCGGGACGGCGCGAGACGAACGCCTCCACGCGCAGCGCGTGGTCTTCGATGATCAGCGAGCACGGCGTCGACAGCTTGCGCCGTCCCGGCAGCGCCAGCGACACCGAGCGCGGTCCGTCGGCCCGGTGCTCCAGGCCCAGTTCGTCCAGTGCGGCGGTGAGGTTCTCGATCACTGCCTCAGCGTAGTCAACACCCGGTGCGGGAGCGGCTTCGACCAGAAGACCGAGGAGCGCGCTGTTCGGTGCGCCTATGCCTCGGTGCGCCTATGCCGATGCCTCGGCGATCTGATCGCGCATCTGATCGGCGAGATCGGCGAGAGTCTCGACATACGGTTCGATATCGGGCCGGTGCTCTTCTTCGAGCGCCTTCTTCTGGAGTTCGAGTTGGATGACCAGGTTGTCGTGTTGGAACAACATGAAGCAGTGGATGCCTCTGCCGTCGGGATCCCAGGTGTTGAGGTCATCGCTCAGCTCGACGATGTTGATCAGCGTGACAGCGTCCCAACCCTCGAACTCAAGGTCCCTGATATCGGCCTGTGGCAGTTCCTCCTCAGGGAGGTGCCTATCGATATGCGTCGGGTCGTTGTACGGGTAGATGTCCCAAGGTTCGAGCCGAATCTCGGCCATCTGATCGGCGATGGTCGCGTACTGCCCGCCTACCGTGAATTCCGCATTGAAGTGTGAATAGGTGTCGTTCAGGTGGAATTCTGAAGAGCAGATCTCGCTAGCAGGCGTATAGTCCGGTTTCGAAGTCTGGTCTTCGTTGGTGTCCCAGATTATCGTCTGATCGCCGATCGAGGCGAAGCCCTCGTAATCGAGGTTCCCGCAAAGCGATTCGGGAATCCTGGTGTATGTGAACTGCTCGTCGACCGCAGTGGTCTGTGCATCTGGTATATCCGCCTCTGGCTCATGGCACCCAGAGGCGGCGAAGGAGGTGGTCATCAGTAGCAGGATGATTCCATGCTTACGTGCGAATGTCTGCAGCGGGCGGCTCTTCATGACGGTTCCAGTCAATTCCGGCCTGCAGGCGAAGTGATGACTCTACTGCTCACTGAGGGATCGCTGCTTTTGGCATCTTTTCGCCAAGGATCAATCACCTCATCGAGTTGTGCTGTGAATCGTGATTGCTCATCGGCCATGACCTCTTCCATCGTGTCGAAGGCTTCGTGGATATTGGCGATGAGTTTGTCGATATCGGCATTGCTCAAGACGACTTCCCTGGTGGGAGAGAGGTCGAACGCGGCCGGCAAGGTCGCTGCAGCGCCCGCGATTGTCGCCCAGATCACCGGGAGCATGCCGCCAGTGGTGGCGGAGGCGATCGTGGCCCCGCCTGCGATGATCGCGACAGGGAGCACCAGGGAATCGTCGGTGTCCTTGGTGTACAGCGCCTCCTTGACCGTATTGGCCATCTCATCGAGGTACTTATTCGCCTTGATCTGGATGGCGGCGAGATTATCGGCTGCGAAAGCGAAGGCCATGGCCATATCGCGGTGGTTCTGGAGCGCTTCGGCAAGGTTGTCGCCGAAGTTCTCCTGGAGGTAGTTGCCGCCGTCGCCGTTCCAGTCCGCGATCTTCTGCTGGACCACGACCACCTTCTGGGCGATCTGATCCTCGATTTCCTGAGCGAGTCTGATCAGGCCCTCGGTGAACCTGTGGAGGTCGTAAAGGTCTCTCGCCATGATGCCCGAAATCCTGTCCTGGATTTCACTGAGCGATGTTTCCGCCGCCTGCCGCGCCTCAGCGGCGCAGTCTTCCTCCATGCTCTCGGGGAGGAGTGTCCGCGTCAACGAGCCGCTTCCGTAGCACTCTGTGAGAAAGTCGGAGATCCGATATCGAGGTCCGCTACTGGACGGCCCCCGCCCCTCGTAGAGCTCAGCCATGGCTTCGGCGGCGGCCTTGTGGAAGTACCGGCCTGCCAGAGGCATGCGCATCTCCTCGAACTCGGCCACGACCTCGTCGACGTCCGGGACGCCGTCGTCGAGAAGGCTCTGGAAGTCCGTGAACCCCGCCATGGCCTATCCCTCCAGCTCTTCGAGGTACCGGTCGGCCCGGCGATTCAGCTCTTCACCGCGTGAGAGCGAGGTGGTGTTGTCGTAGTCCTGATAGTCGGTCGGGGCGCGGACATCACTTTCATAATCGCCCGAATCGACCTGTTCCAGCAGGTCCTCCATCTGCCTCTTGATCTCGTCCTCGGTCTGAGTGACGTCATCGGCGGCGTCTTCCGACAAGAGGCCCATGGCCCGGAGGCCATCGGCGCTTTCCTCGAAACACTGGTAGCCGAACAGGTGAGCGTCCAGGATCGCCTCCCCGAACTCGTTGCCGCCGCCGGCTCCCCCGGCGGAGCCATGAACGGTCGGTGATAGGTCTTGCCGAGATCCCCGAGAGTGGTGGTGAATACGTCGTACTCATCGGCCGGTCGAGGCAGGTAGATCTGACCGGCTTCATAGATCTGGTCGGCATGGACTACGAAGTCCGGGGCGGGCGTCTCCGCCACGGGGGTGGAGCCTCCGTGCGATACGTAAAGAGCGTCTTCGGTGACCGACTGTATCAGTGGAGAGTAAATGAGACAGTGCGCCCGTATCGGGTGGAGGGCTCAAATGAGCCGTCAGCTCGCGAGCTGCGCCGCGCGCTTCGTATCGACGGCACGGGAGTACGCGGCGCGCGTGTCCGCCGCCGTCGCGCTCCACGAGAACGCCGCCGCGTGCTCGCGCGCGCCCGAGGCCAGGCGCTCGCGCAGCTCCGCCTCGCCCAGGATCCGCCGCAGCGCCCCGGCCCAATCCTCGTCCGAGTGCGAGTCGACCAGCAGCCCCGATCGCCCCTCGTCCACGGCGGTCGGCAGCCCCCCGACCCGCGAGGCCAGCACCGGCGTCCCGCTCGCCTGCGCTTCGAGGGCGACCAGCCCGAAGGACTCGTTGTGGCTGGGCACGGCCACCACGTCGGCCGCCCGGTACACCTGCGCCAGCGCCTCGCCGGAGCGCGGCGCCCGCCACTGCACCCCGTCGCCCAGCCCCAGCTCGCACGCCAGCTTCGGCAGCCAGTACAGATCGGTGTTCGAGGGCCCGCCCACGAACACCGGGACGATGCGCGCTGCCAGGTCCGGGTCGGTCCGGCGCAGCCTCGCGAGCCCGCGCAGCAGCACATCGGGGGCCTTGGCCGGCTGAATCCGGCCCACGAACGCCACCACCAGCGCCTCCTCCGGCAGGTCCAGCGACCGGCGGGCCGCCCCGCGGTCGCCGGGCGCGAAGACGTCCAAGTCCACGCCCGGGTGCACGATCTCGACGCGCCCGGGGTCGGCCCCGTAGTGGTCCCGCAGCTCGGCGGCCTCGGCGGCCGTGTTGGCGATCAGCAGATCGGCCTCGGCGGCGACCTGCTCCTCGCCGATCACCCGCGTGTGCGGCTCGGGCCGGTCGCCCTCGGCCAGCTGCGCGTTCTTGACCTTCGCGAGCGTGTGGAACGTCTGCACCAAGGGCACGCCCCATCGCTCGGCGGCCACCCACCCGGCCTGCCCCGACAGCCAGTAGTGGGCGTGAATGAGGTCGTAGTGCCCGGCGGGGCGGTGCGCCTCGACCCGGAGCAGCCCTCCGGTGAAGGCGCACAGCTGCGTCGGCAGGTCGTTCTTCGACAGGCCCTCGAACGGCCCGGCGGGGAGATGGTGGACGAGCACGCCGGGTGCGGCCTCGACGGTGGGCGGCTCCTCGGAGCTGGTGGCGCGCGTGAAGATCTCGACCTCGACCCCGGATCGGGCGAGTTCGGTGGCGGTGTTGAGGACGTAGACGTTCATGCCTCCGGCGTCGCCGGTGCCGGGCTGCGCCAGTGGGGAGGTGTGGACCGAGATCATCGCGACGCGCCGGATGCCGCGGTGGCGGCATCGGGCCCGGAACGCCGGGGTTCGCTGGTGCTGCACTTGCATCTGTCCTCTCCTGCGGTGCCCTGTGTGGGGCGCCTCGGGTCCCTCGCCGGAGCGGGGGAGGCGTGTGTCGGTCGAGTCGCCCATTGGCACAACGCGCAAAACCCTCGTAATCCTTCCGCCGTTCGCCCGTCGTCGGCAAGTGCCGTCCCCCACGAAGTGATGAAACCCGCATGACCTTCCGGTTCGCCCGACCGAGCGATAAGCCAGAAATTTGTTCGCGACACGACCGGCAATGAAGCTCAAAACCGGGCAAGTCATCCATGATGGGGAGACTTGTCATCACGAGGGGGGAGACAACACCATGAGCACGGCCACTGTGCCAGCCGCCAGGCAGCCCACGATGTCGCCGGCGCCGAGGCTCGGCGCCGCACACTCACTGCGCCGCCTGCCCGTCCAAGAACGCAGCGCCGCCCGCGTCCGCCGGATGCTCGACGCCGCCGCCGACCTGATCGAAGAGGTCGGCTACGACCGCCTGTCGACCACGGCCATCGCCCAACGCGCCGACGTCGCCATCGGATCGGTCTACCAGTTCTTCGGCGATAAGCGCTCGCTCGCCGAAGCGCTCAGCAGACGCTACATCGACATGTACTTCGAGCGCCTCACGGCGCGCTTCGACGAGGAGCCGCCCGCCGACTGGCGCGCGGGCGTCGAGGTCGCCATCGGCGAATACGCCGACCTGTACCGCACCGCGCCCGGTTTCCGGGTCCTGCACCTGGCCGACGTGATCGACCCGGGACGCATCGGCGCCACCCCCACCGGCGGTGATGTCATCGCCGAGAAGATCCGCGCCGGCCTCGAACAGCGCTTCGGCATCAGCGGCGACGACCAGCCGCTCGCCGAGACGGTCACCGTGGCCGTCGAGACCGGTCAGGCGCTGGTCCGCCTGGCGTTCCGCCGCGACGCCGAAGGCGACCCGGCGGCCATCGCGGAAGCGAAACGCGTCGTCTGCGACTACCTGGACCGCCGCCTGTCGTAGAACACTCACCCGCCCGCGCCGGGACACACGACCGCGCCGAGCCGACTAGTCTCAATAGTCGACCGGCGCGGTCGCGTACGTTCGGGACCGGCCGGTCGGTGCGCTCACGTAGGTTCGGAGTACGGCCGGCCCCGGCACGGCCGAGCGACCGCCCCGGCCGCGCGACCACCGGCCCCGCAGTCGACCCCGCGCGGTCTCACGGATGTTGAGGAGTGGCATGGCGAACACAACCGCCGATCTGAAAACCGTATTGAAGATCCGGCCGTTCAGACGCCTGTGGACCGTGCTCGGACTGGCCTCCTTCGGCGACTGGCTCGCCCTGTTCGCCACCGCCGGATTCGCCCAGTCGCTGTTCGACGACCCCGCCGCCAAGGGCGCGGCCTTCTCCGGGGCCATCGTGCTGCGCCTGCTGCCCTCCCTCATCCTCGGGCCCGTCGCCGGGGTCTTCGCCGACCGCTTCGACCGACGCAAGACCATGGCCGCGTGCGACACCGCCCGCTTCGTCCTCATCGCCTCGGTCCCCACCGTCTACCTCGTCACCGACTCGACCGCCATCACCGTCGCCTGGCTCGCGATCGCCCAACTCCTCATCGAAGGCGCGGTCCTGATCTGGTCGCCCGCCAAGGAGGCGGCCGTCCCGAACCTCCTGCCGCCCCAGCAGTACGAGGTCGCCAACCAGCTCAGCCTCGCCACCACCTACGGCATCGCCCCGCCCCTGGCCTTCGCCGTCCTCGCCGGCCTCGAACGCGGCACCAACGTCTGGGCCCACCTCGGCCCCTGGGCCGAACCGATGGTCCTGGCCCTCTACCTCACCGCGGCCATGTTCGCGATCCTCGCCGTCACCGTCTACTTCTTCATCCCCCAGATCTCCGGCCGCTACGGCACGGTCAAGGCCAAGGCCGGATCGATGTGGGCCGACTTCGTCGAAGGCTGGACCTATCTGCGCGGACGCGAGCGCGTCCGCGGCCTCGTCCTCGGCATGCTCGGCGCGTTCAGCGGCGCGGGCATCCTCATCGGCGTCGGCACCTTCTACGCCGCTCACATCGGCGCGGGCGACGCCGCCTTCTACCTCCTCGCCACCTTCCTGTTCATCGGCCTCGGCCTCGGCATCGCCTTGGGCCCCAAACTGGTCCGTGAACTCTCGCGGCTGCGTTGGTTCGGCATGAGCATCGTGCTCGCCGGGGCCGGCCTCGCCGTCGACGCCCTCGCCCCCTGGCTGTGGGTCGCCCTCCTCGGCTCGGTCGTCATCGGCCTCGGCGCGGGCATGGCCTTCCTGGCCGGCATCACGCTCCTCCAACGCGAGGTCGAGGACGACATCCGCGGACGCATGTTCGCCTTCATCGCCGTCAGCGCCCGCGTCATCCTCATGGTCTCCATGACCGCCGCCGCGCCCCTCGCCGGATGGCAGGCCATCAGCCGACTCGACCTCGGATTCACCGCCGTCGACGTCTCCATGGCCCGTGTGCTCCTGTTCGCGGCCGCCGCCCTCGTCGCCTGGCTCGGCGTCGTCGCGTTCCGCCGCATGGACGACAAACCCGGCGTGCCCGTCCTCGCCGACCTGTGGGGCTCCCTGCGCGGCCGCCCGCTCAGCGCCGGCGTCCCCACCGAGAGCAAGGGCTTCTTCGTCGTCTTCGAAGGCGGCGAGGGCGCCGGCAAGTCCACCCAGTCGCTCAAACTCGTCGCCTGGCTCAAACTCCGCGGCTACGAGGCCGTCCTCACCCGCGAGCCCGGCGCCACCGACATCGGCATGCGCATCCGCACCCTCCTGCTCGACGCCACCCCGCAGAGCGAGGGCGGCGACGCCGCCCCCACCCCGCGGGCCGAAGCCCTCCTATACGCCGCCGACCGCGCCCAGCACGTCGACAAGGTCGTACGGCCGGCCCTGCGACGCGGCGCCGTCGTCGTCTCCGACCGCTACGTCGATTCCTCCATCGCCTACCAGGGCTCGGGTCGCAGCCTCGGCAGGAACGAGATCGCCTGGGTCTCGAAGTGGGCCACCGGCGGCCTCGAACCCGATCTGACCGTCGTACTCGACATCGCACCCGAGAACGGCCTCCAACGCGCCAAGGCCGGAGGCGAGGGCGACCGCATCGAACAAGAGGAGCTGCGCTTCCACGAACGCGTCCGCCGGACGTTCCTCGACCTCGCCGACAAGGACCCCAAGCGCTACCTCGTCGTCCCCGCCGACGGAGCCCCCGACGAGATCGCCGCGGTCGTCCGCGACGCCGTCGCCGAACGCCTGGACATCCGCACCGAGGCCACCCGCACCGAGACGCGCTGGCCCGGCCTCGACCCCGACGCGGGCAACGCTCCCTGGAGCAGCGTCGCCGAGGAGGCCGGACGGCCATGACCAGTCAGGAAGGGGGCGTCTTCGACGAGCTCGTCGGCCAGCCACAGGCCCGGCGCGTCCTCGCCGACGCCGCCCGCGGCCTCGGCATGACCCACGCGTGGCTGTTCACCGGCCCGCCCGGGTCGGGCCGGTCCACCGCCGCGGTCGCCTTCGCCGCGGCCCTCCAATGCGAGGCGGGCGGCTGCGGCGAGTGCCACGACTGCCGCACCGTCCTCGGCGGCTCCGTCACGGCCGCCTCCCGCCGCTCGGACTCGGGCGACCTCCCCACGCACCCGGACGTCACCCGCGTCATCCCCGAAGGGCTGTCCCTCGGCGTCGACCAGGTCCGCTCCCTCATCCTGGAGGCCGGACGGGCCCCCACCGCCGGGCGTTGGCAGGTCCTCATCATCGAAGACGCCGACCGGCTCACCGAGGCCGCCGCGAACGCCCTCCTCAAAGCCATCGAAGAGCCTCCCGCACGGACCGTGTTCCTGCTGTGCGCGCCCTCGACCAACCCCGCCGAGATCTCGGTGACGATCCGCTCCCGCTGCCGCGTCCTGGTGCTGCGCCAGCCGCCGCCGGACGCCATCGCCGACCTCCTGGTCGGCCGCGACGGACTCGACCGGCGCGAAGCCGAGCTGTACGCCGCAGCAGCCCAAGGCCACGTGGGCCGCGCCCGGCGGCTCGCCACCGACGCCGAGGCCCGCCGCAGACGCCACGAGGTCCTCCAGATCCCCAGACGCCTGACCGGCCTGGGCGCGTGCTTCACCGCCGCCGTGGAACTCATCGAAGCGGCCGAAGCCGAGGCCGCCGGCACCTACACCGAGCAGTCCGCCGCCGAGAAACAGGCCCTGGAGACCGCGCTCGGCAAAGGCGGCACCGGCAAAGGAGCCTCGAAGGCCGCCAGGGGCTCGGCCGCGGCGATGAAGGAACTCGAAAAACGTCAGAAGACGCGGGACACGCGAGCCCAGCGCGACTCGCTCGACCGGGCCCTGGTCGATCTCGCCGCGTTCTACCGCGACGCGCTCGCCGCCAGTTTCGGGGTGCTCGCCGCCCCCGGGACGCACGACGGCTCCTCCGGCGGGCGGCGCATCCCACCGATCCACCCCGACATGGTCGAGACGACCAGGGCCGCCGCCGGCAGACTCAGCGCCGAATCGCTGCTGCGCCGCATCGACGCGATCCTGGAGTGCCGCCAGGCCATCGAGGCGAACGTCCGGCCGCGCATCGCCGTCGAGGCGATGATGACCCGGCTGTGGCAGGCCTGAACGGCGAGATGCCGGCCCGGGCGCCCACCGGGCGAGGACCCTCCTGCGCCCGGGATCTCACTGCGTCCACACGTGGTGGATGAACGCGTCGATCGGCTTCGGCGGCCGCCCGGTGCGCCGCCACCGGTACCAGGCGGACTCCTCCACCACCCGGACGCAGAAATCGCCGTCGACTTCGAACGGCTCCGAGACGCAGCGGAAATCCTCGTGGAACCGCCCGCCCCGCCAGTACCAGACCCGTGACCCGACCAGCCCCGGCACGTCCGAGGCCGGATACGGCGTGCGCACCGGCGGCACGTCCGGGTCGGTCAACCGTTCGATGAGGTATCCGGGCGGGGGAGTGGCGACCGCCGAGTTCGGCTCGGCCCGCTGCACCCACACGTCCTCGGCCGGCACGAGCGATGCGTACGCGTCCCCGTCGCCGTCCACGGCCCGGTAATAGTCGGCCTCGGTGACCAGCGGGACGAGCAGCGCCCCGTCGCGCGTCACCGGATCATCGGCCCGCAGATCGAACTGCCAGCCGATCCCCGCCGCGCCGGACACCACCCGAGCCGAGTGCATGTCGAAGCTCCGCACCGCCGGCACCGGGACGAGCACCGGCGGCGGATCGGGGACATCGAAGGCATTCTCGGAGAAACCCACCTGGAAGCTCCCGGCAAAACAGACGATCACGTAACGAACCGCACCCGCAAGCGGGGCCCCACCAGGATAAGCGGTTGGCACACTCTGGGGATTTACGGCCGCTCCAGCTGCCATAGAGTTCTATTCACAAGCCCGGAACACGGCTCCGAACACTGAACGAAAGAGGATGGGACCATGAGCGAATACGAGGACATGAGCGTCGACGAAGACGTCTCGACCGAGGACGACTTCGCGGCTGAGTCCGAGGACACCTACGCCACCAACACCGAGATCTACGACCTCGACGGCGACGGCGTCGCCGACGCCACGTTCGTCGCCGACGGCAACGTCTACATCGACGCCAACCACGACGGCGTCGCCGACGCGGTCGCGGTCGACACCGACGGGGACGGCGTCCCCGACGAGCTCCACCTGGACCTGGATGGCGACGGCACCTTCGAGTCGCAGGCGTTCGACACCACCGGTGACGGCTTCATCGACGAGATCCACTCCGACACCTCCGGCGACGGCGTCGTGGACCAGATCAGCTACGACACGACCGGCGACGGCTTCATCGACACGGTCGCCTCCGACACCGACGGCGACGGCACCTTCGACACCCTCGTGTCCGACACCGACGGCGACGGCCTCGTCGACTACGTCAGCATCGACACCGACGGCGACGGCGACCCCAACGTCGTCATGACCGACACCACCGGCGACGGCTTCCTCGACCAAGTCGAGACCACTCCCGAGGCCTACAACCCGAACCCGGGCACCGAGGGCGCCCCGTCCGGCACCGGTGGCAACATCGGGTAGTCCCCACTGTCAAGAACATCCGACATCAGGCGCCCGCAGGGCGGGCGCGCTGAACCCATGGACGAAGCAACCGAGAAGAAGGCCGGATGCGCGCGGAGCATCCGGCCTTTCGGCGTCCGCCTCAGGCCGCGCCGCGCAGCAGCGCCATCGCCTCGGCCCTGGTCCTGGCGTCGGATTGGAGGAGGCCCCGCACCGCGGAGGTGACCGTCGTCGACCCCTGTTTGCGGATGCCCCGCATCGACATGCACGTGTGCTCGCACTCGACGACGACGATGACGCCGCTCGCCTCCAGCGAGGCGTACAGCTGATCGGCGATCTGGCTCGTCAGCCGCTCCTGCACCTGCGGCCGCCTGGAATAGACCTCGACCAGCCGCGCCAGCTTCGACAGGCCGGCCACTCGGCCCGCCTCCCCCGGGATGTAGCCGACGTGGGCGACCCCCGTGAACGGCAGCAGGTGGTGTTCGCAGAACGACTGCACCTCGATGTCGCGCACGAGGATCAACTCGTTGTGGTCCTCGTCGAACGCGGTCTTCAGCACCTGGCCCGGGTCCACCCGCAGCCCCGCGAACAGCTCGGCGTACGCACGGGCCACGCGCCGCGGCGTCTCCTGAAGGCCCTTCCGGTCGGGGTCTTCGCCGATGGCGAGGAGGATCTCGCGGACGGCGGCTTCGATGCGGGGCAGATCCACCGTGTCCTCGACGGGACCGCCGTTGATGCGGCCGTCGAGCAGACGGGCGGCCAGAGTGTCGAGTTCAGTCATCGTACAAGCTTACGACGCCGGCTCGGAGCGCTTCGTTTCCATGGGACGAGCCTACGGTCCGCGACCGACGCCCGCGCCGATCCGAGCCGGGCCTGTGAGCACCGCCCCACGTTCCCCAGGGGCACGCGCCTAGGACGACTGATCGGCCTCCTCGGCCGCTTCGGCGGCGCTCTGCGGACGCGAACCGTTCGACGAGGCCACCGGCGGCGGGCCCGAAGGCCGACGGCTCGACGTCCCGTTGAACGGCGACATCGGCGGGCGCTTCTCGACCCGGGCCGCGATCCGCGAGAGATCCTCCTGCGTGAGCGTCTCCTTGTCGAGCAGCTCCACGACCATCTGGTCCAGCACGTCGCGATGCTCGGTGAGGATCGCGTACGCCTCGTCGTGAGCGATCTCGATCAGCGCCCTGACCTCGGAGTCGATCATCGCGGCGATCTCATCCGAGTAGTCCCGCTGGTGGCCGTACTCCTTGCCCAGGAACGGCTCGGAACCGCCCGAGGCGTAGTTGACGGCGCCCAGCTTCGCGGACATGCCGTACTCGGTGACCATCGCGCGGGCCACCTTCGTGGCCTTCTCGATGTCGTTCTGCGCCCCCGTCGTCGGGTCGTGGTAGACCAGCTCCTCGGCGGCGCGCCCACCCAGGGCGTACGCGAGGGTATCGATCATCTCCGAGCGTGACTGCGAATACTTGTCCTCGGTCGGCAGCACCAGCGTGTGCCCGAGACTGCGCCCGCGCGGCAGGATCGTGAGCTTGTGCACCGGGGCCGCGTGCGGCAGCGCCCACGCCACCAGGGCGTGCCCGCCCTCGTGGTAGGCGGTCATGGTCTTCTCTTCCTCGCTCATGACCCGGCCCTTGCGCTCGGGGCCGGCGATGACCCGGTCGATGGCCTCTTCGAGCGCGTAGTTCGAAATGGCCTTCTCGTTCCGACGGGCGGTCAACAGCGCCGCCTCGTTGATGACGTTCTCCAGGTCCGCGCCGGAGAAGCCGGGCGTGCGGCGGGCGATCGTCCCGAAATCGACGTCGGGGACGAACGGCTTGCCTTTGGCGTGAACGGCCAGGATCGCCTCGCGCCCCTCCTTGTCAGGGGCATCGGCCGGGATCTGGCGGTCGAAGCGGCCCGGTCGCAGCAGCGCCGGGTCGAGGATGTCGGGGCGGTTCGTCGCGGCGATGAGGATCACACCACCGCGGGTGTCGAAGCCGTCCATCTCGACCAGCAACTGGTTGAGCGTCTGCTCGCGCTCGTCGTGCCCGCCGCCCATGCCGGCACCGCGGTGCCGGCCGACGGCGTCGATCTCGTCGACGAACACGATCGCCGGAGCGTTCTCCTTGGCCTGCGTGAACAGGTCCCGGACACGGGAGGCGCCGACGCCGACGAACATCTCGACGAAGTCGGAACCGGAGATGGAATAGAACGGCACGCCGGCCTCGCCGGCCACGGCGCGGGCCAGGAGCGTCTTGCCGGTACCGGGGGGACCGAACAGGAGCACGCCCTTGGGGATCTTGGCGCCCAGCTCCTGGTACTTCTTGGGGTCTTCGAGGAAGTCCTTGATCTCGCGGAGCTCTTCAACGGCCTCATCGGCCCCGGCCACGTCGTCGAACGTGGTCTTCGGCGTGTCCTTGGAGACCATCTTGGCCTTGGACTTGCCGAAGTTCAGGACCCGCGAGCCGCCGCCCTGCATCTGTGACATGAAGAACAGCAGCAAGAGCACGATGAGGACGATCGGCAGCATGCTCAGCAGGAACGACACGAACACGGAGGTCTCGTTGACCTCGGTGTTGAAATCGACGTTGCCCTCTTCCAGGCTCTGCGCGACCGTCTCGGTCATCCCGGCCGGGACGTAGGCTTCCTTCTTCTCGCCGCTGGACAGCTCGACCTGGATCAGCTGTTCCTTGTCGAGAATGTTCGCCTCGGCGACGTCACCGCCGCCGATGTGGTCGAGGACCTCGGAAGTGGTGGCCTCCTTGTAATCGGAGCCGCCGGAGAAGAAGGTGCCGATCAACACGGCGATCACTGCGATGAGCAGGATCCAGACCAACGGCCTCCGGAAAAACCGCTTCCGCTCAGGTGTGGGCTTCCCGGCGTCGACCACTCGCTTCCTCCTGCGTTCGTCATGATCTCGCATGCATGATCCGACTCGGCGAACCCAGGGGTGCAGACTTCGCCGAGTCTCAACAACTCGAAAGTACACGGCACGGGCACGAAACGTTCGTTCAGCTACCCTGGACTGCCGCTCGGTGTGATCGTAATTCCTACCACGCTCGGGCGTACCTCGCCCACCCAAGCCTGCATCACCACGGACCGAGTGGCACCCTTGAGGCATGACGTCGGAGCTAGCCAGCCCAGCCTCAGTGCCATCCGCAGCAGCAGAGGCTGCGGTTTTCGACCCCGATTCGTGGTACGCCGAGCAGATCGAGCGCACCATCATCACCGAAGACGAGATCCGAGCCAAGGTCACCGAACTGGCCGCCCAGGTCTCGCGCGATTTCGCCGACACCGACGAGCTGCTGCTCGTGGGGGTGTTCAAGGGCGCGGTCATGTTCATGGCCGACTTCGCCAGGGCGCTCGACATCCCGGTGAAGATGGAGTTCATGGCCTTGTCGTCCTACGGGAACTCCGCCAGTTCCTCGGGCACCGTGCGAATCCTCAAGGACATCGACTCGGACGTGAGCGGTAAGCACATCGTCGTCGTCGAGGACATCATCGACTCGGGTCTGACACTGTCGTGGCTGCTCAAGTACCTTGAGGGCCTGAACCCCGCATCGGTGCGCGTGGTCGCCATGCTCCGCAAACCGGGCATGCAGCGCGCCGACATACCAGTCCGCTACCTGGGTTTCGACATCCCCAACGAGTTCGTCGTCGGCTACGGGCTCGACTACGCCGAGCGCTACCGCGAACTGCCGTTCATCGGCGTGCTCAAACCCGAGGTCTACCAGAAACCGTAGGCCCGATCCCGTTCGACGGGGCTCCGTCCCACCGGAGCCCCCATCGCCGTGTCAAGGCCGTTCGGCGGTGAGCCTGCCGTGCTCCCGGCGGACGGCGACGCCGCCGGGCAGGAACGTCGGCCCCTGGCCGCGCCAGGCCACGATGAGCGCATCGATCGCGTCGAGGTGACGGTGGTTCAAATCCGCGCCGTTCACTCCCAGCTGAAAAATCCATGACCGCAGCACCCGCCGCCGAAGCGGCGCGGGCAGCGCCGCGAGCGCTTCGACGCGCAACGGCGCACCGGCCGACTCGGCGGCCGCGCCGTCGCGGCACTCGCCGTACACCGCGGCGGCCTCGGCATCGAGGTGGTCCGTGTCGGCGGCCACGAGCGCGGCGGTGCGCGCCAGATTCGCCACGATGTCGTCGCCGAGCGTCTCGGTCAGGACGTCCATCGCCTGCCGCAGCGCCGAGCGGCGGAACCGCGGATCGGTGTTGTGCGGATCGGTCCACGGTTTGAGTCCGCGCTCCTCGCACACCGCGTGCGTGTCGGCCCGCCCGATGTCCAGCAGCGGCCGCCGGTAGCGTCCGCGCACCGCCCGCATGCCGGCGATGCCCCGCGGTCCGGCTCCGCGCGTGAGCGCGAGCAGCACCGTCTCGGCCTGGTCGTCCCGGGTGTGCCCCAAAAGAACCGCCCGGGCCCCGTGCCGTTCGGCCGCCCAGTCCAGGGCCGCGTACCGTGCCGCTCTGGCCGCAGCCTCGGGTCCGCCGGAGCCCAAGACCTGTACCGACGCCGCTTCGGACGGGTCGAGCCCGACGGTGCGCCCCCACGCGGCGACGTCGGCGGCCCGTTCGGCCGAGCCCTCCTGGAGCCCGTGGTCGACGGTCACGAGCCCGGCCCGCAGTCCCGCGCGGGGGGCACAGAAGGCGAGCGTGTCGGCCAGGGCCATGGAATCGGGGCCGCCCGAGCAGGCGACGAGCACCAGTGAGCCGCGGGGGAGGTCGTTCAGGCCGTCTCGGACGGCGAGGCGCATGCGGGCGACCGGTTCGGGCAGTTTAGCCATGCCCGACTCTCGTGGCCGGTCCGCCGAGCACGCGCGCGGTCCACGCGTCGGGGCGGTCGATCTCGGCCTCGGTCGGCAGGTGCTCGGGGGCTTCCCAGACGCGGCTGAAGCCGTCGACGCCGTGCGACTCGACGATCGCGTCGACGAAGCGGCGCCCGGCCGCGTACTGCCGCATCTTGGCGTCCAGGCCCAGCAACTGGCGCAGGAACCGTTGCAGCGCCCCGGGATGGGCGCGGCGGTGGTCGAAGCGTCGGCGCAGCAGCGCCACGTGTTCGATATGGGTTCGGCCGACGCCGTCCATGACGGATTCGGCGTGGCCTTCCAGAAGCGTCATGAGGGCTTGGATCTTCGCGAGCGCCTCGCGCTGCTCGGGGCTGGTGATGGCCGCCATGACGTCCGGTTCGGCGGGGTCGGCGGCGGGGGTGCGGGAGTCCTCGTCCCGGGGGGCGTTCAGGGCCCGGCGCACGGCCCGACCGAACTGTGCGGCCGAGGACTCTTCGGGCTCGGCGGCGTCGAAGAAGGTGCGGATGAGCCCGTGGAAGTGCTCGCGCATCCACGGCACCGCGGTGAACTGCATCAGGTGCGCGGCCTCGTGGACGGCGATCCAGAGCCGGAATTCACGGGAGGGGAGGCGAAGGCGGCGTTCGACTTCGACGATGTTGGGGGCGACGAACAGCAGTCGGCCGGCGTCGGTGGAGAACGTCTCGAACTGGCCGAGGACTCGGGAGGACAGGAACGCGAGGACGGCTCCGGCCTGGACGCCGGTGACCTTCGCGGCGGTGCCGAGACTGCTCTCGGGGACGGCCGAGGCTTCCTCGGCCCCGTCGGCC
>JAJYSW010000265.1 GCA_021793335.1 Actinomycetes bacterium
GCACGGAGCCGGTCCAGCCGTTCGCGGCGGTCCCGTACCTCTTCGGGCGTCTCGGTCCCGCCCAGCATCCGTTTGTCCAGCCACGCCACGTGCTCGGCGTGCGAGGCGGCGTTGACCGCCCGTACGTCCTGATAGGTCTCGCGCAGCGACTCCATGCGGCGCAGCGCGTCATGGCACTGGGCCAGCATGATCTCGATGTCCGCGTGCTCGACCGACGTGGCGTCCGGGCGGCGCGCCTCCAGCCAAGCGATCCCCTCGCGGAGCCGTTCGCGCGCCTGCAGGTTGTGCAGGGCCAGCTCTTCGACGAGCCGGTCGGTCAACTCAAGGAATTGCAGATGCGGATCGTGGCGGTCGTCGATGCCCATCGGGGCTGTCCTTCCGAGTCGAGGAAGTGCCTGCGCCCTCCACCATACGGGCGGGCGTTCGGTATTCTTCACCGCGCGCCCCACCCCCTGAGAGCCGAGGCCACGTGGAACCCATCGAGACCTTCATCGACCGCCTGACCCAGACGCAGGAGGCCCCGCCCCTCGGCGTCATGCTCGCCTGCCTCGCGGCGGCGGCCGCGATGGTCCTCTACCCGCCGCTCTGGCGCTGGAGCCGCGGACTGGTGACCATCGCCCACGAGGGCGGGCACGCACTCATGGCCGTGCTCATGCGCCGCCGTCTCACCGGCATCCGCCTCCACGCCGACACCTCGGGCCTGACCTTCTCCCGCGGCAGGCCCACCGGTTTCGGAGCCGTCATGACGCTGCTGGCCGGCTATATCGCCCCCGCCGCGCTGGGTCTGGGCGCTGCGGCGCTGACCGGAGCGGGCCGCATCGTCGCGCTCCTGTGGATCGCGCTGGCGCTGCTGGCAGTCATGCTCGTGTTCATCCGCAACTGGTACGGCGCGATCGCGCTGCTGGCGGTCGGGGCGGGCGTCTTCGTCGCCACCTGGTACGGCACCGCGATCGTGCAGACCGTCGCCGCCTACCTGGGTGCGTGGCTGCTGCTGTTCGGCTCGGTCAAACCGGTGCTGGAACTCGGCGCGAGCCGCCGCCGCCGGGGGAGGGGCGTGGGCGGGGCCTCTGACGCCGATCAGCTCGCCGGGATCACCCCGCTGCCGGCCGGGGCGTGGGTCTTCTGCTTCGCGCTGGTCACGATCGCCTCCGCGGCCTGGGGCACGTGGATGCTCCTGCCGACCGGGGCATGGGGCTGGCCCACCGCTCCGTAACGGCCCCGCCGAGCGCAGGCGCCGTTTCGTCCGGGCCGTCGCGGGCATCGAGTACGGGTCCTCGGGCCAGGGGTGCTTGGGGTATCGGCCCCGCATCTCCTTTCGCACTTCCAGGTAAGGGCCCTCCCAGAATGAGGTGAGGTCGGCGGTGACGGCCAGCGGCCGGCCCGCCGGACTGAGCAGGTGCAGTCGGACCGGGGCCCCGGCGACCTGCGGCGTGTCGGTGGCGCCGAACATCTCCTGGAGCTTGACCGCCAGCACCGGCGTCTCGCCCGAATAGTCCAGGCGCACCGACCTCCCGCTCGGGACGGGCAGCGACTCGGGCGCGATGCGGTCGATGTCCTCTTGCCACGGCAGCAGGTTCCGCAGGGCCCGGCCCACCGGGATCGCCTCCACGTCGCTGCGTCGACGCGAGCGCGACCACCACGGTTCGAGCCAGTCGGTGTCCGCCGTCAGCGCCGCGTCGCTCACATCGGCCCACGGTTCGCCGAGGTGCCGGCGGCAGAACGCCATCCGTTCCCGCAGTTGTCTCGCGTCCTCCGACCAGCGCAGCAGCCCCGGGCCCTCCGCGCGCAGGCCTGCGGCCAGGGCGGCGCCGACCAGCGTCGGGTCGGGCCGGTGCAGCGGCCGGGACGACACCTCGATCGCGCCGAGCGTCCGGACCCGCCGGGCGGCCACGTCGCGCCGCTCGGCGTCCCAGAGCACCTGCTCACTGTGGTCGTCGCCGACGAGCTCGCAGGCCAGTTCGCCGTCGATCGGCACGGCCGCGCGGATGGTCGCCGCGGCCCGGCCCGGTGAGCGATCGGCGTCGGCGATCGCGAGCCACTCGCCGCCGGACAGCGCCGAGCCTTCGGCGGCGACCGCGCCGGTCCCGGCGACGGTCAGCCATTGGGGGCCGCTGCGCTTCGCCACGCGCTCGGGGAATGCCAGGGCGATGACCGTCGCGGCGGCCTCATCGTCGCCGGTCCGGCGCTGCACCTCCGGGACGCTCGACCGCAGTCGGCGCACCTCCTTCAGCCACCGCCGGTCCCGGCTGGTGCGCAGGTGCCGCCATTCGGACAGGAGATCGTCGCTCCCGCCCCGCCGGTCGAGTCCCAGCAGTGCCACGACCTCGGCCGCCTTGGCGTCGCCGACGCGTTCGGCGGCGTCGATGAGCGCCCTGGCCAGGCGCGGATGCAGCCCCGCCTTCGCCAGGGCCCGGCCTCGGTCGGTCGCGGCGCCGTCCGCGTCGATCGCGCCGAGCGTCCGCAGCGTGGCTCGGGCCGCTTCGAGCGCGCCGGAGGCCGGCCGTCCCGGGAGCGCCAAGTCTTCGGCGGGCGTGCCCCAGCACGCGGTCTGCAGCGCGAAGGAGGTCAGATCCGAGGAGTCGATGTCGGGGGCCGGCTGTGCCGGGCGCCTGCCGTGCTCGGCCTCGCTCCAGCACCGCCACACCGCGCCCGGCGCCTCGCGGCCCGCCCGTCCGGCGCGCTGTTCGCACGAGGCTCGGGAGGCGGCGACCGTCGTCAGGCCCGGCAGCCCGCGCGTGTGGTCGACGATCGGGCGCCGTGCGAGTCCGGCGTCGACGACGATGCGCACGCCGGGCACGGTCAGGCTGGACTCGGCGATGTCGGTGGACAGCACGATGCGGCGTCTGGCGCCGGGGCGGAGTGCGGCGTCCTGCGCGGCCGAGGACACCAACCCGTGCAATTGATATATATCGGCATCGAGGTAATCGAGCCGGGTGGCGACCCTCCGGATCTCACCGGCCCCGGGCAGGAAACACAGCACGTCTCCGGAATCGGCGGCGATCGCCCGCTCGACCACGTGCGCGACGTGGTCGAGGAACCGAGGGTCGACCCGCAGCCCCTCCGGCGGCCTGATGCGCTCGCGCACCGGGGCCCAGTGCATCGCGACCGGGTGGCTCATCGGTGCGGATTCCACGACCGGCGCGCGGGCCGGGCCCTCGCCGAGCAGCCCCGTCCACAGTTCCACGTCGACGGTCGCCGAGGCGGCCACCAGCGCCAGGTCCGGGCGCAGGATCTGCCTGGCCTCGATGAGGAAGGCGCAGGCGGTGTCGGTCTCCAGGTGCCGTTCGTGGCATTCGTCGAGCATGACCGCGTCGACGCCGGGCAGTTCGGGATCGGCCAGCAGCCGGTTGAGGAGCACGCCGGTGGTCACGACTTCGACGCGCGTGGCCGGGGATCGGCGTGCCTCGCCTCGAATGCGGTAGCCCACGCGCTCGCCGACCCGTTCACCGAGGATCGCGGCCATCCGGTTCGCCGCGGCCCGCGTCGCCAGCCGTCGCGGCTCGGCCACGAGCACCCGCCGGGGCGGCGAGTCGTCGCCGAGCAGTCCCGCGAGGGCCAGCGGTGCCAAGGTGGTCTTGCCGGTGCCCGGGGGAGCGGCGAGTACCGCCGTCCCGGTCGCCTCGACGGCGTGCAGCAGTTCGGGGAGGGCGTCTCGGATCGGCAGTTCGGGAAGGACGGGCATGGCGCCATTGTCGCTCAGTCGTCGGACGCGTTCGCGGGACAGGGCCCGGCCGGCGGTTATAGCGTCGAAGTCATGTCAGAGAAACACACGCGATGCAAGCTCGTGTTCGCAGTCGCTGCGCTCGCGGCGGCGGTGGCCCTCGCCGGCTGCAGCGACGCGGACGACGATGACGACGCGGACGCCGGCGGTTCCCCGACCGCCACCGAACCGCCCGCGGCCCCGGAGGGCACCGGCGGCGACGGCTCCGACGATGATGGCCGCGACGACGACTGGAACGACGGCTCCGACGAGCTCGGCCTGCGCCGGACCGACCTCGAAACGGTGATCGTCGATGACGACGACCGGACGCTCTACCTGTTCACCGAGGATTCGGAGGGCGCCCCCACCTGCTACGACGAGTGTGCCTCCGATTGGCCCCCGCTCCTGGCCGAGGACGATGACGACGACCGGCACGAGATCGACGTCGACGACGGCCTCGACGCCGCACTGGTCGGGACGGTCGAGCGCGAGAACGGCGCCACACAGGTCACCTACAACGGCCACCCGCTGTACTACTGGACCGGCGACACCGCCCCCGGGGACACCGAGGGCCAGGGCCGCGACGACGCCTGGTACGTCCTCGACGCCCAGGGGGAAGCGGTGACCGACGCTCCTTAGGCCCCCAGGTCTGTTCAAGGCCCCTGGACGGGCGCCGTCCGGCCCGCCCGCTCACCGTATTCTCGGGCCCCCAAGTCCGGCAAGAGCTCGGGAGATCCTCCGCCCGGCGAGCGAACGAATGGACTCGGGTACCGCCTCGCCCCGAGCGTTTGCACAGACCTAGCGCCCGCAGCCGGT
>JAJYSW010000266.1 GCA_021793335.1 Actinomycetes bacterium
GGACAGGCCGATGGCCTCGATCAGTTCGGAGGTGATGAGCAGGACGGCCAGTCCTTCGGCGGCCAGGGAGCGGATGACCGAGTAGAGCTTGTGCTTGGCGCCGACGTCGACGCCGCGGGTCGGTTCGTCGAGGACGATGACGCCCGGTTCGGCGGCGAGCCATTTGGCGACGACGACCTTCTGCTGGTTGCCGCCCGAGAGGTATTGGACTTCCTGGTCATCGCCGTGGGCGACGAGGTCGAGGCTGGAGAGTATGCCGTCGATGCGGGCCAGGCGTTCGCGGGAGTGGATGCGGGCGTTGGCGTCGAGGACCATGCGCGCGTTGGCCGCCACCGACTGGTTCAGGGCCAGGCCCTGGGCCTTGCGGTCCTCGGTGACCAGGGCGATTCCGGCTGCGATGGCCTTGCGGGGCCCGGTCAATCGTCGCGCTCGGCCGTCGACGGCGACGGTGCCGCGGGTGAAGGGGGCGATGCCGAAGACGGCTTCGGCGATCTCGGTGCGGCCCGAGCCTTGGAGGCCGGGGCGGCCGACAATCTCGCCCGCTCGGACTTCGAGGTCGATGCCGTCGAGGTGGGCGTTGCCGCCGCCGGTGATCGCGAGTCGGACCTCGCCGAGGCCGGTGCCCGGCAGCGGGGGCGGGAAGACGGCCTCGATGCGGCGGCCGACCATGGCGGTGACCAGGTCGTCGGGGGTGATGTCGGCGGTCTCCACGGTGTCGACGCGTCGGCCGTCCTTGAGGACGGTGATGCGGTCGCACAGGTCGAAGATCTCGCGGAGCCGGTGGGAGACGTACAGGATCGACACGCCTTTGTCGCGCAGGCGCTCGACGAGCCGGTAGAGCAATGCGACCTCGGCGTCGGCGAGTGCGGCGGTGGGTTCGTCCATGCAGATGAGGTCCGCGCCTTGGGACATGGCCTTGGCGATTTCGAGGATCTGGCGGCTCGCGACCGGCAGCGTCTTGGCCTTCGCGGTGGGGGCGAGGTCCTCGACGCCGAGGTCGGCCAGGAGCTCGGCGGTGCGTTCGGCCATGGCCCGCCGGTCGATGAGGCCGCGGCGCCTCGGTTCACGTCCGAGGTGGATGTTCTCGGCGACGCTGAGCTCGGGCAGGAGGTTGAACTCCTGGAAGACGGTGGCGACGCCGGCCTGCTGGGCCTGGAGGGGGTGGGTGAAGGAGACGACGCGGTTCGGGGCCTGCGCCGTGTTCAGCTCGATGACGCCGGCGTCGGCGGTGTGGACGCCGGCGAGGATCTTCATCAGCGTGGACTTGCCGGCCCCGTTCTCTCCGACCAGGGCGTGGACCTCGCCCGAGGCGACGGTGAGGTCCACCGAGCGGAGGACGGGGACGCCGAGGAAGGATTTGTCGATGCCGCTCATGGCGAGCACCGGGTCGCGGTTCATGCGGCCACCTCCACCCAGTCGCGGCGGTCCGCGGAGGCGGCGACGGCCTCGGCTATGCGGGCGGCGCGCAGGCCGTCGGCGAAGACCGGGAGGCCGTCGGGGGTCCGGCCGTCGATGGCGGCGCGGGTGTCGGCGACGAAGTCGTTGAAGCAGTCCTGGTAGCCCTGGGCGTGTCCGGCGGGGACGCGGGCGAGTCGGGCGGCCTGAGGGCTGAGCGTCTCGGGGTCGCGGACGAGGACGGCGCTGCCTTCGCGTCTGCCGAGCCACAGCGTCTCGGGCTGCTCCTGGTCGAACGCGACGGTGGCGTCCGATCCGGATATTTCGAGGTAGAGCCGGTTTTTCCGGCCGGCCGAAATTTGACTGACGACGGTGGAGCCGATCATGCCGCCGTCGGTGGCGAATTGGAGGGTGACGATGTCCTCGGTGGTGACCTCGCGTCCGGCGCGGGTCTCGTTGGTCGTGGCGAGTTGGGCCGAGACGGCGCGGATGCGGTCGCCGGTGACGAATTCGAGCAGGTCGCACCAGTGGGAGCCGATGTCGCCGAAGGCGCGCAGGGCCCCGCCCTTGTCGGCGTCGACGCGCCAGTTGTCGTCCTCGGGGCGCAGCAGCCAGTCCTGGAGGTAGGAGCCGTGGGCGAGGGCGAGGCGGCCGATCTCGCCGGCGGCGACACGGGCGCGGGCCTCGCGGACCATCGGGTGGAAGCGGTAGACGAACGGCACTGCGGCGACCACGCCGGCCTCCCGGGCCGCCTCGGTCATGGTCTGTGCGGTGGCGGCGTCGGTGGCCAGAGGTTTCTCGCACACCACGTGCTTGCCGGCCTTGATCGCGGCCAGGGCCAGCGGGGCGTGGAGGTGGTTGGGCGCGCAGACGTGGACGACGTCGGCGGCGGCGATGAGTTCGTCGACGTCATCGAAGACGTCGACGGCGCGGAGTGCGCCGGCGGCCTCGCGGGCCCGCTCGGGACTCGATCCGGCGATGCCGGTCACCTGCC
Source organism: Actinomycetes bacterium (assembly GCA_021793335.1). Classification (GTDB taxonomy): domain Bacteria; phylum Actinomycetota; class Actinomycetes; order Mycobacteriales; family Micromonosporaceae; genus Glycomyces. Next base: position 2,390 of record JAJYSW010000266.1, read on the forward strand.
CGCCGGCGACGGCGATGGCGTGGGAGTGGACCCGTCCCATGAAGCCGGTGCCGATGATCGCGGCCCGGTAGGTCGTCGGCGTGGTAGTTGTGACTGGAGCCATATGGGGAGCCTAGAGCCCACTTATGACATCGGTCAAGCAAAAGTTGATCGATGTTATGTAATAGTGATGTTCTTTCTGCGTTCCCCTCGGTGTGATTCACTAGTGCCGTGACAGATGATTCGTCCGCGCCGCCCCGACCCGCCACTGCGACGCCCGCAGGAGCAGGCACCCTGCTGCGACTCCTACGAGACGGCGTGCCCCGGACCCGTTCCGAACTGTCCACGCTCACCGGTCTCGCACGGTCCACCGTCACCGGACGCATCGACGCCCTCCTGGCCTCGGGGCTCATCGCCCCTTCCGGCGAGACCGCCTCCACCGGCGGCAGACCCCCGGCCACCTTCGCGTTCCATCCCGGCGCCCGCGTCACCCTCGGAGCCGACCTCGGCGCCACCCATGCCCGGCTCGCCGTCACCGACCTCGCCGGGACGGTCATGGCGCAGCGCAACGCCGACCTCGACATCGCGCTCGGTCCCGAAGCGGTCCTGGACTGGACGATCGAGCACGGCAGCAAGCTCCTCGATGAGGTCGGACGGTCCCCGACCGAGCTGCTCGGCATCGGCGTGGGCCTGCCCGGACCGGTCGAGCACTCCGCCGGTCGCGCGGTCAACCCGCCGATCATGCCCGGTTGGGACGGCTTCGACGTCCCCGGCTACATCAAGCGCCGCATCGACGTCCCGGTGCTGGTGGACAACGACGTCAACATCATGGCCCTCGGTGAGCACTTCGCCGCCTGGACCGACTCGGAGCACCTGCTGTTCATCAAGGCCGCCACCGGCATCGGCTGCGGCATCATCGCCGGCGGCCAGGTCTACCGGGGGGCGCAGGGTGCGGCCGGCGACATGGGGCACATCAAGGTCTCCGGGGCCGAGGAGACCCATTGCCGCTGCGGGAACACCGGCTGCCTCGAAGCCGTGGCCTCGGGCGCGGCCATCGCCGCGAAACTCACCGAGCAGGGCATCGCCGCGGGCGGTTCCCGCGACGTCGTCGAACTCGCCCGCTCCGGCTCGGTCCCCGCGCTCCGGCTGATCCGACAGGCGGGCCGCGACATCGGCGAGGTCCTGGCCGGTGCCGTCAACTTCTTCAACCCGTCCATCATCGTCATCGGCGGTTCCCTCGCCCTGGCGGGCGACCACCTGATAGCCGGGGTGCGCGAGGTCATCTACCAGCGCTCATTGCCGCTGGCCACCAGGCATCTGCGGATCGTCGCGGCGCGCACCGGCGAGGCCAGCGGGGCGATCGGCGCCGGCGTCATGGTCATCGAGCACGCCCTGGCCCCCGGCCGCATCGATGCGATGCTCCGCTGAGGGCGGGAAGGGCGGCCGTGCGAACCGCCGGGCGCCTTCGATGCGGAGGGGAATGCCCGCATCGCCGATAGGATGCACCGGTGGACACCGAACGCACCGAGACCATGCATGTGATCGCCGCGGCCACCGCGCGGCTCGTCGCCGCCGTCGCAGAGATGTCCGATGAGGATCTTCGGTCGCCCTCGCTGCTCGCGGGGTGGACGAGAGGCCACGTCGTCGCCCACGTCGCGCGCTCGTGCGACGCAATGCGCGACATGCTCATCTGGGCTTCGACCGGTGAGGGCGTGCCCGGCTATCCGAGTGAGGAAGCGCGGGAGGCCGGCATCGCGGCCGGCGTCGGTCGCTCGGCCGCGGAGCTGACCGCCGATCTCGCCGAGTCCGCCGCCGAGTTCACCGCCGCGGTCGAGGAGACGACCGACGCCGCCTGGGACACCGTGATCGAGACCCCCACCGGCGTGACGTTCCCGACCGGCGAGATCCCGACGCGGCGCCTGGTCGAGGTCGAGCTGCACCACACCGACCTCGGCCTGGGGTACCGGCACACGGACTGGACGCCGGAGTTCGCCGCGATGGACCTCGCCGAGCCGATGCGCTCCTGGCGGGCCGACCGCATGGCCTGACGGCCGGGCGGTGCTCCCCTGCCCCTCGATG
>JAJYSW010000267.1 GCA_021793335.1 Actinomycetes bacterium
GTGGCGTGACGATCGCCCGAGACGGCTCCGGCCGAAGCGGCGATTGCGCTGCTCAGGGCCGTGGTGAGCGGGGCCCGAGCGGGGGTCGTCCCGGTTCGCAAGGAGCCGCCTCGCTCATGGCGGCGCCCCTCGTTCCGGGTTCGGCGGGGCTCGCGCGGCTCTGCCCGGATGCCTCTTCTGAGCGCTGCTGCGAACCCGGCGGCGCTGCCGCCGGAGGGAGGATCGCGCCGTGGAGGGCGCCGGGTCGGCGGCCGATGAGCGGCCCGGGATGCCGCTCATCGGCCGCGGGACCTCGGTTCGCGGGGCCGCGGCTCAGGAGAGCGCCGCGGCGAACGCGGCGCGGGTCTCCTCGAAGACCTCGGGCCCCGGCCTGGCCCAGAGGGCGTCGTTGAACAGTTCGACCTCGATCGGTCCGGTGAAGCCGGTCGCGTCGACGGCGTCGAGGTAGCGGCGCATCTCGATGCATCCGTCGCCGAGCTGGCCTCGGCCGGTGAGCACGCCCGCCGGGAGCGGGGTGATCCAGTCGGCGAGCTGGAAGGAGGCGATGCGGCCTGCGGCTCCGGCGCGGGCGATGCCGTTCCAGACCTCGGGATCCCACCAGATGTGGTAGGTGTCCACGACTACACCGACGGCCTCGGCGGGGTGGGCCTCGGCCAAGTCGAGGGCCTGACCGAGGGTGGAGACGACACAGCGATCCGAGGCGAACATCGGGTGGAGCGGTTCGATCGCGAGGGTCACGCCGCGTTCGGCGGCGTACGGGGCGAGTTGAGCGAGCGCCGCTGCGACGCCGTCTCGGGCGCTGTCGACGGTGCCGCCTTCGGGGATCGGCCCGGCGACGAGGACGAGGGCGGGGGCGCCGAGTTCGGCGGCCTCGTCGATGGCTCGCCGGTTGTCGTCGATGGCCTGCGGGGTGGGATCGGTGAAGAACCCGGCCCGGCACAGGCTGGTGACGTCGACTCCGGCGTCGCGGACCTGTTTCGCGGTCGCGGCGAGGCCGCGTTCGGCGACGGGCTCGCGCCACAGGCCGATGCCCGAGCCGGTGCGGGCACAGGCTTCGATGGCCTCGGTCTGGTCCCAGAACTTGGCGGTGGCGTGGTTGAACGAGAAGCGTTCGAGGATGCCGCTCATGCCTTCCTCCTGGGCGGTCGGCCGGACACCTTCAGCAGGGCGTCGAAGCGGTCGGCGGCGAGCGCCGGGTCCTCGAAGAGATCGATGTCGCACGCCAGGTCGTAGACCTCGGTGAGGTGACCGATGGTGCGGGCCGCCTCCAGACCGCCGACCATCCTGAAGTGGTCTTGGTGCCCGGCGAGCCAGGCCAGGAAGACCACGCCGGTCTTGTAGTTGAAGGTCGGGTGTTCGAAGACCTTGCGGGCCAGGGGCACCGTCGGGTCGAGGATGGCTCGGAAGCCGGCTTCGTCGTTCTCGTCGAGGCGTTTGACGGCTGCGGCGGCCAAGGGGGCCAGGGGGTCGAAGATGCCCAGGAGCGCATCGGAGTGTCCCTGTTCGTCGCCGGCGATGAGCTCCGGGTAGTTGAAGTCGTCGCCGGTATAGCAGCGCACGCCCTCGGGGAGGCGGCGGCGCAGGGCGATCTCGGCGTCGGCGTCGAGGAGGCTCATCTTGATGCCGTCGATCTTGGCCGCGTTCTCGGCGATGATCTCGACGAAGGTGTCGGCGGCCTCGTTCAGGTCGGTCGAGCCCCAGTAGCCTTCCAGGGCCGGATCGAACATGGGGCCGAGCCAGTGGAGGATCGCCTTGCCGCTGACTTGGTTCAGCAGTTCGCCGTAGAGGTTCCGGTAGTCGTCGGGGCCTGTCGCGGTGGCGGCCATGGCCCGCGAGCACATGAGGATGGCTCCGGCTCCGGCGTCTTCGACGACGGCGAGCTGGTCGAGGTAGGTCGCCTTGATCCGGTCGAGTGTGGCGGGGGCGGCGGGAAGCTGGTCGGTGCCCACGCCGCAGGCGAGGAGGTCTTCTGGTCCGGCGGCGTCGGCGGAGCGGCGAATGAGTTCCTTTGTGGCCTCCCAGTCCAGGCCCATGCCCCGCTGAGCGGTGTCCATGGCATCGGCTACGCCGAGGCCGAGGTCCCACAGATGGCGGCGGTAGCGGATCGTGGCGTCCCAGTCGACGGCGGCGGGACGGCCGGGCCCGTTGTCGGCGAGCGGGTCGGCGACCACGTGGACGGCCGAATAGATCACCCGGGAATGGAATTCGCGGCTCACAGCTGGAGCTCCTCAAGTTCGATGCGGCGCCCTTCGAGGGCGGAACGGTAGCCGGCCTCGGCGAGCTGGACGCCGCGGGCGGCGGCGAGGAAGTCGTGGTGCCAGGGGGCGTCGTCGACGACGTGGCGCAGGAATTCCTCCCACTGGAGTTTGAAGCCGTTGTCGAACTGCTCGTTGTCGGGCACTTCGTTCCATTGCTCACGGAAGGCGATCGGCTGGTCGATATCGGGGTTCCACACGGGCTTGGGCGTGTGGGCGCGGTGCTGGGCACGGCATTTGCGGAGCCCGGCGATGGCCGATCCCTCGGTGCCGTCGACGTGGAATTCGACGAGTTCTTCGCGGTCGACCCTCGTGCACCACGAGGAGTTCATCTGGGCGACGGTGCCGTCGGCCAGTTCGAAGATCGCGTAGGCGGCGTCGTCGGCCGTGGCGGCGTAGGGCTTGCCCTGCTCGTCGATGCGTTCGGGGATGTGGGTGGTGACGTGGGCGGAGACGGATTTGATCGGGGCGAATGCGCCTTCGAAGACGTAGGACCAGTGCGGGAACATGTCGAGGACCATGCCGCCGCCGTCTTCGGCGCGGTAGTTCCACGAGGGCCGCTGCGCGTCCTGCCAGTCGCCTTCGAAGACCCAGTAGCCGAATTCGCCGCGCACGGACAGGACTCGGCCGAAGAAGCCGGAGTCGATCAGGCGCTTGAGCTTGCGCAGGCCGGGCAGGTACAGCTTGTCGGCGACGGCGCCGTTCTTGACGCCGGCGTCGCGGGCGGCACGGGCCAGGCCCAGGGCGTCCTCAAGGTTGGTCGCGATGGGCTTCTCGGTGTAGACGTGTTTGCCGGCTTTGATCGCGGCACCCACAGCGCCGAGGCGGTGCTGGGTCGTGAGCGCGTCGAAGTAGACGTCGATGCCGTCGTCGGCGAGCACCTCATCGAGGTCGGTGGTGTACCGCTCCAGGCCGTGGCGCGAGGCGATGTCGGCGAGCTTATCGGCGTTGCGGCCGACGAGGGTCAGCTCGGGCCAGATGACCGATCCGTCCGCTCGTTCGACGCCGCCCTGCTCGCGGATGGCGAGGAGGGAGCGCACCAGGTGTTGCCGGTAGCCCATGCGTCCGGTCACGCCGTTCAGGGCGATGCCGACGGTGATTCGTTCTGCCATAGGGGTCTGCTCCAGACGATGACGGTGCAAATATGCGGTCCGCAAGCGTCGCCGCCGGGCCGAGGCACGGCTCGCGGACATCGCCGCGGGGCCTTGGAGGCGGTCTGCGGCGACGCCGAGAACGGCAAGCGCTTTCTTGCGGTTTTCTGAAGCATACAGCAAAACGGCGCCCGCGTGAAAGCGGTCGCCGGCCGGTTTTCTTCCTGAGATTGAGCGTCGCGCCGCCGCAACGGCCCTAACGCACCCGTGGGATCAGAGGTACTGCTCGGCGATGTCGCTGACTTCGCCCACCGGAGCCCAGATCTGGTACACGCCGGTGTCATAGGGCTCCAGGCCCAGGCTCACCGCCACGTCGCTGCGCCCGCCCCGGTACTCCAGCCGCAGCCAGTCCCCCGATTCACCGAGCACGAAGAACGGCTCGCCGCGCCAGGTGCAGACGGTGCGCACGTAGAAGAAGTCGTCGAGCTCGCTGATCGGCACGCCGCGGCGGTACCGACCTTCGGCCACCTGCACGAAGCCGTCGCCGCCGGTCGGCGAGTACAGCCGCACGTGCGCCCCGTCGGGGCTGGAATCGTATTCGGCGCCGTTCCAGCGAGCGATATAACCGTCCCTCATCAGGCGCCCTTCCATTCACGGTGGTCCAGCACGGATGCGGCCTTGTCCTCGGGTGCGGGCCGCACCAGGTCGTAGTGCCCCTCGGCGGGGTCGGCCCCGAACGCGTCGCCCAGCGCGGAGCCCTCGTAGCCGCCGGCGCCGTAGCCGGGGGCGGCCTCGCCCATCGGCCCGGTCGGCACCGTGGCGTCGCCCGAGGAGGCCGGGAGCGCCGAAGGCGCAGCGGCCTCGATGGCGGCCGGGCCGCCGCTCTCGCCGGTTCGGTCGCCGGAGCCGAGCCCGTCCGAGCCCTCGCCGACGGGCGTCCACTCGCGCGTGTCGGCGTCGAAGACGGCGAGCTCGGCGACTTCGCCGCGCGAGTCGATCCGGAGAATCTGCGCGCCGTGCGGCAGCCGCACGGAGTCGACCTTGTGCTC
>JAJYSW010000268.1 GCA_021793335.1 Actinomycetes bacterium
GAGCCGACGTGATCGTGCGCGGCTAGCGCATGCCTGGGTTGTAGCACTTGTTGTCAGCGTCGGCGCGCTCTACAGCACAACGTTGACGGCAATCCTGGCTGGTTTTCGATGAAGGCGGCTCTTCCTGCGCTGAGCGTCGGTGCGATGATCGCGCAACCCGGCGGTGCTCCACCCTCATAGAGGCGCATCGAGTACTTCGCGCAGCTGATCGACGGTGGGCGAACCAGCCAGCCCGGCAGGAGTGCGGAACACTCGACAGGCGAGCCCCACCGGCGTGTGCTCGTCGGCGAAGGGGTCGGAGCCGTCAATGAGGACGGTCGGGGACCCGTGGAACCCGAGGCGGGCGGCGTCCTCGGCAGTCTCGACTCGCTGATGCACGACGCGGACGTCCGATCGGCCGTCGAGGGCCTCGGTGAGCCGCCGGTCGAGCACCTCCCAGTTCGGGCACCCGTCGAAGTACTGCAACGTGATCTCCACGATCCACTCCTCTCAGGCTCTGTCCGCGCGGACCGCGGCCGGTGACGCCGTCTCAGGCGACGCAGCCGCCGCTTGGCTCTTGCGGGCACGCGCGGCGCGCAGCCCGTTGGCGATGACGACGACCTCGGCGACTTCGTGGACGAGGACGACTGCGGCCAGGCCGAGCACGCCGGTGATGGCCAGCGGCAGCAGCACGGTGATGATCGCCAGGGACAGCACGATGTTCTGGTTCATGATCGCCCGGCCTCGGCGGGCGTGCCGCAGAGCCTGCGGGATCAGGCCGAGGTCGTGACCGGTGAAGGCGACGTCGGCGGACTCGATCGCGGCGTCGGATCCGGTCGCGCCCATCGCGATGCCCACGGTCGCACCGGCCAGGGCGGGGGCGTCGTTGATGCCGTCGCCGATCATCGCCGTCGGCGAGGCCTTAGAGAGCTGGGCGACGATGCGGGCCTTGTCCTCGGGCCGCAGCTCGGCGTGCACGTCGCCGATCCCAGCGAGCTGCGCGAGCGCGTGCGCGGTGCGGGCGTTGTCGCCGGTGAGCATGCTCACCTCGACGCCCTGGGCCCGCAGCGTGCGCACGACCTCGGGGACCTCGGGGCGCAGCTCGTCGCGGACGCCGATCGCCCCGGCCAGTTCGCCGTCGACGGCCACGAGCACGCAAGTCTGGCCCTCGGCCTCCAGGTCCTCGACCCGGGCCTTGAGCGGCCCCGCGTCGATCCAGCGGGGGCTGCCCACCGTCACCCGGCGGCCGTCCACCATGCCGCCAATGCCGTGCCCGGCCTCCTCCGTCACGTCCTGCGCGGCGGGCGCTCCTTGGCCCGCGGCGGCGATGGCGGCGGCGAGCGGGTGCGTCGAGTGCTGCTCCACGGCCGCTGCCCAGGCGAGCACCTGGGCGTCGTCGAACCCGTCGGCGGCGACGACGGCGGTGACCTCGGGCCGGTTGCGGGTCAGGGTGCCGGTCTTGTCGACGGCGAGGTGGCGGATGCCGCCGAGGCGCTCGAAGGCGGCACCGCTCTTGATGACGACGCCGAACTTCGTCGCCGCGCCGATCGCGGAGACCACGGTGACGGGCACCGCGATCGCCAGCGCGCACGGGCTGGCGGCGACGAGGACGACCAGGGCGCGGGTGATCCAGGTCTCGGGGTCGCCGAGCAGCGAGCCGAGCACGCCGACAAGGACGGCGAGGACCATCACGCCGGGCACCAGCGGGCGGGCGATCCGGTCGGCGATGCGGGCCCGGTCGCCCTTCTCGGCCTGGGCTTGCTCGACCAGCTCCACAATGGTGGTCAGCGAGTTGTCGGTGCCCGCCGCGGTCGCCTCGACCTCCAGGACTCCGGCGGTGTTGATCGCGCCCGCCGACACTGCATCATCGGGCGCGACCTCGACCGGGATCGACTCGCCGGTGATCGCCGACGTGTCCAGACTGGAGCGGCCAACGCGGACCAGGCCGTCGGTCGCGACCCGCTCGCCCGGGCGGACCAGCAGCACGTCGCCGACGGCGATCTCCTTCGCCGGGATCTCGACCGAGGCACCGTCGCGCAGCACGGTGGCGGTCTCCGGCACGAGCTTGAGTAGCGCGCGCAGGCCGCCGCGGGCGCGGTCCATCGCCTTGTCTTCCAGGGCCTCGGCGATCGAGTACAGGAACGCCAGCGCGGCGGCCTCTTCGACGTAGCCGAGGATGACCGCGCCGACGGCGCTGATCGTCATCAGCAGCGCGATCCCCAGCTTCCGCTTGACGAACAGGTTCCGCAGCGCGCCGGGCGCGAACGTGTACGCGCCCAGCAGCAGGCCCGCCCAGAACGCGACCAGCGCCGCGACGTGCAGCCCCAACCACTCCAGCAACAGGCCGATGCCGAACGCGACGCCGGAGAGGATCGGCACCACCAGGCCCGGGTCGCGCCACCACGGGCGCTCGGCCTCCTCCTCCACCTCCTCGGCGGCGCTGGCGGCCGGCTCGTCGCAGCCGCAGGCCGCGCTCACGAAGCGTCCTCCGAGCCTGTCGCGGCGCAGCAACCGGGCACCGAGCAGTGCGGGTCGATGCACGGCGCGCTCTCGTCCACCGCCAGCGTCACGTCCACCAGCGCCGTCAGCGCCGCGGCCAGGTGTGGGTCGGCGATCTCGTAGCGGGTCTGGCGGCCCTCGGGCTCGGCGACCACGATCCCGCAGTCGCGCAGGCAGGTTAGGTGGTTCGACACGTTCGACCGCGTCAGCCCCAACTCGCGCGAGAGCACGGCGGGGTGGCTCGGGCCGTCGAGCAGGGACATCAGTATCTTGGAGCGCGTCGGGTCCGCCATGGCCCGGCCCAGCCGGTTCATGACGTCGAGGCGCGAAGCAATAGTCAGCATGCACTGAACTATACAGTGTGTGCTGACCTATCGTCCAGTTGCAGGGCTGCCGCACGCGCTCCGCGCGCTTGCCCTCGGGAATCACGGTCACCTCTTGCGCCAGCTCGGCCACGTCGGCATCCCGCGACCCTTCCACGTCTCCACGAGACCGGCGGCCCACCGGACGGACGCGAAGAGCCCGTAGCCGGACCCGGCAAGGCCAGCGCCGACCGCGAGCCACCGCCCGATGCCGAGCCACACGCTCCCGTCCACGTCCAGCGCCCACTGAGCGCCGGTGATGAGCCCGGCGATACCCATCCAAAGCCCGGCGACGACCACGACCACCGGCAGGAGGGCGAGGCACATCGCCGCGGCCGCCGACCAGAGCTGACGCGCTTCCAGCTTCGCCGTCGCCGCGATGATCCGCTCGGCCCGTTCGTTCGACGCATCGAGGTTCGCGGTCATCGTGGTCGAAGCCTCCCCGGCGACCTGCTCGACGGCCTTCTCGACCCGTTCCTCGGTGCGCTTCTCGATCCGCTGCACCGCGCCGCCGACCTGGCTCAAGAGCTTCTGGTTCGCCGCGGCCTGCGCCTTGAGCCCCTCAATCGCCGAGGCCGTAGCCGCGCGATTCTTCTGCGCCTCCGCGACCAAGCTCCGCGACGCGGCGTTCAAGCTCTCGCCGTTGAGACTCTGCGCGAACTCGCCGAGCGTGCTCGCGATCTCGTTCTGCCTGCTCTCGATACTCGCGATCCTCGCGGACACGTCGCTGGAGGGCGAGGAGGTCGACGCCGGGGCCGTGATCCGCTCCAGCCGCCTCGTCGTCTCCTCGTCCATGACCTTCACGAACCCCGCGAGCTTCTTCTGCTGCTCGGCCAGCGTGGCGATCCTCGTATTCTGCGCCTCGACGGCGGCGAGGATCGAGGTCAACAGCTCCATCGTCTCCGGACTGCCGAGCGGCGGCGGCGACTGCACGGGCCCGTTCTGCTGCTTCAGCCTGTCGAGTGCTGCGCTCATGTTCCTGCTCCTTCTGCTGCTGGTGGTAGTCGAAGAACGCCTGCGCGCCCTCCGGGGTGAAGTCCGCCGAGAGTGCGCTCGCGCGCTTGCGGCGCTCGGCGCGCCCGGACTCGCCGCGGCGGTCCTCGATGTAGAGCGTCCAGGTCTCCTGCCCGGCGCGCTTGCCCTTCTTGCTGACGGGGCTGTGCAGCCGCATCCGCGGCACCCTCTCCCCGTCATCGCCGAGCTGCTGGTTCTGCTCGTCGATCACCGCTTCGAGACCGGCCTTGTCCACCGCGCGGGGATCGGTCAGGGCAGCGCTCATCCGGTCGCCCATCTCGCGGTCGAGCGATCCCTCGGCGAAGTCCTCGCGGCGCAGCTCCCAGTCCTTCGGCGCGTGCTCCAGACGCTTCACGACCGAGAGGCCGTGATCGCGCATCAGCTCGTCGTTCGCCGACTGCACGCCTTTCTGATTCCCGGCCTTGCGGTCGTGGAACGTGCGGTAGTCCGAGAGCGCCTTTCCCGTGCGGGAGAAGATCATGTCGCTGGTGCGGGCGCGCTGCAGGTGCTCCGGTCCGATGCGGCAG
>JAJYSW010000269.1 GCA_021793335.1 Actinomycetes bacterium
GATCGTGTCGAGCTCGGTGGTCAGTTGCCCCGCACCGGCGAGGACATGGATGAGGACGTCGACGTCGGGGCCGACGTGGGAGCCGATGCCGCCTCCCGGCGGCAGCGCGATGACGTTGGAGTCCAGCTCGCGCTCCTCCTCTTGGAGCCGCCACACGGCGCCGCTGACGTCCGGTTCCCCGACGTTCGCGGCGAGCCCGGTGGTATCGGCCAGGACGCGGGGGAGCGGTGTCGCGGCGAGCCGGGTGATCCGGATTCGCCAGTTCCGCCGTTCGCGGGACAGGTACTCCCAGCCGTATCCGCGGGGGTGAGCGGTCTCGAACTCGTCTCTGAGGTGCTTCGGGTCGTGGTCGTTGACCAGGATGAACGCGCCGCCGACCGGCAGCGCGTCATAGGCGGCGAAGATCGCCGGGTGCTTATCGGGCTTGTGCATGCCCCGCACGTCGAGCTCCTGCTCGGCCTGTCGGTCCGTCTGCTGATTCATCTCTGCGCTCCCGCCTCGATATTTTTTACAATGAGAGTTTGTGTAAAATATAGCCGTGTGATCGACGCGACCGCACCACCGCACCCCGTCCGGCGGGTCGCGGCGACGAACCGCCCGGTCGAGAACGGGCCGAGGGAGCTGACCGACATGGCCGCCGATGCCGTGAACGATGATGCGAATCATGCCGCGAGCCGCCGAGAAGAGGTGCTCCGGACGCTCAAGGACGCGACCGGGCCGTTGAGCATCGCCCAGATCGCCGAACAGCTCGCCGTGCACCCCAACACGGTCCGCTTCCACCTCGGCAAGCTCGTCGAGAGCGGCCGGGTCGAACGCGGCCGGGCCGAGCGGCGCGCGCCCGGCCGACCCGCCCAGCTGTTCCGGGCGGTCCGGGGCATGGACCCGGCGGGCCCGCGCCACTACCGGCTGCTCGCCGAGGTCCTCGTCGATGCCGTCGCCGGTGGCCCGACCGACGTGCCGGACGATCCCCGGGCCCGGGCCGTCGAGGCCGGGCGAGCCTGGGGGCGCCGCTCGGCCTCCCGAATCGGCGACGCGCCGCCCGAGGACACCGTGGAGCGCCTCATGGCCCTGCTCGACGAACTGGGCTTCGCCCCCGAACGGAACGAGGACGGCGACCGGTCCCTGATCGGCCTGCGGCACTGCCCCTTCCTCGAACTCGCCGAATCCGGCTCCCCGGTCGTATGCGGCATCCACCTCGGCCTGATGCGAGGCGCCCTGGAGACCTGGCGTTCGCCGGTCACCGTCGACCGGCTGGAGGCCTTCGCCGAACCCGACCGCTGCCTCGCCCACACCGCCCCGAACCGTCCGTGAACACCGCCCGCGCCGCCGCAGCGGCCCGACCCGAAAGGAACCCCGTGGACCAGACCTCCCCGGCCGGCCTCGTCGACGATCAGAGCACCGGCGACCCTTCCCCCGGAACCGGAACCGGAACCGGAACCCGGCTCGGCCGGGCCCTGTTCGCCTCCGGCGCCGTGTGCGTCGTCCTCGGCGGCCTCGTCGCGGCCGTCACCGGCCCGCTGGGCCTCGCGAAAGGCAGCTGGGCGGCCGCCTACCTCGTCCTGGTGTGCGGGACGGCCTCGTGCGCGATCGGCGCCGCGCAGACGCGGCTCACCGTCCGGCCGATCCGCCCGGCCCTGGCCCGAAGCCAGGCGGCGGCCTGGGCCCTCGGGAACGCGGCGGTCATCGCCGGCACGCTGACGGGCCTTCCACTGGTGGTGGACGCCGGTGCGGCGCTGCTGGTCGCGGCGCTGGGCGCCGCGCTCGGCCTCACCCGCGGGGCGGCACGCGCACTCCCGCTGTGGGCCTACCGGGCCGCGCTGATCGTGCTCCTCGTCAGCGTCCCGATCGGCATGGTCCTCGCCCACGTGAGGAACTGACGGCCGGCCCGCGGGACGCGCTCAATAGCCGTAGGCCGTCGGGGCGTTCTGGGCCCCGTCGACCGGTATGACCGCGCCGTTGACGCCCTTGGCGCCGTCCGAGAGCAGGAACGCGATCGTCGCGGCCACATCGACCGGGTCGACCAGCCGTCCGCCGGGGAACTCCTGCTGGAACGCGGCGTACTCCTCGGGGCTGTCGACCCGCAAACGGTCCCATCGGCGATCGGGCACCAGCATCGACCCCGGCGCCACGGCGTTGACGCGGACGCCCTCTGTGCCCAGCTCCCGGGCGAGAATCCGGGCCGCGTGGTCGAGCGCGGCCTTCGTGGCCCCGTACGTCAGCCCCGGCGCGGGCTTCGAACCCGAGATCGAGGAGACCAGGACCGCCGATCCGCCGGTGCGCCGCAGCTGCGGCACCGCCGCGCGCAGCGCCGTCATGGCGCCGACCACGTTGACGCCCAAGGTATAGGCCCAATCGTCGGGGGAGCTGTCGAGCAGATGAGTGCCACGCGAGCCGCCCACATTGGCCACGATGCCGGAGCAGTCGCCGAGCCGCCGACCGGCCTCATCGACGAACTCGACGAGGGTCTCCTCGTCGACCACGTCGAGCGCCCGGGTGAATATCGGGACATCCGAGTGCTCTCGCAGCCGATCGGTCTCTTCGTTCAGCCGGGCGGTGTCCCGCGCGCACAGCGCGAGCGGCGCGCCGAAGGAGGCGAGGAGATGCGCGGTCACCAGACCCAGGCCATGGCTGGCGCCCGTGATGAGCACGGGCCGAGCGGAGAAATCGTAGTCGAAGTTCACCATTCCATGATGGCGCGTCGATGCCGCCCGCCCCGTTCCCGGAGCGGGCGGCACTCGGATCAGCGCCACGCAGCGAGCGGATTGTCGAGCCTGCCCGCGTAGATCAGACTCTCATCCTGGTTCTCCAGATTCACCATCTGCCGGTTATTCCTGAGTTGCAGACGGTTCAAGCACGAAAGCCCGAACGTCTCCTCGAACAGGTCGAACCGGGTGAACTCTTCGGCCAGCTCCGGATGCTCGGACTGGTACCGCTTGATCGCCTCCGCGGTCGTACGCCAGAAATCGCGCTCATCGAGCACGCCGTCGAGGTGCAGGATCGCCGACAGGAACCGCAGGAAGCAGTCCACGACATCGGTCAGGATCGCCAGAGTCCGCACCTCGTCGGGGATCGGGCCCTTGATGCGTTCGGCCTCCGGCGGCACCGGCACGGACTCGTCGAAGATCGCCGCCTCCTCGCCGATGTCCTTGATGAGCACGCGGTCCACACGGCCGCCGCGCAGCACCAGGATCACGTTCTCCCCGTGCGGCATGAACGCGAGCCCGTACTTGTAGAAGCAGTGGACCAGCGGCACCAGGTAGGCGTCGAGGTAACGACGCAGCCAGGCCTCGGCCCCCAGGCCCGAGCGGGCGATGAGCGCCGAGGCGAACGGACGGCCCTCGGCGTCGACGTGCAGCAACGAGGCCATCGTGGCCGCCCGCTCGCCCGGTCCCAGCCGGGGGACCGGGCTCTCGCGCCACAGCGCCGCCAGCATCTTCCGGTACGGCGAGCCCTTCGGCGCGCTCGCCGTGTAGGCCGGGTGTCGGTAGCCGACGGCCGCGCGCTCGCGCAGGATCGTCACGCCCGTCCGCTTCAGGCTCGGGTCGCCGTGGACGAGATCGGCCACGAAGTCGTTGATGGCGGGCGTGACCTCCATGTACTCGGCGGACAGTCCGCGCATGAAGCCCATGTTCAGCACCGACAGCGAGGTCTTGACGTAGTCGGTCTCGGGCCGGGAGCGGTTGAAGAACGTCCGGATCGACTGCTGCGCCTGGTACTCGTCGCTCGTCTCGCCCAGCGGCACCAGCCGGCCCTCGGCGATCTCGGCCGCGAACGTCGTGGTGATCTTGTTCCGCCACTGCCACGGATGCACCGGGATCAGATGCACGTCCTCGAACGTCAGGCCCCGGTCCGCGAGCACGGACGCGAACCGCTCGCGGTCCGCGGCGCCGAACTGCGTCTCCAGCAGCCAGTCGGGGCTCAGCTCGGCGGAGGCGGCGAACATCGCGTGCCGCCGCAGCGCCGCGAGCCACAGCAGGCGCACCCCCGCGCCGGTCTCGGGGGCGAAATCCCGATAGTCGGCCGAGGTGAAGCCGAGCCGCCCCGAACCGGCGACGAAGGACGGGTGTCCGCCGGTCATGGCCGCCTCGATCCGCTGGAAATCGGCATCGAGGAGTTCAGCGGCGCTCGGCTGCGGCACGGCGAACTGGTAGGCGCCACGGTTGACGGTGCTGGCGATCTCTTCGAGGTAGACGGGAAGGATCTCCTCGCTCAACCCCAGTTCGTCCCTGAAGGCGATGAAGAACCGGGCGGCGTCCAACGGCAGTTCCGCGCCGTCGGGGCCTTCGCGCCGCAGCGACTCGGGATCGACCGCCCAGTGGTCGAGCGCGAGGCGGACGGCCTCGAACAGGTACCGGTCGGTGCCGCTGGACA
>JAJYSW010000270.1 GCA_021793335.1 Actinomycetes bacterium
CCGGCCGCCCGAAGAACTCGTCGCCGTCCTCGTACACCAGTGAGATGCCGACGGATTCGATGAGCTCCCGAAGATCCTTTTCGGGAGCCTCGGGAAGAAGGATCGCGAGCCGAGCCGGCTCGGGGCGGAGGTGACGCCGGTAGTCGAAGAGCTGGCCGATCGCAAAGCGAATCGAGTCCCGAGAGGAGGATGCCTTCACCTCGTACAGGACGTTGTCGGTCGCGTCGAACAGATCGGTGCGAAGCGAGGACCGCTGTCCCTCGATCTTGATCTCGAACCGTGTGACCTCATGTCCCAGTGAACGAAGCGACGCCGTGAAGCGTGAGGAGAGTTCAGCCTCCCGCCTGTGGCCTTCAAGTGCCTCCACCGCTTTGCGGTCGAAGGAGCCGCGGACGTTCCGCTCCGTCGGAATCTGGCGGCCGCCGCTGGCTTCCGCAACAGATTCCGACGCCGTATTCGACGGTGGACCGGGGTGCCACCTGGCGACCGTGGTCCGAACGGTCGGCTCGACATAGTCAATGCGCTGTGCCGAGACGGGCCCGTCAGGGCGCAGGCGAAAGATCAGGGCATCGCGCAGCTTCCCGTCCATGCCGTGGTTCCGCCGGAAGAAACAGGGCTCCGTCTCGTCCACATGGAACCGGCCCACGTACCGGAAGATCTGGGCGCCCCTGGGTTTGTCGTATGCGACGAAGAGCCGAAGCACATCGAAGCCGCGCTCGCGATGGTGCAGGATCGAACCATTCATGCCACGGATGCTCTGATCACCGGACTGTCCGGTCCCGGTGTACTCGTAGAGGTATTCGTCCACCCAGCCGTCCTCGTATCCGTAGTCGCCTGCGACTGAGTGATCCGAGTACAGCAGGACCGTCCTGCCCTGCTTGCTCGGCACGATCCCACCCTGAAGCGATCCGCCGAAATGTGCCCGTACCTGTTCACGGGTGTACCTCAGGCCGGGTTCGATCGGATCTTGCATATGGTTCCGTCCCTTCCAGGAACAGTGCCACGGAACATCGCGGTCGCTGCGGCCCGCGGTGCGGCGGTCGGGCACGGAACCGCCGAGATGAGGGGCGAGGCCATCGTCGCCCGCGCCTGCCGTTGAACGCACTCGCCGTGTCCCGCACCGAAGCCGGGATACGCGGATGCGAAACATCCGAGCAGGACCGTCGACACCGTCGAAATACAAGGCCCCCTAGCGAAGCAGTGTACCGAGAGCCCACAGACCGAACAGGGCCGCGGCGGCTCGGGCCTGATCGGTTGACGTGCTCGTCGCCGCCCTGGTATACCTCCCCTACGCGCCGGTAGGTGCGTCCGCCGCTTCGGGAAGGTGCAGGCCGTGGACAGTGACGTCATCGTGGTGGGGGCCGGGCTCGCAGGGCTGGTCGCCACCGCCGAGCTGGCCCGGCTGGGAAAGAAGGTCGTGCTCCTCGACCAGGAGGGCGAGCAGTCTCTCGGTGGACAGGCGTTCTGGTCCTTCGGCGGGCTGTTCCTGGTCGATTCACCCGAGCAACGGCGCATGGGCATCCGGGACTCGCGCGAGCTGGCCTGGCGCGACTGGCTCGGCAGCGCCGGTTTCGACCGGGAAGAGGACGCCTGGCCGCGCAAGTGGGCCGAGGCCTATATCGATTTCGCATCAGGTGAGAAGCGCGCCTGGCTGCACGGCCTGGGAGTCCGGTTCTTCCCCGTGGTCGGGTGGGCCGAGCGCGGCGGCTACACCGCCGAGGGGCACGGGAACTCGGTGCCGCGGTTCCACATCACCTGGGGAACCGGCCCCGGAGTGGTCGAGCCGTTCGCCCGGCTGGTCCGCGAGGCGGTCGACGCCGGGCTCGTGCGGCTCGCGTTCCGTCACCGGGTCGACCGGCTGGAGACGGCGAACGGGACCGTCACCGGAGTGAGCGGAGCAGTGCTGGCCGATGACGACGCACCGCGCGGAGTCGCCACCGGCAGGGAGGCCGTCGGCGAGTTCTCGCTCAGTGCCGAGGCCGTCCTCATCGCCTCCGGCGGCATCGGCGGGGATTTCGACCTGGTCCGGCGGCACTGGCCCGCTCGGCTCGGAGCACCGCCCAAACGGCTGATCTCGGGCGTGCCCGCTCATGTCGACGGGCGCATGCTCGGGATCGCCGAGGACTCGGGGGCCCACCTGATCAACCGCGACCGCATGTGGCACTACACCGAGGGCATCGTCAACTGGGACCCCATCTGGCCGCACCACGGCATCCGGATTCTGCCCGGCCCTTCCTCGCTCTGGCTCGATGCGACCGGCCGCCGCCTGCCCGCGCCGCTGTTCCCCGGTTTCGACACTCTGGGCACGCTCGAACACATCATGACCACCGGGCATGAGCACACCTGGTTCGTGCTGACGCAGAAGATCCTGGAAAAGGAGTTCGCTCTTTCGGGCTCCGAGCAGAACCCGGATCTGACCGGGAAGAACCTCAAGCTGTTGCTCAGACGCGTCCTGCCCGGTGCTCCGGGTCCGGTCGAGGCGTTCAAGCGCCACGGCGTCGATTTCGTCGTGGCCGATTCACTCGCGAAGCTGGTCGAGGGCATGAATTCGATCACAGCAGAGCCGCTCCTGGACCTCGATACCGTCCGGGAGGCCGTGGCGGGGCGGGACGCGGCGATGGCCAATAAGTTCACCAAGGATCTCCAGGTGACCGCGCTTCGCGGGGCCAGGAGCTACCGCGGGGACCGGCTGATCCGGGTCGCTTCACCGCACCGACTGCTCGATCCGGCGGCCGGGCCGCTCATCGGCGTGCGGCTCAACCTCCTCACCCGCAAGACGCTCGGCGGGCTCCAAACCGATCTGTACGGCCGTGTACTGCGCATGGACGGCGATCCGCTGCCCGGGCTCTACGCCGCCGGCGAGGCCGCCGGGTTCGGCGGCGGCGGCATGCACGGCTATCGCTCCTTGGAGGGGACTTTCCTCGGCGGTTGCCTCTTCTCGGGCCGCCGGGCCGCATTCGGGGCGTCGGGCCGGCGGTGACAGAGCATTCGGGCCGCATGAACACCCCTGATGCCCCATGGGGCCAGGGGGTCGCCGAAGCCGCCTGCCAAACTGAGGATGTATCGCGAGCCGGGAACGGGTTGGCTATCATCCAAGCCTCCCCCGGCGATCGAGCGCCGGGGCGCCGAGGAGGTGCACCAGCGCCTCCCCCCAGTGCGCCCGCGGCAAGGCCGAGTGACGGCCGGCGGGCCGCGGAACGGCATATCGAACACGTGGACGGTTGAGCATGAGCGACTACGAACGCCGCGAACAGCATCCCCCACCGGCCCGACCCCCCGTCGGCACGGCGAGGTTCAACCCTGCGGCGGGCCCCGGCGGGCCGAATGGCGAGCCCCCGGCGGGCCCGGGCGGCAACATGGGGCGCGCCTCGGTCGTCTCGGCGGGACGCGCCCGCACCGCCGAGGAGTCGAAACCGAAGAAGAAGCGCATGTCCATGCGCCGCCGCCGCATCTATGCCGCTCTCATCCTGGTCGCCCTCATGCTGATCGGTACGGGCACCGTCGTCGGCGCCACGTTCTTCCAGAGCGTCCCGCTGCCCGATGAGCTCGCCTTCGGCGAGTCCACCACGTTCACCTACGGTGACGGCGAGACCATCGTCGCCGGGTACGGCGAGTTCACCCGCAAACTCGTGGACGACTACGAGGACCTCCCCCGGTCGGTCGTGTGGTCCCTGCTGGCGCTGGAGGACAAGAACTACTTCGAGCACGAGGGCGTCGACTATAAGGGCACCCTGCGTGCGCTGGTCAACAACGTCACCGGCGGTGACACCCAGGGCGCCTCGACCATCAGCCAGCAGTACGCCGGCATGGTCGCCGAGCTCCGCGACGACATCTCGTACGGCCGCAAGGCCCGCGAGGCCATCATGGCCATGAAGCTGGAGCAGGAGTACTCCAAGGAGAACATCCTGCTGCACTATCTGAACCTCAACTTCTACAACCGCGGCGCCTACGGCATCGCCGCCGCGTCCGAAGTCTGGTTCGGCAAGAAGGTCGCAGACCTGACCTGGGGTGAGGCGATGGTGATCGTCATGCAGGTCAAGGCCGGAGACGGCTCCTTCGACCCGCGCCTGGTCGAGGAGGACGACACCGCTCCGCTCGACCGCTGGACCCACGGCATGGAGTCCCTGCTCGCCCTGGAGGACCTCACCGAGGACGAGAAGCAGCTCGTCCAGGAGCAGCTCGACGCGGGCATGCCCGAGACCAGCGAGCAGACCGAGAACCCCGGCTCGTGGGGCCACGACACGCCCACCGGGTTCATCACCAATCCGATCGACGGCTACGTCTGGGACGAGCTCGAAGAGCGCTACGGCCTGCCCCAGGAGCAGTTCTACGGCCATGACGAGGGCACCGGCG
>JAJYSW010000021.1 GCA_021793335.1 Actinomycetes bacterium
ATCTGGTGAACCGAGTCCACCGGCGCCCACGCAGAGCACGCGGGCGTTCTTGAGACGTTTCTGGCCTTCCATCCCGACATCCGGGATGATGAGGTGACGGGAATAGCGCCTCACCTCATCGACGGAGAGGTCGGCGGCGGGCTCGACTAGCGGCGGCAAACTCATATCACCAGTAATGCATATCCACTCTGTGGATATTCCATCGGGAAGACCAGTGTGCTTGGTCTCACCCGGCCGTCACTCGTCGGCGTAGTCGTCCGGCGGCAGCGCGGGGCCGTCGTAGGAGCCAGCCGGGCCTTCCAGGTAGGTCTCGCCGTCAGGGTAGGGCCAGGGGTTGCCGACGCATCCCGCGAGTTGGAACGTCTGCTGGGCCATCACCGGCGACAGCTCGCCTTTCTCGGGGCAGGTCTCGTGAGCGTGGCCGAGCCGGTGGCCCACTTCGTGGTTGATGACGTATTCGCGGTAGGTGTCGAGCGTGTCGTCCCAGTGCTCGACCCCGGTGAGCCAGCGGGCGGAGTTGATGACGACACGGTCGCCGTTGCGGCACGAGACGGTGGTGTCGGGATGGCTGCACAGGTCCGAGCGCTGTTCGGGGCTGGCCAGGTAGATCGTGAAGTCGGCGCCGGACTCGCCGACCTGCTGGAACCGCCAACCGCCGCCTGCGATCCAAGAGCGGCGGTCGGTCAGCGTCGCGGCGACGAAATCGCTGAACTCCTGGGCGTCGAGTTCGAGGCCGCCTTCGACGGCGACGTTGTACTTGAGGAGGGTGCCCGATTCACCGAACACGGTGGCCGCCTCGGAGCTCGGGTCGGCGTACGTCCAAGTACCGGTGCCCGAGTAGTACAGCGGCGGCGGCGCCGTCGGCTCCTCGGCCGGGACGGTGGCGGCCGAGGTCGGGGCCCGGTTCGTGTCGGGCAGCGGGGGCGGCTCGGAGTGCAGCGCCTGCGACTCGCCCTCGCCGGAGGAGCCGGCCGCGAAGTACAAGCCCAAGCCCGCCATGAGGATGAGAACCGCCGCCAATGCGACACGGTGGCGCCTTCGGCGGCGGCGCCGATGCGCCAATCGTCCCTCCGTCACACTGTGGAGTCTATGTCAGCTGCGGGACGGGACGCGTGAGGCCCGTCTGTTCGGCTCGTCTCGTCGAACAGGGCCGCCATGGCCCGGGCGACGGCCCAGGGCTGTTCCATCATCGCGACGTGGCCGACCCGGTTGAGGATCAGCAGCCGTGAGTCGGCGATGGCCGCGCCGGTGCCGGGGGCCTGCCGCACGTCGATGACGCGGTCCTGCTTGCCCCACACCACCAGCGTCGGGGCCTGGATCTGGCGGGCCAGGCGCCACAGCGAATGCGTGCCGGGCACGAACGACTGCAGGAACGAGGCCATCAGGCCCCGGTAAGTGCGGATGTAGGAACTGGAGTGCCACGGCACGGCCTGGCGGCGCCGGGCTTCGATGATGGCCTCGCGGCGCCGCTGCGGATGGATTCGGCTGGGATCGGCCCAGGTGCCCAGGAAGATGTCGTCGACGACCTGCTGCGGGGTGCGTGCGCGCAGTACCCGGTCGGCGATCCGAGCCATCTGGGGCACCACCAGCATGGGAAGGAACCGTGACTGGTGCGAGCGCCGCGGATTGCCGAAGGGCATGGCCGGGGAGACGAGGGTCAGGGTGCGGACCAGGTGAGGGCGGGTGGCGGCCACGTAGACCGATACCGCCCCGCCCAGTGAGTGCCCCGCGAGGTGGACCGGCCCGCGCCCGGATTCGATGATCCAGGCGGCGACGTCCTGCGCCAGCGACGGGATGGTGACGCGCCGGGCCGGGGCGGAGTGCCCGAAACCGGGCAGGTCGATCGCATCGGCGGACACGTAGTCGGAGAGGGCGTCGGCCAGGTCCGTCCAGTTCTGGGCGGAGCCCCCGAGACCGTGCACGAACACCGCCGGCTCGGCCCCGGGCGTCGTCGCGGGCGTGTGGCGGATGAAGAGACGGCGGCGACTCAACCGATGTTCGGTGCCGGGCCACGGTGGATGCGGCCGGGAGGGGATGCGAATCCTGTCCGCTTCGACCAGTCGTGCCCGCCTCATGCCACCTATGGTGCCACTTCGGACGCGAGTGCGGTCAAAGTCGCCGAAACCACCGCTCTGGACCGTTCGGCCGTGACCACGGCGGCCCCGGCGAGGCGGCGCACCCGCTGCCCGTCGAGCCACAGCACCACGACCACGGCGGTCTTGACCGGGCCGGTGGCGACGATCGAGGCGTGCTCCACTTCGATGCGGGTCTCGCCGCCGCCGAAATACGGACGCAGCGCTTCCACAGTGGCCGCTGCGGCGGCGTGCTGGACGTGCCAGTCGATCGGTGGGACGGTGACCGCGCCGACCGACTCATGGTCGCCGACGGCGAGCGTCACGCTCACTTCGGCGTCGAGCCCGGCCGAGTCGATCTCGACGCGGCGCAGGTGCGCGGAGCCGACGAACGGGAGGTCGGCCGCGGCCGGCACGGCGGGCTCGATTTCGCTCTGGGGCTCTTCCCCGGATTCGTCGAGCGTCTGCGGGCCGGGCGTGGAGGCGCGCTGTTCGGCGACGACCGCCGACACGGCCGCCTGAACCTCGTCGAGATCGACCCCTTCCTCCAATTCCAGGCGCAGGCTCGGGCTGCCATCGGGCTCGGTCACGTGGAAGGCGTCGCGGACGCCGGGGACCTGCCGGACACGGGCGAGCATCTGCTCGGCGTCGGCCTCGACGGCATCGGCCTCGGCGGTCACCGGCGGCGTCGGCTCGGGCAGCGGCTGACGGGAGGTCGGCGGGGTGCGCAACGGCATCTGTTCGGTCACCGGCCCGCGGACCGGCGGCGAGGGCAGCACGGGGACGCTCGGAGTCGGGGGGACCTGCTGCGGGACGGTCTCGGCCGCTCCGGGTGCGCGTTCGGCGCTCTCGGCCGGCGGTGCCGGGCGGTTCGCAGGCTGAGGTTGCGCGGGCGGAGTGGTGTGCGGGGCGCTCGACACTCCAGGGTGCGGGCCCGGGGCCTGCACGCCGGGCGGGGCGCTGAACGGCCGGCCCGGAACGGCGCCGTAGTCGTGGTTCGCACCGGGGGGCGGCGCGCTGTATTCCTGGTCGGGGCCCTGGTGAGCGCCTTGGTCAACGTTCGGCGGTGCGCTGAACTCCCGGTTCGCCCCCGGGGGCGCGCTGAACTCCTGGCCTACGCCGCCGGGCGCGAACTGCGATTCGGGATGCGGCGTCTGCCGTTGCGGTGCGGGCGGGATCGGTTCGAACTGCTCCCCCGGCGAGGGACGGCGTGTCGCCGGCACCATCGGCCCGGTGTCGGCGAGGTCCGCGGGGACGCCCGGCACCTGTCCGGTGGGTTCTTCCGAGTAGCGGTGGCGACGCCCCCGGTCGGGATCGAAACGGTACGGCTCATGCTGTGGCGTGCCTTCGTCGGTCTCGGCGGCGGGCTCCTCCGCGGGCCCCCAGGACCGGCTCATGCGTCGGCGAGCCGGTTGGTCGTCTCCAGGCGGACGCTGAGGCTCTTCCGGTCGGTTCTGGTCATACGCCACTGAAAATCTCCTTCATCTTCCGGCCTCGAAGGTACCGTGGCACGGCCAGTACGGTGAAGCCGCATTTGCCCGCCCCGTACGCTGGGAAGCTGGATTCTAAACTTCCGTAAACTTCGCTGTGATCGCAAGATCCGGCGACTGACGGATGAGCGACACGACCGAGGAGAGGTGCCGGGTGAACAGCGCTGGAGAAGGCAGAATCCGACTGCCCAGAAGCGAGCGCCGGGCGCAGCTGCTGCTGGCGGCGCAGGAGGTGTTCGTCTCCCGCGGCTACCACGCCACCTCCATGGACGACATCGCCGACCGGGCGGGCGTCTCCAAGCCCGTGCTGTACCAGCACTTCGCTTCGAAGCTGGAGCTGTACCTGGCGCTGCTCGACGGACGCGCCACCGAGCTGGTCGAACGCATCCGGGAGGCGCTGGACCGCTCCGAGGACAACAAGGAACGCGTCAACGAGGCCATGCGCGTCTACTTCGACTTCGTGGACGCCCAAGGCGAGGCATTCCGACTGGTGTTCGAATCCGATCAGCGCAACGATCCCGCCGTCGCCGAGCGGGTGCTGCGCATGGAGGGCGAGTGCGTGGCCGCGCTGGCCGACACGATCATGGCCGACACCCAAGTGGATGAATCGCGTGCCGAGCTGCTGGCGACCGGCCTGGTCGGGGCCGCCGAGTTCGCCGCCCGCAAGTGGATCGCCGCAGGCCGGTCGGTGCCCAAGGAAGAAGCCGTGGCCTTGATGAGCACCCTGGCCTGGCGCGGCATCTCGTACTTTCCGCTGGAGGGGGAGGAGGAGCGCGATCCCCTCGACGAGGGGCGGTCCCACAAGGACCACCAGGAGTGACCGGCCCGTTCGCTGTCGGCGCACCTGCGGTGCCGCCCCGGCGCGTCCGTCACGAGTAATGTTGCATCGTCTGCAGACGTCAGAAGTCATCGTTTGAGGAGGGCCCGTGGAGGTCAAGATCGGTATCCAGCACACCCCGCGCGAACTGGTGCTGGAGAGCAAGCTGTCGTCGAAGGACGTGTCCGCGACCGTCGAACGTGCCATCGAGGACGGCGGCCTGCTGCGGCTTGAGGACGACAAGGGCCGCCAGGTGATCGTCCCGGTCGAGAAGATCGCCTATGTCGAGGTGGCCGCGCAGGCGCCGCGACCGGTCGGCTTCACCGCCGACTCGTGAGCCCGCGAAGAAGACGGCGGTGAACGGCACGCGCGGCGCCGTCGCCGCTTAGGGGGACGCCGCTCGACCGGCCCGGAGCACGCCTCCGGGCCGTTTCGCTACCGGTTTCCTGGGGAGTGCTCCGGTCTTTAGGCCGGGGGTGAATCTGGGGTGTTTGCTTGCTCGCGGTCCCGCTGACGCGTGACCGCGAGCCTGACTCGGGTGCTGCTGCCCTTCGATATACCGGCGCACCACGTCCAGGGGAGCGCCCCCGGCGCTGGCCGCGAGGTACGAGCCTGGCATGTCAACCGAGGACGGTGAACGGGGCCGAACCCTGGACGATCTGTCCCTCGGCGTTCTCGACCGGCTGAGGGCCGCTGGTGTGGACCCGGTACAGGTCGACGCCGATCACCGCGATGTTCGGTTCGCCACGGTTCTGATCGGAGTCGACGGGGTCGGCGGGCTTGGCCGCCATCTCCGCCGCGAGCGGAAGGCCCGAGGTGCCGGGCTGGTGCTCGACCTCGGCGTTGTCGATGGACACCAGGAACAGCTTGTCGTTCTGATCGGCGCGCTCGCCGGCCACCCAGATGAAGTCCTCCGATCCCCAGGCGACATCGGTGACCTCGGTGATGTCGAGGCCGATGCGCTGGGACTGGCCGATCTGTAGGTTGCCGTCGGCGTCGTGGCTGAGCGGCGCGGCCCAGGCGCGGCCGTCGTCGACATAGGCGATGCGGTGGCCGTCGGGGGCCACGGCCAGGGACTGCACGGACTCCCCGGCCAAAGTCTGGACGGCGCCGCCGTCGGCGTCGACCGCGGTGAGGACGCCGTTGACGATGAGCATGACGGTGCCGCCGGTGAGCCACTGCGGATCACGCAGGTCGCCGGCGAGGTCCGGGACGGTCGACATCGTGCGGGCGCTGCGGCCGATCTGGAGTTCCATGCCGTTCTCCGTGGCGACCAAGGCCGCGATCCGGTCGTCGGCGGCGACGGCGACCTGCGTGAGGCCGGGCGTGCTGAATCCGACCCACGGGTGGTCGACCGAGGTGTCGGTGATCGCGTCGCTCGCGAACTGCCAGACGGTGTCCTCGGCGATGAAATACCCGAACTCGGTCTCTCCTCCGGGCGGGATGGCGTTCCAGTCGCGCCACTCCTCCAATGTGCCCTCGGCGACCTGTTCGCCGTCGATGCGCAGCTCGAACCGGTCGCTGAGCCCAAGGCTCCAGACGATCTGGGCGGCGATCACGTCGATGGTGCCGGGGTCGAGGTCGGCGCCTTCGCCGGGCGTCAGGTCGATCTGGACGACGCCGTCCACCTCGGTGATCTTCTCGGCGGTGCCGGGCGGGAGGGCCGATCGGGCCGCCTGGCCCACCCACGCCGAGGTGCCCTGGAGGAGCCAGCCGAGCCGCAGGTCGTTGGCGACGGCATCGTCGAGGTTCCTGTAGACCCAGCGCAGATCGGGCACCAGCAGGTCGTTCCTGCCGGTGGCCTGGAAGTACAGCGGCGCCTGCTCATAGGAGCTCTCGAACTGGGAGCGGAGCATCATGACCTGCGAGGGCAGATCGCGGATGCTCCAGACGTCCTGGAGCCCGTCGCGTTCGAGGACGAACTCCTCCTCGTATTCGCGGGGCGTGGCGTTCATGCGGACCTGGCCGTCGGGCAGGTAGGTGCCGATGACCGAACCGGTGACCACGACGGTCGTGGTGCTGAGGTCGGTGGAGTCGTCGCCGAGGGCGATCTCGACATCGAGCAGACCGATGCCGTCGGCGGCGTCGGAGAACTCGCGGGCGTCGTTCGTGAACTCGTGGAGGCGGTCATCGCGACCGACCGGGTCACCGGAGGAGGCCCGCAGGAAGTGTTCGACGGTGGTGATCGCGTCCGTGGTGGGCGTGAACGACTCCACCTCGACCGAGGAGGACTGGTCGAAGTCGGTGGGCGCGACCTCGATGATCTCGGGCGCGGAGGAGTCGGGGACGCCGCAGGAGGCAAGCAGCGCAGCGGCCATGCAGGAGGCGGCGATGACGCCGACCAGGGCGCTAAAGCGCATCCGGGGCCTCCTCGTCGAGTCGGAGCGGGATCGGGGAGGCGATGACGCGGTTCCCCGACTGGAGCGGCAGGGTGAGCACGAACATCGTGCCCCGGCCCGGTTCGCCGACTGCTTGGAGCGTACCGGAGTGGAGTTTGGCGTCCTCCAGGCTGATGGCCAGGCCGAGCCCGGTGCCCCCGGTCTTGCGGGCGCGGGAGGGGTCGGCGCGCCAGAACCGGTCGAAGACCCGCTCGGCGTGCCCGGGCCTGAGCCCCACCCCGTGATCGCGGACGGCGACGGCGACGGCGGTCTCTGAGGCGGCGACGGTGACCTCGACGGGCCGCCCTTCGGCGTGCTCGATCGCGTTGGAGACGAGGTTCCTGACGATGCGCTGGGCGCGGCGCGAATCGATCTCGGCGACGACGCGGCGCCTGGGCCGCCGGACGGTGACGGTGACGCCGCAGTCCTCGGCGAGCGCCGAGAAATGGGAGACGACGTCCTCGACGATGGGGTTGACGTCGACCGCGTCGACTTCGAGGGACGCGAAACCGGAGTCGAAACGGGAGATCTCCAGCAGTTCCTGGAGCAGGTCCTCGAAGCGGTCGATCTCGTGCTGGAGCAGCTCCGTGGAGCGCTTCGTGGTCGGGTCGAAGTCGTCACGGTTGTCGTAGAGCAGGTCGGCGGCCATGCGGATCGTCGCCAGGGGTGTGCGCAGCTCGTGGGAGACGTCGGAGGTGAAACGGCGCTGCATCATGGACATCTCCTCCAGCCGCCGGATCTGGCTCTGGAGGTTCTCGGCCATGAGGTTGAACGATCCGGCCAGGCGCGCGAGGTCGTCGGCGCCGCGGACCTCCATGCGTTCGTGCAGGAGCCCGGCGGCGAGCCGCTGGGAGGTGCGGGCGGCCTCGCGGACGGGCGTGACGACCAGGCGCGTGACCAGGGCGGCGATGACCCCGAGGAGGAGCACCAGGGCGATGCCCGCGAGCGCCAGGTTGGTGCGCAGGAGCCCGATCGCGTCCTGCTCGGAGTCGAGCGAGTAGAACGCGTACAGCTCGTAGTCGACGGTCAGCGCGATCGGCGCGCCGACGATCAGGTACGGCATCTGCGGGGCGTCCTCGAAGCCGAAGGTGCCGTACTGGCTGGCGACGTTCCCTTCGCGCACCAGTTCGCGCAGTTCGCCGGAGGGCAGGTCGATACCGCCGGCCGGGTGGGATTTGACCACGTCGCCGTCGGAGGTCGTGAGCAGGATGAACGGCGGGAAGACCGGGTCTTCGGCGAGTTCGTTGACGACGCGCTGCATGGTCTGGGCGATCGCCGGGTCGGCCGAGGAATTGTAGGAGCCGAGCTGGACGGCGGCGCGTTCGACGGCGTTGACGGTCTCATCGACGGCGGTCTCCTGCCGGTCGGCGAGCAGCCCCGAGGTCACCGACCCTGCGACGACGAAGCTGAAGGTGAGGACCAGGACGGTGGAGGCGATCAGGGTGGAGGCGACGACCCGTAGCTGGAGGGAGGCGCGGAAACGGCCGACGACCGGGTTCGCCGCCCGCACGGCCTGTTTCCGCAACCACCCGCCGACGGCCCGCAGCCGAGAGGCGGCCCGGCGCACTATCCCAATCCGGCTTTGTACCCGACGCCGCGGACGGTCTGGATGAGCTGCGGACGCTCGGGGTCGGGTTCGATCTTGGCCCTCAGGCGCTGCACGTGGACGTTGACCAGTCGCGTGTCGGCCGAGTGCCGGTAACCCCAGACCTGTTCCAGGAGCACTTGGCGGGTGAAGACTTGGCGAGGCTTGCGGGCGAGGGCCACCAGCAGGTCGAATTCGAGTGGGGTCAGCTTCACTTCGGCGCCGTTGAGGGTCACCTGGTGGGCGGGCACGTCGATCTGGACTTGGAGGCCGGGCTTGCCGATCTCCAGTCGTTCGGGCGTGACGTCGTCGCCGCGGCGCAGGCGGGCGCGGATGCGGGCGACGAGCTCCTTGGGTTTGAACGGTTTGACGATGTAGTCGTCGGCGCCCGATTCGAGGCCGAGCACGACGTCGACGGTGTCGGACTTCGCGGTGAGCATGACGATCGGGACGCCGGACTCGCCGCGGATGGCCTTGGCGACGTCGAGGCCGCTCATGCCGGGCAGCATGAGGTCGAGCAGGACGATATCGGGACGGTGCTCCTTGAACGCGGCAAGGGCCTTCTCACCGTCGGTGACGAACGTGGGGGTGAATCCTTCGGTGCGCAGAATGATGCCGAGCATCTCCGCCAACGCCGGGTCGTCGTCGACGACGAGTACACGTGCTCTCATGGACACCAGTTTTCCACCTCACAAAAGCCGGGAGCACCACGGGTGGTCACCCGTGGTGCTCCAACTGTATCGACTACCCGACCGGCTTCCCGACCTCAGCGGGGTCGGAGCCCGAGGCGATGGCCTCGAACGGCTCGCGACCGAGACTGATCTCGCCGAGCTGGACCATCTCGCGCTTGGTGAAGAACCCGACGATCCAGTCGGCCAGGATGCGGCCCTTGCGGCCGACCCCGGGCACGCGCGACAGGTGATAACCGCGGTGCATGAGCCAGGCGAGCAGGCCCTTCGCCTTGAAGCCGTACGTGTTGGCGACGCCCTTGTACAGGCCGAGACCGGCCACCGAGCCGATGTACTTGTGTTCATACGGCTTGAGGACGGAACCGACGTGCTGGGCGTAGAGGTTGTCGGCCAGGATGTGGGCCTGGCGGACGGCGTGCTGGGCGCTGGGCGCGCAGTACTGCATCGGGAAGTCCGAGGTGTCGGGCACCTGGGCCGAGTCGCCGGCGCCCCACGCCCCGGCGACGACCTCGCCGATCTGGGCGGTGCCCGCCTCGACGCCCGAGGCGACCTGGAGACGGGTGTTGCATTCGAGGTGGCCCTTGGGGCCGATCGGCAGGTCGGTCTTCTTGAGCAGCGGGTTGGGCATGACGCCGGCGGTCCAGATGATGGTGTCGGAGTCGAACTCCTCGCCGTCGGTGAGGACGACGTGGCCGCCTTCGCAGGACTTCAGCGTGGTGCCCAGGCGGACGTCGACGCCGCGCTTGGTGAGTTCGCGAGCCGCGTAGGCGCCCATCTGCGGGCCGACCTCGGGCAGGATCTTGTCGGCGTACTCGATGAGATACCACTTGACCTCGGAGGGGTCGATCTCCGGGTAGTTCTTGACGATCGTGTTCGTCAGGTCTTCGAGTTCACCGAGCGTCTCGGCTCCGGCGAAGCCGCCGCCGACGGTGACGAACGTGAGCGCCTTGCGGCGGATGTCCGGGTCGTCGGTGGCCGCGGCGATGTCGAAGCACTGGAGGACGTGGTTGCGCAGCCAGATCGCCTCGCCCATGGACTTGATGCCGATGGCGACCTCGGCCAGGCCCGGGATGGGCAGCGGTCGGGAGACGGACCCCGGGGCGACGACGATCTCGTCGTATTCGATTTCACGGGTGGGGCCAGCGGCCGGCTGCACGGTGAGCCTGCGCGCGGCGTGGTCGATCTCGGTGACGCCGCCGGTGAGGATCGTGCAGTGCTTGAGCGCTTGGCGCAGCGGGACCACGCCGTGGCGCGGTGAGATGTTGCCGGCGGCCGCTTCGGGCAGGAAGGGCTGGTAGGTCATGTGCTGGTTGGGGTCGATGACCATCAGTTCCACTTGGCCGCGCCTGATGTCGCTCTTCAGCTTTTTGCTCAAGCGTTCGGCGACGTAAAAACCGACGTGACCGGCACCTATCACGACTATACGTTTCACATGTTCAATTCTGACCAGCACTAGCGCGGGATGTGTAGGGAACGCGCGAGGACGTAGATCACGGTGACAGCCGACACGAGCCCGATACCCACTGCGACGGCCGGAGGGATCGCCGCGAAATACGCGGTGAACAGGGCCAGCACGCCGGCGAAGGCCGCTGTCGACGCTGCGACGATCCCCAGGTGACGAGCCAAGTTGTGGACGATCTCACTATCGAGGGCGGTAGTCGTCCGAAAGCGTTGGGTCACGGCCGCGGTCGCGTGGCCGACGTAGAGCAGGACGGCCACGGCCGCGGCGGTCGGCAGGCCCCCGTGTTCGCCGTCCAGGCCGGTGGCGATCAGCCAGGCCGCGATGACGGTGCCGGAGGCCGCCAGCGGCGCGATCCCGGCGGGTAGGAGTGCGGCGCCCAGGGCGATGAGGAGCGCTAGGGCGAGGTACGGCGCCGAAGCCGACCACTGCTTCGGGACCGCGAGCTCGGCGGCGATGAAATACGCCGAGCCGACGGCGACGCGCAGGAACAGGGCCGCCGGAACCAGACGCCGAGTCCAGGAGGTGACGCGGCGGCGTGCGCTGCTCGCACGGAGGCGCACGCCGTCTCCGGCCGCTTCGAACAGTCCTCGGGGGGCGTCGCTCACCGGTACCGCCTCCTGACCAGTTGGGCGATGACGTCATCGAGCGAGGCGGCACCCGTCCAGGGCTCGACTGCGACGCCGAGATCGCGCAGTTCCATGATCGTGTTCTCCCGGCTGAGGCGCCACAGCCGTTCGGCGTAGGGCGTCCAGTGCGAGCGGGAGGGCGGCGAGACGTGAGCGGGCATCGTGTCGACGCATAGGACTGGGCGTCCGGCCCGGGCGAGGGCGGCGACCAGACCGATGGAGCGCTCGCCGAGGAGCGGGGTGAAGACCACGTGCATGCTGCGGTGGTTGCCGAGCTGGCGGCGGAGCGCTTCGACCGAGGCCGGGAGCGGATTGTCGGGGATCTCGACGGCGGCGAGCCAACGCAGCAGCGCGAGGTGGTGGCGGCGTCCGGCACCGGCGCGCAGGCGTCGAGAGCGGGCCCCGAATTCGATGCAGCCGACGCGGTCGCCCTGCAGCGCGTAGTGGGCGGCGACGGCTCCGGCTGCTCGGACGGTGAGATCGGCGATCGAGGCCGGCCCGCCGATGCCGCCGGAGGCCCCGGCCTCCACCTGGAGGTCGAGGATCAAAGTGACATCGGTATCCCTTTCGGACAAAGTGGCGTTGACGTACAGTTCCTGGGATCGAGCCGAGGTCCGCCAGTCGATGCGGCGGAGCCGGTCGCCGGGCTGATAGAGCCGGACTTCGGCGAGTTCTCCGGAATCGCCGAGACGTCTGGACCGGTGGACTCCGGCGACGCCGTCGGCGAACGGCAGCGACTCGGAGGACTCGAACCAGTCGGGGACCGGCAGGGCCCACACCTTCGAGCCGGGCAGTGCCTGGACGGTCGTCTCCAGCAGCCCGCCGCACGCGTAGGACTGGACGTGGACGGGGCCGAGGAGGTGGCCGCCCCAACGGCGGGCTTCGCCGGCGACGACCATCTCGCGGGCCGTGGCCGGTGCGAGACGCTCGGCGAAGTCGCCTCTGCCGGTGTGCAGATCGATCCAGTGGTCGGCGGCGGCGGTGACGACGGTGGTGATGCCGACGGGCTCGGGATTGGCGACTCGGAGGACGGCCGAGGCGGTGCCGCCCTCGGCGCAGCTCGCCTCACTGGCGTCGAGCCGGGCCTCGGGCGGCCGGGCAGGCCGCTCGCGCAGCAGCAGCGCGGTGCCGACGACGAACGGCGCGGCGATGAGCACCAGGTCCACGCGGCCGAACGCGACGGAGGCGAGCAGGCAGCACGCGGCGATGACGGCGGCTCGGGTGAGGGCGGCGGTGCGCCGCCACTCGACGGGCCGTTCGGGCGTGCGCCGTCGAAGCGGCCGCGGATTGTCGGTGCGCAGGCTCAGCGCGGGGTCGGCTGTCAGATTCATCGCTGCGTCGCGGCCTGCCCGTGGACGGGCGTCTGGGCGCTCTGCGGGGCTTCGACGCCGCGGCAGATGTCGTCGATGACGGTGGCCGGTTCGATGCGGCGCATCCACAGTTCGGGACGCAGCGTGATGCGGTGCGCGAGCGCGGCGGCGGCGACGCCCTTGACGTCGTCGGGAGTGACGAAGTCACGCCCGGAGAGGACCGCGATGGCGCGAGAGGCCAGCAGCAGGGCGAGCGACCCGCGCGGGGACGCGCCGACCTGCAACTGCGAGTGGTGGCGGGAGGCGGCGACGATCGCGACGATGTAGCGACCCACGGAGTCCTCGACGGTGACGTGTTCGAGGGCGGCCTGCATCCCGACGAGGGTCGCGGCGTCGATGACCGGGTCGAGATCGACGTCCTCGGTCCTGCGTCCGATGCGGCGTTGGAGGACCTCCCACTCCTCTTCGGGAGTGGGATAGCCGAAGGACACGCGCAGCAGGAAACGGTCCAGTTGGGCCTCGGGAAGCTGGTAGGTGCCTTCGAACTCGACGGGGTTGGAGGTGGCCAGGACCGTGAAGGGCCGCGGCAGCGGGTGCGTCTCGCCCTCGACCGAGACCTGGCGTTCCTGCATGGCCTCCAGGAGCGCCGACTGCGTCTTCGGCGGCGTCCGGTTGATCTCGTCGGCCAGCAGCAGGTTCGTGTGGACCGGGCCTTTGCGGTAGACGAACTCGGCGGTCTTCTGGTTGTACAGGAACGAGCCGGTGACGTCGGCGGGCAGCAGATCGGGCGTGAACTGGAGACGCCGGAAGTCCAGCCCGAGGCTCTGCGCGAAGCATCGGGCCGTGAGTGTCTTTCCGAGCCCGGGGAGGTCTTCGAGCAGAATGTGTCCGCCGGCGAGGATGCCGGCCAGCACCAGTCTCAGCTCCTCGTCCTTGCCGACGATGACGGAGCGGACCGAATCGAGGACGGCCTGGGCTCGCGCGGCGACCTCATCGAGGCCGATCGACGGTGCTGCGTGTTCATTCATCGTTGTTCACTCCTGCTCGTGGCGGCCGGGCCCATCAGATGGCCTCGATCCTGGTGAGGTGCTCGCCGAGCTGCCGCTCGGTGGGGCAGGCGGCGACCGGCTCGGTGAGCAGGGCGTAGGTGCGTTCACCGAGCAGTTCGCGGCACTGGTCGGGGTGGGCGTGCAGCGACAGGCCGCGGCGCAGCCGCAGCCGTTCCTCGACCAGTTCGACGAGCCGCTGCCTGGCATTGCTCTCTTCGAAGGTCCGCCGGCCGGTCTCGGCGAAGATGAGTTGGTCCTCCCAGCGGTTGACCTCGACGAAGGGCCGCCAGGTGGGCGTGTTGACCTTCTGCACGGTGAGTTCGGGCCCCGGCTCGGCTTCGGGGTGCAGTGCGGAGACGAGCGCTCCGGCGGCCAGCCCGGCGAGGGCCAGGAGCGCCACCTGCCACAGCAGGACGTCGACACCGGAGAGCTTTGCGAGGCCTCCTGCCGCGAAAGCGGCGGCGACCACGCCGACGGCGGACCAGGGCCGGAGCCGGCCGAACGGGGTGAGGAACTCCTTCATCGCGTTTCCTTGACGCCGAGCCGGCCTTGCAGGTCGACCAGTGCCGAGCGGGCCCGGTCGCGGTCGGCCTCGCCGACTTCATGCGGCGAGTAGCGGGCCCGCAAGTACGCCTCCGATAGGCGCGAGAGCGACCTGCCTTGCAGTTCGTGGCGTTCGAGCAGTTTCCGTGTCAGGTCCGAGGGCGTGTCGGAGGGTTCTTTGGCGATACCGACTCGTTCGCCCGCCGCTTCGAAATGCACCCAGCAGGCGATGATGGCGCTGCGCGGGTCGGTTCCCAGATCGATCTCGGCGAGCCCGGCGGCGACGGCCTCCTCGACCAGGGCGACGTCGCGGCGGAGGTACTGCGGTTCGCTCTCGTGCCGTCGCTCGGTGGGCTGCGTGTCGGCCAGCCACCGAACGAGCCGCCGTCCCAGGACGAACAGCAGCAGCGCGAACGGGATGCCGACGAGCACGCCCAGAATGAGCCAGGAGACCCACGGCGGCAGCGAAGCGCCCTCGGATTCGGTGAAGATCGGGGCGCTGGTCGCCTCGGGTTCCGGTTCGGGTTGCAAGTTCTGCGGAAGCGGGCTGTGCTCGACTTCGATCGTCGTCTCGCCCTGGTTCCATTGCAGGCCGGTGCCTTGGGCGGCGATCCCGACCACGGTGAGCGCGGCGACGGCCACGATGACGGGCAGCCAGCGGCGGCGCGTCAACATGTGCCCGGTCTCGTCCGGCGGGGACCGGGCTCCGGGGCGGCGGCATGCGTCATGGGGAACCTCGTGAGATGACGTTGCATCGTGTTACGTGAGGCCCACCATAACGCCCGGGTACTTCCCTCGCCCAGCCTCCCGGTTCAGCACCGGAACCACATGCGGCCGGAAGTGTCCCTTATCCGACAGTGTCGTTCGAGCAGTGTTCGAATGCCCTCTTTTAACGTCAGGCAAGTGGTGACACATGAGCACGAGGCGCCCCTGCGGCTCCTTCAGGACAACCCGAAACTCGCGACCGAGCTGTATTGCGGACTGCTCGGCCAACGCATCCCCGACCACACCTCGGTCAAAGAGGGCTCCGAGGCCATGACCCGCAACGACAAGCCCGATAAACGCGACTGCGACAACTTGGAGGTCTACTACCAGGGCGAGAAGGCGGTGTTCGCACTCATCGTCGAAGTGCAGCTGCGACCCAGCGACGCGAAGCACTACAGCTGGCCCGACTACCTCGTCTCGGTGCGGAGCCGCCTGCGCTGCCCGGTCGCGCTGGTGGTCATCTGCCCTGACGAGGCCACTGCCAAATGGGCGGGCAAGCCGATCGAGACCGGGCACATGGGCTTCACGCTCGTGCCTTTCGTGGTGGACCCGAGTCTGATCCCGGTCATCACCGACCCTGAGGAGGTCCGCGGCTGCGAGCAGATGGCACTGCTCAGCGCCATGACGCACGGCGATGGCCGGGACGGCCACGATGTCGTGGCGGCGTTCTGGGGCTCGCTCACGAATCTTCCCGAATATCTACAGGTCAAGTACACTCGAATCGCAAGCAACACGCTCACGGACATCGCGCTGGAGCGACTGGAGGCCATCATGACCGACACGATCTACCGCCGCAACTCCGGCAACTCCATCCTCCACCGCCTCGAAGCCGAAGGCGAAGCGCGCGGTGAAGCGCGCGGTGAGGCGCGCGGCGAAGCGAACATGCTGCTGCGCATCCTCGAACAACGCGGCATCCCAGTCGATGAGACCGCCCGCGCCCGCATCCGCTCCTGCACCGACATCGAACAACTCGAACGCTGGGCCTCACAAGCACTGAACATCGAAAAAATCGAAGAACTGTTCGCCTGAACAGCCTCACCACAGCACGGCCGACCCCCACAGGACCGGCCGTGCTCACCTGTGTCCCCTTGACGACGGGTCAGGCACCGAAGCAGACGAAGGGGTGCCAGGGGCGGTGCTCTCCCACCGCTGCGAGGGCCTCGGCCGGGGTGGCTCCATCGGCACAGCGGCGGTGATAGTCGATCATCATCTCGGAGGCGAGGTCGTCGGGTACGCGGCCGAGGCTGGAGACCACGGTGGAGGTCCCGGCGTGGAGCAGCGCGGCGGTGAACCCGAGCGTCTCATTGCCGACCGCCACCGTGGAACGGCCGAGATCGCATGAGGACAGGACGACATGCCCGGGCGGCTGATCGAGCCCGAGCAGCTCGTACGCGTTGAGCGGCCCTCGGCCGAAGTCGAGTCGGGAGAACAGGACGTTGTCAGGCTCGTGGTGTCCATGCGCGGCCAGGTGCGCGACCGAGGCGCCATCGAGTGCCTTGAGAACGAGTTCGGGGTCTGATTCCTCAGCTCGCATGGGAGATGCGCCCGGATAGAGACCGGCGATCGCATCGATTTCGGTACGAGCGGTGTGCAACGCCGGTCCAGCGGCGACCAGCACCGGGCCGGTCGCAGGCGGGCGGTTGACGGCCCGCCACCAGGCTTCGGCCGAGGGGGCCACAGTGACCGGACGGCCACGCAGCGGTGGCAGCAGCGGCCACGGCACCCATGCGAGCTGACTGTGCGGCACGATTACCACCTGCCGGTCGCCGATGAACGACTCGATCGGCTTCAGGACGCCTTCAGCCAGCTTTGCAGCGTTGCGCCGCAACGACCCTTCAATGCTCTGACGCAGCCGTTCATGGATTTTGAAAGGCGCGCCGAGCGCATCGAGGTCGGCGCCGAGTCTGCGACCGGTCTCTGCGGCCTCGTCCAGACTCATCAACTGGACGAGCCTCAGTCCCTCTCCGCTCACGAGAACGGCACGCAGATGACCGCCGACTTCGAAGAGGTTGATCACCACGGTGTCCCGCTCCTCGGCGAGGAGATGGATCGCTTCAGGGGCGATGCGTTCAGCCTGATGTCCTGGCCCGGGCGTGCTCTGGTCGTAGGTCCGAATCTCCTCTTCGAGTACACGGATGCGCTCGACCGTCTCGGTCGCGTCCCTCCCTTCGACTCGCAGATCCCACAGCTGTTGCCGAGCTTGACGGAGACGCCCGAGTGCCTCCTGCGCGTTCGGGTCGGCACTGGATTTGACCGGAGGCACGCGCAGGGCCTGCGCACGGCAGCGTTCGACCCAGACCAGGACTTCCGAGGGATCGCCGTACTCGGTGACCTTGGTCAGGCCCGCACTCGACAGTTGCACACCGAGAGCGGAGACACCCGCTTGGAACTCCACCGAGCCGAACTCGACACGATAGGTGTCCAGCAGGTCCAATCCGGAGCGGAGCTCGTCCATGGGGTCCTCGCCCCGGGAATTGGCAAGCTCGGCTCGGGCCAAGTACCGCGCCAGGTTCTCTGCGAGCGCTTCGTACCCTGCGCTCTGCGGCATCTCGTTCAACAGCTCTTCAACACCGTCGAGATCGCCGGCCCTGATCCTGGCTCGAGCGGCGAGGATCTTGGCCTGGTCGAGCCGCAGCGTCCAATCGCGTTTCTCCAACGCCTCGCACAAACGCGAGACCTTGCCGACGAAGTCGGGCCCTTCGCTCTCAGAGTCGAACTGCCCTTGGAGGATCAATAGTTGCGTGAGCACTGCCATAGCCTCATTGCCCTGTTCGTACAGGGAATTCATGGCTTGTTTCGCCCAACCGCCGGCCAATTCGAACTGCTTGTCCTCGAATCCCGCCACCGCTCGCCAGAACTCGGCGACCGCTGCATCCCTGCGGTTGCCGGACAAACGCATGACTACAATGGCCTCAGCAAAATGCTCCGCTGCTTCTCGGTACATCCCAACGGACATCAGCGCTTCCGCATACGAAGTGTGGATGAAGCCTTCGAGCTCGGGGGAATGCCTCCGGTATTGGATGCGCACTTCGTCGAAAGTCCGGAGCGCTCTGGTCACCTCGCCGAGATCGAGCCACAGCAGCGCTTCCATGTGCTGTGACTTCGCTCGATGGACCGGGCTTCCCATCTCCGCATACAACTTCACCGCCCGCTGCGTGCTTCGCAGACCCTCATGGAGTTCACCGAGGTCCCGCCACACTGCGCCGCGATTGGCGAACAGGCCCGCGTACATCCAATCAGGCCCATGCGTCTTCAGGTACGGCTCCGCGGCCTTGAACCACCGCAGTGCGTCAGTGGGCCGTCCGTTCTGCTTGAGAATGAACCCGCGCTGGTGCAGCAGCATGCCGCGCTCACGCGCTCCGGTGAACCCTTCTGCCATGTCGAGGAGTCTCAGCCCGGCGGCCGACTGCCCTTGGCTGGTCAGATTCGCCGCTCGCACCACGAGCACCAGCACCGTGAGCCGGGCTCTGGCGCTCCCCGGAGCCGGCAGGGCCTCAGGGTCCCATTCGAGCAACGCCAATGCCGCTTCGAGGGCCTCGGCGGCTTCTGCCACTCTGGTGCGGCGTTGGAGGCGTTGCCCGCGGGAAAATGAACGCCATGCGCGGGAAAGCATTCTTCAGATGCTACAGCCGCACGGCCGGGGTCACGACCACCGCTGGCAGTCCCTCTCTCTGCAAGCTCTCGTCAATGCGGATCACCAGTTGGAACATATGCCCATGCGGCAGCCCTTCAAGAACGAATCTTCCCGTCTCATCGGTCGAAACCCGCCTTGTGCCCTCACTGCTGCGTATATCGACCATATATATTCCTTCCGGCCCGATCCAGCCGTCGAGCCGTACTTCACCGACGGCCGTGGGCCGCGGGGTGACCATGACCGTCACGGTCTCGCAGTCGAAGGTGATCGACGCGGGATCGCCGTGCCCCACCGCAAGTTCGGTTTCCCCTCGCACGAGCGCGAACTCGTTCTGTTTGATGCTCGCCACGCGAGCATCGAGTTCGGCCTCGAGTTGCAGTGCGAACAGCACGCGCTCATTGAGATCCTCGGGAATCGGATCGTCTCTGCGGTGCAGTTCGTCGATCACCGTCAAGATTCGCCGGTCGCAGGAGTCCAGCGGCTCGTGCTCGCCCTGGCCGTCCAGTTCAGGTCGCGTCATCGTCCCGCTCCTCACCTCTGCTCCAGCCTGGATCGGCCAGCAGCGTCTTCCTCAGTTTGTTCAGGCAACGGCCCCTGGTCGGTCCGATGCTTCCTCGCTTCATTCCCAATGTCTCGGCGATGTAGTCGTAATCAGGCCGGTCGACCGTCGCCACGAAGGCGAGCAGTCTCCGGCATTTCTCGGGCTGAGTAAGGAAAGCGCGTCGCACGGCTTCGTGTTCCGTATCACGGAGCAGGCTGTCGTCGATGCCTTCGGCTGCGGGCTCTTGGATGTCGATGGGATCGGCGACGATCTCACGGCGCGCGCCGCCGATCAACTTCCAAGCTTCTCGTCTGACAGTGGTGAGCAGCCACTTGGTCAATGCACGCGGTTGTTCCAGCTCACTTCCCGGACGCCACAGGCGAAGCCATGCGGTCTGCACGGCGTCGGAGGCGCTTTCCCGGTCCAGACCTGCCCGACGCGCCGCTCGCCAGAGCAGCTCGTTGAGTTCCTCGACCAACGTCCGCTGCGCCTGCTCGTCACCCGCGCGTGCGGCGATGTACAGCCGTGCGCGCCGGTCATAGTCCACA
This sequence comes from Actinomycetes bacterium, assembly GCA_021793335.1. Lineage (GTDB taxonomy): Bacteria > Actinomycetota > Actinomycetes > Mycobacteriales > Micromonosporaceae > Glycomyces. Next base: position 19,510 of record JAJYSW010000021.1, read on the forward strand.
GCGGTCACCGAGTGAGCCGGAATCGTGTTCATCACTTCAGGTTAGCGGCTCTTCAGGCGTTTCAGTGCCCCGTGCACCCACATGGCGGCCTGGGCCGCGTTCGCGACCGCGGCCGGGGGGACACCGGCGTCCGCCATCTCGTTGGCCAGATACGCCGCCGCGACCGGAGCGGCGAACGAAGTGCCGCTCCAGACGGCGTACCCAGCCGAGAAGTCGTCGGGGTCGTGACTCTCCCGGTGGCGATCGATCGAAGAGCCGGATTGACGCTCGGGCATCCGCGACCCTTTCCCTTCACGCGGAAAGGTGCTCACCAATCCGGCACCGGTGGCGAAGCACGAGATCCACGGGCCGTCGTTCGAGAACATCGACACGTTCTGGTTGGAGTTCAACGCAGCGACGCTGAGCACCGGGGCCGAATCCTCACCTCGGGGATGAGCGGCGAATGCGGCGGGATAGAAGGGGCGGTCAGAGGACTGGTTCCCCGCTGCGGCGACCACTGGGACCCCCAGAGAGACGAGATGTTCGATGGCCTCTTTCAGCCAGCCGCGCGGCTGGTCTTCCGGATCTTCGTCGACATACCCGATCGCCAGGACCACGATGTCCACGCCGACCGCCCGCAGGTCGCCGCCACGGGCCGCCTCGACCTGCTCGGCCACATGGTGCAGCGCCGCGATCAGCTCGTGCTCGTAGGCGAGCCCGTCATTGTGGACGACTCGCAGCGAGTACACCTGGACGTCGGGTGCCATTTGGCGGAGCAGACCCGTCATGAAGGTGCCGTGCCCGTAATGGCTCGCGATCTCCTTGAGGAGATTCGGCTCGTGGATCGGCCCTTCCCATGGCGTCTTCAGGGGCCCGGCAAGGGAATCGGCGTGTTTTGCAAGGGATTCCTGGAATTCATGGTCGACCACCACGAAAGTGTCCTTGCGGGCGGTCCGGTCGGAGACGTCGAACCCAGGGTGAGACTTCGGGACTCCGGTGTCGAGGATCGCGACTCGGATACGCCGGTCGAGAGAACGACGGGGAGGCATGGGGTTCACCATGTCGACCGGGATGCGGCCGAGCGGGGCCAGCTGCGATGCCGCACCGGGCGGCTCCGAGCTGTCGATGCCCGGGCCGTTCTTCGAGCACACCAACAGGTGTTCCAAACCGACCTTGTCGGCGATCTCGGCGGACAAACGGCCGTCGCCTTTCGCGGCCTTGACGGTTTGCAGCACCGACCAGGCATCGACGGTAGTGGGGCCTCCCTGCCCGCTCATGGTCACCGGCACGCGGCGCGAGCCCTGCACCGGCACGATGGCGCTGGCCGCCTGGCATTCGAGCGTCAGTCCGCTCGGGTCGAGCACCTCGGACAAGCGGTCTCGGGCCTCTCGATCATCTACAATGGCCTTATCGAGCAGCAGGCGGTCGTAGCGGTAGATCGTCCCGACCGGCATCGGCTCAGCGGGGGCGCGGACCACTGTGCTGGGCAACAGCATTCGGCTGCTGTGACGGTCCAGGGATGCAGAGGACAAGGCTGGCACGCCGCTCATCAGGTGGCGTCCTGGATTGGGCTCCAGGTGTGGTTCTTCATTGGCGAAGACCAGGCGCATGGGCACTCCTCTCGTCTCGGGGGTGTTATGCGGTTGTGTCGTTGAGGAGAACCTCCTCACGGCCGATTCTCCTCAACTGCCGTCGCGAGCGGCCCCCGGTATTATTCGTTTTTCAGAAGGCGCTCAAGCCCGAAATGCGGCTGCCGCCATGGGCATGACGGGTATCAGCCGCATTCACCACATGAAGAGCCCGCTCGGCGCTGTGAGATACATCAAGTGCCGATGCTTTTCGGCGAGAGCGCGTTCCCGCACACGAGCAACCCCTCCACAAGGGAGTACGGGAGGGCGCTTCGCTCGGCCACCGGGCACGCCGATGCACCGGAGCGGCCGATGGCCGCCCGGTGGGTTCGGCAGGTGGCCAGAAAAGCCGCCGCTACCGCTGTTCGGGCAGATCGTCCCCGATCTCGATGGTCGGCTCGCCCTCCCAGGTCTCGATGTCGAATTCGCCGTCTCTGACGCCTTCGACGAACGCCTCCCATTCAGCGGGCGTGTAGATCAGCAGATCGCCCTCGGGGTCCTCGGCCATTCGCAGCGCCACCAGGCCATTGGCGGCATAGCCGATCTCCAGCGCGGCAGGTGTGCCGTCCTCACGCATCGTGCGTTCCCAGCGGGCCGTCTCCGTGTCGAACTCACCCTTGAGCGGATGCTCACGCTTCGTCATCGTCACAGCATAAAGGGGCCCGGACCGCGTGGTCCGAGCCCCCGTGCCGGTGCTCACCGTCGCACGTCAACCCTGGTGGGGGTAGCGCCAGTCCGTCGGCGGGACGAAGTTCTCCTTGATCGAGCGCGGGCTCACCCACCGGACGAGGTTCTGCCACGACCCGGCCTTGTCGTTGGTGCCCGAGCCCTTCGAGCCGCCGAAGGGCTGCTGGTTCACCACGGCGCCGGTCGGCTTGTCATTGATGTAATAGTTGCCGGCCGCATAGCGCAGTTCCTCGGTGGCCCACGCGATGGCCCGGCGGTCGGTGGCGAACAGTGCGCCGGTCAGCGCATATGGTGCGATGTCCGACGCCTGCCTCACGACGGTCTCGAAATCCGCGTCGTCGTAGACGTAGACGGCGTGGATCGGTCCGAAGTACTCCTCGGTGAACAGCTCGTGCGTCGGGTCGGTGGCCTCGATCAGGGTCGGCTGGACGAAGTAGCCGACCGAGTCGTCGGCCGATCCGCCGGTCAGCACCGTCGCCTTGTCGTCGCCGCTGATGCGGTCGAACAGCGCCGTGTGCTTGGCGAAGGCCCGGTCGTCGATCACCGCGCCGCCGAAGTTCGAGAAGTCGGTGACGTCGCCGTAGGTGATCTCCTCGGTCATGCCGAGGACGATGTTCTTGAGACCGCCTCGCCACAGCGACGCGGGCATGTAGGTGCGCGAGAGCGCCGAGCACTTCTGGCCCTGGTACTCGTAGGCTCCGCGCACCATCGCCACCGCCAGTTGCTGGGGGTCGGCGCTCGGGTGGGCGATGATGAAGTCCTTGCCGCCGGTCTCGCCGACGATGCGCGGGTAGGCGTGGTAACCGGTGAGGTTGTCGCCCACCGTTTTCCACAGGTGCTGGAAGGTCTTCGCGGAACCGGTGAAATGGATGCCCGCGAGATCCGGATCGACGAGCGCCACATCGGACACGGCTTGGCCGTGGCCGGTGACCATGTTGATGACGCCCGGCGGCAGGCCGGCCTCCATCAGGATCCGCATCAGGAAGTGCGCGGCGAACTGCTGGGTCGGGGAGGGCTTCCAGACCACGGTGTTGCCCATGAGCGCCGGGGCGGTGGGCAGGTTCCCGGCGATGGCCGTGAAGTTGAACGGCGTGATCGCCAGGACGAATCCGTCGAGGGGCCGGTGGTCCATGCGGTTCCACACGCCCCGCGAGGACTGCGGCTGCTGCCGGTAGATGCCTTCGGCGAAGGCGACGTTGAAGCGCAGGAAGTCGATGAGTTCGCACGCGGAGTCGATCTCGGCCTGAGCGGCGGTCTTGGACTGGCCGAGCATGGTCGCGCCGTTGACCGTGTCGCGGTAGGGGCCGGAGATGAGTTCGGCGGCGCGCAGGAAGACCGAGGCGCGGTCGGCGAAGGGAGTGCGCTGCCAGCTGCGGCGAGCGGCCTTGGCCGCGGCGACGGCGTCGGCGACCTCGGCGGCGGTGGCCTCGCGGGCGGTGCCGAGGACGTGGGCGTGCTTATGGGGCTGGACCACGTCGATCTCGGCCCCGGTGCCGCGACGCCACTCGCCGGCGATGTTCATGTCCAGGTCGAGCCGGGTGTCGGCGAGTTCGGCGAGCTTCGTTCGGAGGCTCTCGCGCTCGACGGTGCCCGGTGCATAGGTGTTGACCGGTTCGTTCTCCGGGGTCGGGACGTTAAACAAAGCGTCCATCGTTCTCTCCCATGGATTCGACGGCTAATACAAGCAGAGTTCTGTGTTTCTGAGGCTACCGTACGGCCCTGGCTATCGCCATCCTCGCACAGTCATGACCCGGTGACGCACCACGAACGGAACAAAGACGACACC
>JAJYSW010000271.1 GCA_021793335.1 Actinomycetes bacterium
CCGCTCTGGAGACGCCCCTGCCCGGCCCCGGCCCGACCGCGGTGACCGAGGCCGACCTGCGCGACGCCCGCGAACTGCGCGATGCCGTCCGCGCCGTCCTGGCCGCCCTCGACGACGGCGCCGCCCCCGACGCCGAGAGCCGCTACCGACTCAACTGGCGCGCCGCCGCCGCCCCCGCCTGGTCCCAGCTGCAATGGGACGACGGCCCGGTGCGCGTGCGCGTCAGCGACGCCCCGCCGGTGAGCGCCGCGCTCTCCGAGATCGCCGGCGCTGCGGTCGACCTGTTCGCCTCCCGAACCGGGGCCAGTCTCGCCGCCTGCGCTTCACCCGAGTGCATCCGCTACTTCGCCAAGACCGACCCGCGCCGCAAATGGTGCTCGCCCCAGTGCGGCAACCGCGCCCGCGTCCGGACCCACTACCACCGGACCAGGCGCTGACGCCGACGCGGCGGTTCGCAAAACGATCAGCGCCCGTGCGCATTCGGAGCATCGCCGGACCCCACCCGCTCATACCGTCGATGCGACGCGGCATCCACAGAGCGGAAGGAAATTCCTGCAATGCAGACAGTCAACAGTGCCCCCACGGTCCGGCCTGCGCCGGCCCGGACCGCTGCCGAGGTCATCGCGCGGGCCGAACGGCTCGCCCCTTGGCTGCGCGAACGCTCCGAGGCCATCGAGGCCGAACGGCGCCTGCCCGCCGACGTCGTCGAGGCCCTGCGCGACACCGGCGTGTTCGGCATGGCGTTCCCGGCCTCCTGGGGCGGCCCCGAACTGACCTCCTCGGAGCAGACCCGCGTCATCGAGGCGCTGTCCTACGGCGACACCTCCGCCGGCTGGTGCGCCATGATCGGCATGGACACCGGCATCTACGCCGGCCACCTCGCCGAAGCCGACGCCAAGACCATGTTCCCCGAACGCAATGAGATCACCGCCGGACTCATCTTCCCGGCCGGGCGAGCCGAGCGCGTCGAAGGCGGCTACCGGCTCACCGGCCACTGGCGTTTCGGCAGCGGCGTCACCCACTGCGACTGGGTCTCGGCCGGCGCGTTCGTCTACCGAGAAGGCGAACCCGAACCGAGCCCGCGCGGCGGCGAACGGCACTGGCGCATGTTCCTGCTGCGCCCGGCCGACGTCACCGTCATCGACACCTGGCACACCACCGGACTGGCCGGGTCCGGCTCATGCGACTACCGGGTCGACGGCCTCTTCGTGCCCGAAGCCCACACCTTCGCCTTCGACCGGACCCCCGACCGCACCGGCCCGCTCGCCGCCCCGGACGCGATCGTGCGCAACATGCCCGGCGTGCCCCTCGGCATGGCCCGGGCCGCACTCGACCACTTCCGCGCCATCGCCAAGCAGCGCACGATCGCCGCGACCGGCGCCCGCTGGGCCGACGACTACCGCATCCAGTAGGGCCTGGCCGAGTGCGAGATGGAGTTCCAGGCCGCCCGCCACGCCGTCTACGGCAGCCTCGACGCGCACTGGTCGCGTCTGGACGCCGGGGCCTCCCTCGACAACCTGAGCGACGATGAGCGCATCGCCACCATGCTGCCGCGCGTCAACTCCTTCCGAGCCGCCCGCCGCATCGTCACCCGCCTGTACGACCTGCTCGCCACCGGCGCGATCTACCGGCCCAATCCGATGGACCGGTGGCTGCGCGACATCACCACCATGTGCCAGCACGTCGTGGTCCAAGACCAGATCGTCCAGTCCGCCGGGGCCCACCTGCTCGGCGGCACGCCCCAATTCCCGTTCAGCCTCGGCATCGTCGAATAAGGAGCCCGACCACATGACCTCGACCAAGACGCCCACCGGCCGGGCCGAAGACGTCGCCGACCTCAAGGCGGTCGACGCGAACGGCCTGCCGTCGTGGGGCTTTCGCATCTGGATCATGCTCATCGTCGTGTGCGCGGCCTTCTCCCTGGACGCGCTCGACAACATCATGGTCGGCATCGCCGTCCCGCCCATCCAGGCCGACCTGGGCATGTCCACCGCCGCCGTCCAGTGGGTCGTCAGTGCCTACGTGCTCGGCTTCGGCGGTTTCCTCCTCCTGGGCGGACGCATGTCCGACCTGCTGGGACGCCGCCGCGTCTTCATCGTCGGCGCGGTCCTGTTCGCGTTCGGCACGCTCGCGGGCGGCCTCGCCACGGACGGGCTGGTCGTCATCGTCGCCCGCTTCGTGATGGGCATCGGAGCCGCGTTCACCGCTCCCGCCGCGCTGGCCATCATCATCTCGACCTTCCCCGAAGGGCCGCATCGTAACCGGGCCCTCGGCATCTACACCGGCTGCGGCGCGCTGGGCTACTCCACCGGCGTCATCGCCGGCGGCCTGCTCACCGAGATGAGCTGGCGGTGGACGTTCCTGGCGCCGGTGCCGATCGCACTGGTCATCATCATCGGCGGACTGCTGCTGGTCCCGCGCGACAAGCCGGCCGCGACCGGGCGGCGCACCTTCGACTTCGGTGGCGCGATCGCCGTCACCGCCGGGATGCTCCTGGTCGTCTTCGCCATCGTCGAGGCCCCCGGAGCCGGATGGACCTCGGCGCGCACGCTGCTGACCTTCGGTGCGGGCCTGGCCTCGCTGGTCCTGTTCTGGCTCATCGAGCGGAACGTGGCCGAACCGCTCCTGCCGCTGCGGCTGCTGCGCAGCAGGGCCCTGGTGGGCGCCAGTCTCGTCGCCGCGGCGATCCTGGGCACCTATATGAGCTTCCAGTTCGTCGGCGGGCTCTACCTCCAGTCCTACCGCGGCTGGTCGCCGCTGCAGATGGCCTTGGCGTTCCTGCCGGTCGGCATCCTGATCGCCACGGTCGGCCCGCAGATGGGCAAGCTCATCTCGCGCTTCGGCGCGCACTGGATGATGTTCGCGGGGTTCGTCGCCTACACGATCTCCTATGTGTGGTTCCTCGGCATCGGTGACGATTCGCCGTACCTGACGGCGATCCTGCCGTGCGTCGTGCTCATCGGCATCGCCTTCCCGTTCTCGTTCACCTCGGCGAACGCGTTGGCCGTCAGCGGCGTGGCCGACAGCGAGCACGGCGCGGCCGCCGGAGTCCTCCAGACCGGCTACCAGGTCGGCGCGGCGGTCGTGCTGGCTCTGGCCACGGCTGCGATGGCCGGTCGGGAAGAGGCCAGCCTGGACGGGTACCACCAGGCGACCCACGTCGTCATCGCCGTCTCGGTGGTGACCCTCGCAGCGACGCTCGTCGCCGCGCTCAGAGCCCGCTCGCGAGCGTGAGCGGCCGTGGCGGGGGAGCGGCCGGCGCTTCCCCGCCACGGACTCCGACCGATGGGCCCGGGCCCATCGGCACCGGGGCGCCGAGTCGGCTGGAATCCGCTCGCACGGTGATGCGAGGGCCGCGCCCGCACCGAACCGCGCAGGCCCCGGAAGCACTGCCTCTTGCGCGCCACCGGGCTCTCGCCTCCCGCCGGTCGAGTCCGCACCGTTCTCGCCTCGTGTCCGAGGAGGAAACCCTGATGAGCGGCGGGCCGTTGCGCGTCGACGTGATCGGGTCCGGCGGGACGGGCGAGGCCGGCGCACCGGACTTCGCGCTCTGCGAGCAGGTCGCCCTCGGGAGCAAGGCCCGGCGCGCCGAGGCGCTCGCCGATGCCGTTCACTCTGCACCGCTCGGGCGATGAGCCCATCGCCGGTGGCTGCCGGGCGGTTGCCGAGCGAGGGACGGGGGTGCGTCTCTCGGCGCTGCGGGCGGCGGCCGAGGGCCGGTGAGCGCTTCCTTTGAGCGGTCATGGCGCGAGGATGCGGGCGATGCGCACCGTCGATCGGGCTTTCGCCTCACCTGGGTCCTGAAAGGAGCGCCCGGCTCGTCTCTCGGTGCGAGCCGGGCCATCCCCTCGGCCGTTTGCGCTCCGCGGTCCGCGAGTCCGCCCCGGCCCGGCGCTCCGCATTCCCAATATTCCTATTAGGATAATGCGCCGCGATGTCCGCTGCGGATCATTCAGGCCGTTATTCAGTCCATTGAGCATGCGATGGGGAGTCCTTCCGTGGTGTGGACGGCCCGTGCATCGGATGCCCGAGGGATGGCTCCGTTCAAGTCGTTGGGACTCAAGGCAATGTGGATCAAGGGAATGGGATGCAGGGCAATGAGGCGCCGCTTGCGCGATGGAGGAGGCGATGCTCGAAGGCTTTCGGGCAGAAGGCTCTCGGAGGGTAATAGGAACGCCGTGGTGTTCCGTCGCCCGGCGATCGGCTCCTCGCCGCGCCGCTCGCCCTTGCGGATCGAGCCGGACGACGCCTCGCCGAGATTCCGAAGGCGACGCCGGTGTTCGGGGGCTGCCGCTCGTGGGCTCTGGTTCCGGTCTCGTCGC
>JAJYSW010000022.1 GCA_021793335.1 Actinomycetes bacterium
GCGGGTGATCCTCCGCCGGCGGGGGGACGGCGGCGGAACTTTCGGTGCCGTGACCGGAAGCCGGGCCGTTCTCTCGCGTGATCGGCCGTCATGACGGCCGGGTTCCTCGGCGGGGGCACTGCGGGCGAATGTGGAGAAAAGAGGGGGCCGGCAACAGCCGACCCCCTCTTCTTTTGTGGCAGAGCCCCTCACATCTCTGCCACAGTGGTATGTCGCCGCCGGTCTTGACAGCGCCGACGATGGGATCGTAACATATCGATACTTCGAATGAAAGTTTCGCGAAACTTTCAGCTTGAAGAGGTGGAGGCGGTACCGACGGCGGCGTGCACCGGCCCCACCGCCCTGCACCGCCGCATCGGCCCGGCCCGGGACGGGGCGCGAGCCGGGCGCTCCGCTCCGCGACCGGCCTCACCGGTCCGTACCCGGGCGCAGCATCGGGACGTGCGGAATGCCGTCTTCGAGGAACTCCGGACCGTTCGCGACGAAGCCGTACCGCCGGTAGAACCCCGCCACGTGCGTCTGCGCGTCGAGAAGGACCTCGGCCTCCGGCCCGAGCTCGTCGAGCGCGGCGGCCATGAGCGCTCCGCTCAGCCCCCGCCCGCGCTCGGCCGCGGTGCAGCAGACACGACCGATCCGCCACCGGCCCGCCTCGCACAGCCGCCGCAGACAGGCGAGGACGCTCACGCCCTCGCCGATCCAGAAATGGACGGTCTCAGGGGCCGTGTCGTGGTCGTCGAGGTCGGGATAGGCGCACCCCTGCTCGACGACGAACACCTCCTGCCGGAGCCGTGCCAGGCCGAACACCGTCGCGCCGTCGAGATCGCCGAACCGGCCGTGTCGTATATCGCGCATGGACGCCATTAGAACAGCGCGGAGCGTGCCCGCACACGGCGCTGCGCGGAGTTCGGGGCGGGGCCGGGCTCAGGCGTACTCGTCCGCGATCTCGCGCGCCCGATCGCGGGCGGCCTCGACCGCATCGGTCACCGCCGAACGCACCCGGTGGTTGTCCAGCTGCCGTACCGCGCTGATGGTGGTCCCCGCAGGCGACTCCACCGCCTCACGCAGCTCCGCCGGCGAGGCGCCGCCCTCCCGGAGCATGCGCGAGGCGCCCAGCGCCGTCTGCGTCACCAGTTCGCAGGCCACCGCCCGCGGCAGCCCCATGAGCACGCTCGCCTCGGTCATCGCCTCGGCCAGGTAGTAGAAATAGGCCGGACCCGAGCCCGAGATGGCGGTGACCGCGTCCTGGTGCCGCTCATCGATGACCATCGTGCGGCCCAATGGCGTGAACAGCTCCTCGACCGAGGCCAGGCACGCCGCGTCGGCGTGGACGCCCGGCGAGAGCACCGTCATGGCCTCGTCGACCAGCGCCGGGGTGTTCGGCATCGCCCGCACCACCGGCGTCGCATCGGGCAGACGCTTCTCGAAGAACGCGATCGGGAGCCCGGCGCAGATGCTCACCACGGGCACGTCCGCGGGGACGGAGCCGCGCAGCTCCTCCAGGAGCGCCGCGGCGTCCTGCGGCTTGACCGCCACCACGATCATGTCGGCGCGGCGCGCCGCCGCGGCGTTCGACTCCACGGCCACGCCGTGGGCACCGCGCAGCTCCTCGGCGCGCTCGGCGCTGCGGGCCGTGGCCACCACTGCGCCCGTCTCCCATCCCGCGCGCAGCAGGCCCGAGAGGATCGCCTGCCCCATCTTCCCGGCTCCCAGCACCGCCACCGTTCGCATGGCCGCTCCTTTCGACGTCGATCGCCCCACCGATTGTGCCCGCCGCGGACGCGGAACCGTCCCCGGTGACTACATGGCGAGACGGCACGCGGCCGGCGTGCGTTCGCTACGCTCAGGGCGTGACCAGACCTCCCGAATCCGAGGCGGGACCGGACGACAGCGTGGCCGTCGCCGTGCTCTTCCTGGCGGTCGTCGCCCTCATCGTGTCGTTCTTCATCTCCTGGCTCAGTCTGTACGTGGCGGCCCTATGCCTGAGCATGATCGGCACCGGTCTCAAGATCGCCGCCGCGATCCGCCACGCCGATCGGCGGCCCCGCGCCTGAACCGGCACGGGCGCGCCGTGCCCGGAGGCCGCGAATCCGCCCTGCGAGGTGTGGCCGCGCGGAGCCCGGGGCATCCCCCGGGGCGAGAAGCCCGACAGGCGTCCGTGACGGCAAGGGGGAACAGTGCTGCGAATCGTCGAATTGAACGACCAGGTCATCAATGAGATCTCCTGGAAGGTCCCGCTCGAACTGCGCACCGGCGGCGGGTGGACGCTCGACATCGAATCGGAGGTGGCGGTGACCGACGTCGAGGGCGACCGCTTCGAGTTCTCGGGCGACGACCGGGCCGCGCCGCGTGTGCTCAAACCGGAGCTGTCGGGCCGCATCATCGAGGAGGCGGTGGTCGGAGCACCGACCGGACTGCGCCTCGACTTCACCGGCGGCGTGCAGCTCACCGCGCCCTCCGCACCGGACTTCGAGGCGTGGCGGCTCACCGGACCCGACGGGCAGCGGATCGTCTGCCTGCCCGGCGGCGAGGTCTCGGTGCAAGCGGGACGACGCCCCATCTGAACGCGCGGCGCCCGGCCGGTGCCCCGGGGCCTGTCCAAGGACCCTGGTGTACACCCTGGACGGGCGCTGCCCGGCCCGCCCTCCCGGCGCCCACCGCCGCCCGAACCGCTCGCCGTGCTGTCGGGCCTTCCAGCCCCGACACCGTGATCTGGAAGGCCCTCCGCCTTGCGAGCGGAACCACCGGGCTCGGATACCGCCTCGCCCCGAGCCCTGGGACGGGTCCCGGCGCCGCCGGTGCCGCCTCACTGCAGGCCGCGGCGCTCCAGCAGCGGCTCGATGCGAGCGTCGCGCCCGCGGAACCGCCGGTAGGACTCCATCGGGTCGATCGAGCCGCCCCGGCTGAGGAGGAACTTGCGGAAACGATCGCCGTTCTCGCGCGTCAGGCCGCCGTGTTCCTCGAACCACTCCACGGTGTCGGCATCGAGGATCTCCGACCAGATGTACGAGTAGTACCCGGCCGAGTAACCGCCCGCGAAGATGTGCGCGAAATAGCCCGAGCGGTAGCGCGGGGCGATCTGGTCCATCGCGATCCCCGCGGCTTCGAGAGCCCGGCGCTCGAAGGCCTCGACCGCCGCGGCCGCGTCGCCGTCGGCCTCGGGGACGTCCTCGGGCGCGAGCCGGTGCCACGCCTGGTCGAGGATCGCCGCCGCCAGATACTCGGTCGAGGCGAAGCCCTCGCCGAAGGAGCCCGACCGCTCCCACTGCTCCAGCAGCGATGCCGGGGCGGCCTCGCCGGTGCGGTGGTGGCGCGCGTAGCCCGCCACCACCTCCGGCCACAGGATCCACATCTCATTGACCTGCGAGGGGTATTCGACGAAGTCGCGCGGCGTCGAGGTCATCGACGTCTTCGGGTAGCGGCACGCCGACAGCAGCCCGTGGAGGGCGTGACCGAACTCGTGGAACATCGTCCGGACATTGTCGACGGTGATCAGCGCGGGCTCGCCCTCGGGCGGTTTCACGATGTTGAGGTTGTTCACCACCACCGCCCGCTCACCGGTCAGTTCGGATTGGACCACCAGGGCGTTCATCCATGCGCCGCCCTTCTTGGACTCGCGTGTGAAGAAGTCGGCCAGGAACAGGCCCAGCGGCGTCCCGTCGTGGTCGAAGACCTCGAAGACCCGCACCTCGGGGTGGTAGCCGACCAGGTCTCTCCGTTCGGTGAAGGACAGGCCGAACTCCAGTTCGGCGGCCCGAAAGACCCCGTCGAACAGGACCCGGTCGAGTTCGAGGTACGGCCGGAGCGCGTCGGTGTCGAAGCCGTATTTGGCCCGGCGGACCTTCGCAGCGTAGTAGGACCAGTCCCAGGCCGCGAGGGTGAAACCGCCGCCTTCGGCGTCGATGACCGCTTGGAGTTCGGCGGCCTCGGCACGGGCGTTGCGCACCGAGGCCGCCGCGAGGTCGGCGAGGCGCTCGGCGATGATCCCGGCATCGCCGGCGGTCTGGTCGGCGGCGATGTAGTCGGCGTGGTGCTCGAAACCGAGCAGCCGCGCCCGCTCGGCGCGCAGGCGCGCCATCGCCAGCAACACGGCGGCGTTCTGAGCGCCCCGGGAGGTCGAAGCCCGCCACACGCGTTCGCGCACGGCGCGGTCGTGCAGCTGGTCGAGTTGCGGGTGGTCGCTGAACAGCTGCTGTGTGAGCAGGTGGCCGTCGAGACCGCGGTCGGCGGCGGCCGCGGCGGCGGCCTTGACGGCCGCCTCGCTCAGGCCGTCGAGTTCGGCGGCGTCGGTCACGTGGACGGCCGCATCGTTGATATCGGCCAGGACCTGCTGGTTGAATTTCGTCGACAGCTCGGCCAGCTCGGCGTTGATCTGCGAGAGGCGGGCCTTGCCCGTTTCGTCGAGCGCGGCGCCGCCGCGGACGAACTCGGAGTGGTACCGCTCAAGAAGCCGCTCGTCCTGCTCGTCGAGACCGAGTTCGCCGCGACGCCGCCACAGCGCGTCGAGGCGCGCGAACAGCGCGGGGTCGAGGAGGATTCGGTCGCGATGCTCGGCGAGCCTGGGGCCGATCTCGCTCTCGACGGCCTGGTGGTCCGCGTCGGTGTCGGAGGTGTTCTTGTTGTAGAACGTCCTGTGGACGCGGGCGAGGACGCCGGTGCCGGCCCGCTCCAGGGCCACGACGGTGTTCGCGAACGTCGGCTCCTCACGCTGGGCGGTGATGGCCGCGACGGCGTCGAGCTCTTCGGCCATGCCCGCCTCGAAGGCCGGCAGGTAGTGCTCGACGGCGATGTCCTCGAACCGGGGGAGGCGGTAGGGCAGGTCGGAGACGGTCAGAAACGGGTTCTCGGTCACGGAGGTTCCCTCTCGACGAAGCTTGCCGGGGCGCGTGCCCGCAGTCGGCGGATTCGCGGCGTGGACGCGTGTCGTCCGGCGGTGGCCGAATCCTATTCCCGTGTTCCGCCGTGCGGCAAGTTCACCGGCGCGCCGGGGCCCGCCCGTCTCCGAGGCGGCAACGCCGCCCGGTGCGGTCGTGCGGCATTACTATCGAGGCCATGTCTGATTCGAGCCCGCTGTTCGTGGCCAGCGACGTCCATGGCCATTACGATGCGCTCCTCGCGGCGCTGCGCGAACGCGGACTGGTCGACGGGGACGCCGGGTGGACCGGGGGCGAGGCGCGGCTGTGGATGCTCGGCGATCTCTTCGACCGCGGCGCGGACGGCGTGGCGGTGGTGCGGTTGTTGCGGGGGCTCGCCGAACAGGCCGCCGACGTCGGCGGCCTCGTCGACACCCTCATCGGCAATCACGAGCTCTTGGTGCTGGGCTCCCGACGGTTCGGCGATCGGCGCTTCGTCGACGCCGATGGCCAGGAGCGGCAGTTCCTGCATTGGTGGGTCCTCAACGGCGGTTTCGAGGAGGACCTGGACGAGCTGACCGACGATGAGGCCGCGTGGCTGCGGACCCGGCAGGTGATGCACCTGGACGGCCGATCACTGCTCGTGCACTCCGATACCGAGGCCTACCTCGGGTACGGGCGGAGCACGGCCTCGGTGAACGAGGCCTCGCGCAAGGTGCTGGCCTCGGACGACCCGGAGGAGTGGTGGCAGTTGTTCCGGGAGTTGACCCGCCGCCATGAGTTCCTGGGGCAGGAGGGCCCGGCGCGCGTGCGTGCGCTGCTGCGTTCGTTCGGCGGCGAGGAGCTCGTCCACGGCCATTCCACGATCCCGGACACCACCGATCTGGACCCGACCGAGGTGAGCGGGCCGCGGCGCTATTGCGACGGATTGGTCCTCAATGTGGACGGCGGTGTGTACCAGGGCGGGCGCTGTCTGGTGGTCCCGCTGCGCTGATCGGTCGACGCCGGTCCTGCCGTGCGACGGGCCCTCGTCGCAACGGGACTCCGTTGTGTCAGGAATCCGACACAGTCTCCTGACCACGTGAATTGGCATGTTGCATGTGCAATTTTCTTGTCTCCGGAGCTCGTAAAAGCGCCATTTCGGTACGTAACTCTCGTATGGGTGTGGCTGCGGGGCGATATTGTGAGGGACCTCCAGCGGAGTGTCATCAGTCCCGCTCACGGTCGTTGTGCCGGAGGCGAAAAGCCTGTAGACACATAGTTGGTCGGAACTGCCGGAAACGCCACTTGTGGCACCGCTCAAGGCTTCCGACCGCTTCGGCGAAGTCACCCCGATCCGGGTGACGGTCGCCGCCGACTGGCCGCGGCGGCGACCGCCGTCGCAGACATATCGATGAGCAACGTAACTCGATGAATCGCGTTTAACTCCTCTGAGGACGGTGGGGTCTGATGGAGTCCGAAACACAGCCCATGGGGCGGCGAGTGGCGTACTGGCGCCATCGCCGCGGCATGTCGCAACAAGTATTCGCCGATCGCATCGGCAAGTCCAAGAGCTGGGTCGACAAGATCGAGCGAGGTGTCCGACGCCTCGACAAGTACTCGGTCATCACCGAGCTCGCCGAAGCCCTCAGCATCGACGCCGGCCAACTGCTCGGCCGCGAACCCAGACGCCGACCGGGCATGGGCGGATGCCTCGATCAGGTCGAGGTCGAGTCCATCCGCCAGTCCCTCGAACGATACGAACGGCTCGGACGATTCCTCGAAGCCGCCCCGATCGAACCGACGCCCATACCCGAACTCCGCGGCGCCGTCACCTACGCGTGGCTCGCCTTCGAGAAGGGCCATTACCCGGTCGTCGCCCGCTCGCTCATCCAGCTCCTGCGCGACACCCCCGTCGCCGAGGAACATCCGATCGGCGGCACCAGCGCCGACGCGGCCGAATTGCTGACCCAGGTCTACCAGATCGCCTCGACGGTGCTGCGAAAACTCGGCGAGGCCCAACTCGCCTGGCTCGCCGCCGACCGTGCCATAAGCGCCGCTCAACGCGGTAACGACCCGCTCTTGGCGGGCATCGCCACCGCCCGCGTGGCCAATGCGCTCCGGGCGCTCGGCCGGTACCAGGCCGCACTCGACCTCAACGTGCAGGTGGCCCACGGACTCATCAGCGACACCGGCGGCGAATCGGCCGGCCCCGAGGCCATCAGCGTCTACGGGGCGCTCCTGCTCCAAGGCGCCATGGCCGCCGCCCTCGCCGGCGAGAGTGCGACCAGCTCGGACCTGCTCGACAGCGCCGACCGCGCCGCCGCCATCCTCGGCCGCGACGCCAACCACTACTACACCTCGTTCGGGCCGACGAACGTCTTGCTGCACCGCGCCGCCGTGCTCGTCGAACTCGGCGAGGGCGCCCACGCCCTCGCCGTCCACGACGGCATCGACCGGGCCGCCCTCGGCGACCTCGTCGCCGAGCGGCGCGCACACCACTACCTCGACATGGCGCGAGCCTGCGTGCAGATCGGCGATATCGAGCGGGCCGGCAAGGCCCTGACCACCGCCGAGCGCACCGCTCCGGCCGAGGTCCGCTGCCGCCCGATCGCCGCCGAGCTCATCGACCAGATCCTCCACCGCACCAGAGGCGAGCCGGCACCCGAGATGCGGCGACTCGCGGCACAGGTGGGCGCTTTGGACTGACAGGACCGCCCGCCCCGGGCCCGAGACGACTCGGGCCCGGGGCACACCCCTCCCGCCGCTCCGCGACGGTCAATAGACTCAAGGCCATGCCGACGCTGAGTGAAGTGACCGCCGAGCTCGACCGCATCTATCCGCGCCACTGGGCCGAAGACTGGGACCGTGTCGGGGTGGTCTGCGGCCGGCCCGCCACCGAGGTGCGTCGCATCCTGTGCGTCGTCGACGTCGTCCCCGAGACCGTCGCCGAAGCCATCGAGCGCGACTGCGACCTCATCGTCGCGCACCACCCCCTCCTACTGCGCGGCGTCTCCGGCCTCGACCCCGCCGCCGAATACAAGGGCGACCTGGTCCACACCCTCATCGAACGGGGCATCGGCCTCTACACGGCGCACACCAACGCCGACATCGCCGCCCCCGGGGTCTCCGACGCGCTGGCCGACCGGCTCGGCCTGACCGATGTGCGCCCGCTGCGCCCTCGGACCGGCCCCGAACACGAGGGCTCGGGCCGGGGCATCGGCCGTATCGGTCTCGTCCGGCCCACCGGCTTCGGCGCGTTCGTGGAACACGCCGCCGAAGTCCTGCCCGCCACCGTCTGGGGGGTGCGCGGCGCCGGCGACCCCGACCGGACCGTGCGCTCCGTCGCCGTGTGCGGCGGCGCCGGCGACACCTACCTCGCGGACGCGGCGGACGCCGGAGCCGACGTCTTCCTCACCGCCGATCTCCGGCACCACCCGGCCGGCGAGCACCTCGCTCGCGGCGGCCCCGCCCTCATCGACGCCGCCCACTGGGCCACCGAGCGACCCTGGCTCGATACTGTTGCAAGACAACTGTCGGAGCTCGTAGACGACGTCATCGTCTCCGACATCGATACCGATCCATGGACGATCCATCAGAACGCCGGGGTGAACCGAGTTGAAAGCTGACCTGTTCGATCAGCGCCGACTGCTCGACCTGCAGGCCGTCGACACCCTGCTCACCCAACTGAAGCAGCGACGCCGCAGACTCGACGAGGACACGACGCCCGCCGACGCCCGCCGACGAGTCCAGGCCCTGAACGACCGGGCCGCGTCCCTCACCGCCGACATCGCCGACCTCGACCGTGACATCGGTCGAATCGAGCGAGAAGTCGAACTGGTGACCAAACGCGCCGACGCCGACCGCGACCGCATGGCCTCCGGCACCGCCGGAGCCAAAGAACTCGAAGGCCTCCAGAGCGAACTCGAATCGCTCGCGCGCCGCCAACGCAGTCTCGAAGACGACGAGCTCGAACTCATGGAGCGCCGCGAAGCCCTCGAAGCCGAGCTCGAAGCCGCCCGTGCCCAGACCATCGAGGCACAGCACGCTCTCGATGAAGCCGAGGCCGCGCGGAACCGGGCGCTCGCCGCGATCGAAGCGGAGACCGCCGACGCCGAATCCGACCGCATCGCCCTGACCATCTCGATACCCGACCGACTCGTCGAGCTCTACGAGCGCATCCACGCCCGCCAGCCGATAGCCGCCGCCGAACTGGTCGGACGGCGCTGCGAGTCGTGCCGCATCGAGAAGTCCCCGGCCGACATGGCCCCCCTCCGCGCCGCCGCCATCGACGAGGTCCTGCGGTGCGAGGAATGCGGCTGCGTCCTCATCCGCACCGAGCTGCCCTCGCACGGCCCAAGGCGCGACACCTCCGAAGACGAGCTGAAGAAATACACCTAGAGACGAGGCGAGGGGCGGACCCGTTCGGTCCGCCCCTCGCCTCGAGTCTTCGCACCGGCCCTAGGCCCCGGCGACCCGCTCGCCGAAACGAGCCCAGCGATCGACCAGCGCCGTAGCCGAGCCGTCGTCGAGCGCCTTCGCGGCCTTCATCAGACCCGCTTCGAGCATCGCCCGCCTGCGGGACACATCGTGCAGGTCCACGCCGTCGGCCAGACCGTCGCGCGAGGCCAGCGCCGCGGCCGCGTTGATGAGCACCGCGTCCCGGACCGGCCCCGCCTTCCCGGCGAACACGTCCCTGGCCACGTTCGTGTTGAATTCGATGTCCCCGCCGCGCAGCGCCTCTGGACCGGCCTTGACCAGGCCGAACTCCTCGATGTCGATGCTGCCCTCGGAGACCTTGCCCTCGGAGACCACCCATTCGGTGGTCGTCGAGGAGGTCGAGATCTCGTCCATGCCGTCATCGCCGCGGACGACGAACACCGAGGCGCCCCGCTCGGCGAAGACCTGCGCCATCAGCGGCGCCATCCTCGGATCGGCGCAACCGATGAGCCCGGCCTTCGGCTGCCCCGGGTTGGTCAGCGGCCCCAGCACGTTGAACACGGTCGGGATGCCCAGCGCGCTCCGCACCGGGCCCGCGTGGCGCATCCCCGGATGGAACGTCTTGGCGAAGCAGAAGCCGATGCCCACCTCGCGGACCGACGCCTCGACCCGGTCGGCCGACGCTTCCAGATCGACGCCGAGCGCTTCGAGCAGATCGGCCGACCCGACGTTCGACGACGCCGACCGGCCGCCGTGCTTGATCACCGGCACGCCGGTCGCGGCCACGGTGATCGCCGCCATGGTCGAGATGTTGACGCTGTTGGAGCCGTCACCGCCGGTACCGACGATGTCGACCGCGACCCCCAGGTCGGTCAGATCGATCCGCGTGGTCTCGGCGAGCATCCTTTTGGCGATCGCCCCGATCTCGGCGGCGGTCTCGCCCTTCGAGCGCAGCAGGACCGCGAACGCCGCCAGCTGCGCCGGGTCGGCGTTGCCGGACATGATCTGCGCCATCGCCCAGTCGGCGCTGGCCTCGTCGAGATGATCGCCGCCGGAGAGGCGGGTCAGGACGTCGGGCCAGCTCGGAGCGGTGTCCGTCCCGGCTCGGAGGATGGTGGGCGACGGGTCTGCCGCGTCGGTCATGGAGACTCCAGGTGGCGTGGACGGCTCGCGGGCACCCTCGGTGAAACGTGCGAGCCGTACTAGAGCCTCACCGAGGAGTAGGAGGCGGAACTCAGGCGGCGCGCTGTGCGGGCAGCGCCGCCGAGCGGCGGTGCGCCAGCAAGTCTACAACCGTCTTCGCGGTCGTCACGGGGTTCAGCGGGTGGGTCAGGACGGCATCGGCGCGCGACCAGGCTGCGAGCCAGCGGTCGGCGGCCCGGGCCACGACCACCGCCAGCGTCGGCGGGTCGTCGATCTCGTCGCGGATCTGGCGGGCGATGCCGAGTCCGCCGGCCGGCTGGGCCTCGCCGTCGAGCAGCACCAGATCGATCTCGTAGCGGTCGATCAGGGCCACCGCCTCGTCGTAGTCGTCGGCGACGGCGTACTCGATCCTGACGCCCTCGGCGGGCTCATCACCGATCGCGGACCGCATCTGTTCGATCACGGAGGGTCGGTGGCTGTAGAGCAGCACTGCGTGCTCGGTCGTTGAGGTAGTCACGCCTCGCATATTAAACCGGCCACACTGAAATGGAAAGGCCGCCGTCGCCACTTTCCCGCGGTGAACCGGACACAGTGGCCGAACCTTCGTTGACCTGCGGACTCGGTGGGAAGGGCTCCGAGCCTACCGTCAGGCGACACGCGGGAAAAACACACCCCATGCACAGGTCGTGAGTGGGAAGCCGTAATAATGTGCGCGTGACTGCCGCCGAAGCAACTATCGATCCCAGCCGAATCCACTCACTGACACGGCCCAACATCGTCAGTGTCGGCACCATCGTGTGGTTGAGCAGCGAACTCATGTTCTTTGCCGGCCTGTTCGCGATGTACTTCTCCATCCGCGCCGCGGCGCCGGACCTGTGGGCGGTTGAGACGAAGAACCTCACCCTCCCGTACGCGCTGACGTTCACCACGATCCTGGTGCTGTCCTCGGTCGCCTGCCAGTTGGGCGTGTTCGCCGCCGAGAGGGGTGACGTCTACAAGCTGCGCATATGGTTCACGATCACCTTCATCATGGGGCTCGTCTTCATGCTCGGCCAGATCAACGAGTACCGCTTGCTGGTCTTGGACGGGCACACCATCGCCAGCAACGGCTACTGGTCGGTGTTCTACATGACCACCGGGTTCCACGGACTCCACGTGACCGGAGGCCTCATCGCGTTCCTCGTCGTCCTCGCTCGCACGACGATGGGGAAGTTCAACCCGGCGCAGGCCACTACCTCCATCGTGGTGTCCTACTACTGGCACTTCGTCGACGTGGTGTGGGTCGCGCTGTTCGCGATGATCTACTTCCTCCACTAGCGAGACGGGTCGAAAGCGGCCCCCGCCGCATCCGGCCGCAATACAGTCAAAGCCCCGGCCCCGCGCCGCGGCACATATCCGAGAAGGCGACGGCCGTCCCCCGGAGGCGGCCGCCCGACCGGGCGGAGACGCACAGCCTCCACCGGTCCGAGAGCTAGATAAAGGTGAGGCAACAACCGTGGCTGAATCAGCGAAACGCCGGCGAGGCTGGCGCAAGCGCCTCGGCGCGCTGGCCAGGTTCACCGGCGCGTTGGTCATAGTCGGCGGGCTCTACTCGGTGTTCTCGCCGAGTCTGTACGCCCAGGAAGCCGAGGACAACGCCGTCGATTCGGACGTCGTCAAAGGCCAGGAGCTCTACGACACGAGCTGCATCAGCTGCCACGGCGACAACGGCGAAGGCGTCGACGGCCGCGGACCGAGCCTCATCGGCGTCGGCACGGCGAGCGTCGAGTTCCAGGTGAACACCGGCCGCATGCCGATGGCAGCTCAGGGCGCCCAGGCCCCCGCCGGCGACCCCTCCTTCACCGAGGAGGAGGCCGAGTGGATCGGCGCCTACATCGAGTACCTCGGCGGCGGCGGCACCGTCCCCGACGACCTGGCGGCGCTCGTCGAGAACGCCGAAGAGGCCGCCGGCGGCGACCTGTACCGCGTCAACTGCTCTTCGTGCCACGGCTACGCCGGCGGCGGCGGGGCGCTCTCCTCCGGTGCGCACGCCCCCTCGCTGAGCGGGACCACCGACGAGGAGCTCTACCAGGCGATGCTCACCGGCCCACAGAACATGCCGGTCTTCGCCGACAACGAGCTCACCCCCGAGCAGAAGGCCGACATCATCGCCTACGTCCAGTACATCGTCAACGACGATGCGGACCCCGGCGGCGTGTTCTCTCTCGGACGCTTCGGCCCGTCCACCGAGGGAGTCGCCATCTTCCTGGTCGGCATCACCTCGCTGCTGCTGGCCACGCTCTGGATTGCAGGTAAATCGTGAGTGCTGACAACGACGACAACCGGCCCGACGAGGTCGACCTGAGCGACCCGAAGCTCTCGCGCTTCGAGGTCTACCGCGAGGGACTGCGTCGCGACGGCATCGAGATCCTCCACTACGAACCGCGCTACCCCAAACCGGGGACGAAGCTCGAGAAGCGCATGGAGCGCATCGTCGCCTCGCTGTTCTTCGGCTCCGGCCTGTTCGCGACGCTGTTCGTGGCCGCCTACATCTTCTGGCCCTGGGAGTACGACGGCGCGGCCACTTGGCGCGACCCGCGGACCTGGTACACCCCGATCCTCGGCATCACGCTCGGCCTGTCGCTGCTCCTGATCGCCTTCGCGGTCCTGACGTGGGCGAAGAAACTGCTCCCGGTCGAAGAGCTCGTCCAGGAACGCCACGACGGCGGCTCCAGCTCCGAGGACCGCCGCCTCGCCGAATCCACCGTCGACACGGTGGTCGACGACATGGGCCTCAAGCGCCGTCCCTTCCTCGTCAAAGCCGCGCTCCTGGGCGCCGCCCCGCTCGGCCTGGCCGCGGTCGCGCCCCTCGGCGGCCTCATCAAGGACCCCGGCGACATGCTCACCGTCACCGGCTGGAACGGCGATAAGCACAACGGCGGCAACCCCGTCCGCCTGATGATGAAGGACGGCGCGCTCGTGCGCCCCGACATGGTCTCCACCGGCGGACAGATCACGGTCTACCCGGCCATCGAGGGCGGCGCCACCAACGAGTTCGCCTCCGCGCCGACGCTGCTCATCCGCCTGCGCGCGCAGGACGCCGAGCAGCTCCGCGAGAACCTGTACCCGATGTACCAGGACGTCGACGCCATGTGGGGCGACTTCGTGGCCTACTCGAAGATCTGCACGCACGTCGGCTGCCCGACCAGCCTCTACGAGCAGCAGTCCCAGCGTCTGCTGTGCCCGTGCCACCAGTCGCAGTTCAACGCGATCGACAACGGCGCCCCCATCTTCGGCCCGGCGACCCGGCACCTGCCGATGCTGCCGCTCGACGTCGACGACGAGGGCCACTTCTTCGCCAAGTCCGACTTCCTGGTGCCCCCCGGACCGGCGTTCTGGAACCGCCCGTCCCTCCCTGAGGAGGATGAACAGTGAAGCGCCGTAAAGGCACCAATGAGAACCTGATGACCAAGGCGGGCGGGGAGCTCGACGACCGCTTCAAGCTCGCGGGACCGGCCCGGGTCCTCATGAACAAGGTCTTCCCGGACCACTGGTCGTTCCTGCTGGGCGAGATCGCGCTGTTCTCGTTCATCCTGCTCTTGCTGACCGGAACCTTCCTGGCGCTGTTCTTCGAGCCGTCCATGACCCACGTGACCTACGAGGGTTCGTACGTGCCGCTCCAGGGCGTGGGGATGTCGAAGGCATACGAGTCCACCTTGAACATCTCATTCGAGGTGCGCGGCGGGCTCATCATGCGCCAGATGCACCACTGGGCCTCGCTGCTGTTCATGGCGGCGATCCTGGTCCACATGATGCGGGTCTTCTTCACCGGCGCGTTCCGCGCGCCGCGCGAGACCAACTGGATGATCGGCATCCTGCTGTTCTGGCTGGGGTTCTTCAACGGCTTCACCGGCTACTCGCTGCCTGACGACGGCCTGTCCGGCACGGGCCTGCGGATCGCCGAGGGCATGACCGAATCGGTCCCCTTCCTCGGCCCGTGGGTCTCGGCGGCGCTGTTCGGTGGGGCCTTCCCCGGCGATGAGGTCATCGCCAGGTTCTACATCCTCCACGTCTTCGTGCTGCCGCTCGCGCTGCTGGCGCTCATCACCGTCCATGTCGGCCTGGTGTTCGCCCAGAAGCACACGCAGTGGCCCGGACCGGGACGCACTGAGCACAACGTGGTCGGCTACCGCATGTTCCCGAACTACGTCATGAAGCAAGTCGGCTTCATGCTGCTCGTGTTCGGCGTGGTGACGGCGATGTCGGGACTGTTCCAGATCAACCCGCTCTGGATGTTCGGCCCCTATGAGGCCTCGGTGGTCTCCTCGGGTTCGCAGCCGGACTTCTACGTCATGTTCATGGACGGTCTCATCCGGCTCTTCCCGGCTTGGGAGTTCCGTGTGCCGCCGTACTTCACGCTGCCGGCGGTGTTCTGGCCGGGCATCGTGGGCATGGGCCTGTCGGTACTGCTGCCGCTGCTCTATCCGCTGCTGGAACGCCGATTCACCAAGGACCGCGGGCACCACAACCTGCTGCAGCGTCCGCGTGACACGCCGGCCCGCACGGGCCTGGGCGTCATGGTCATCGTCTTCTGGGTCATCGGCGTGGTCTCGGGCGGCAACGACGTGTTCGCCCAGGCGTTCCACATCAGCCTGAACGCGATGACGTGGGGTGGGCGTATCGGGATCGTCGTCCTGCCGATCGTCGCGTACTACCTGACCTACCGGTTCTGTCTGGGACTCCAGCAGCACGACCGTGAGGTCCTGGCGCACGGCCTGGAGACCGGTATCCTCATGCGCGACCCCGAGGGCCGCTTCTACGAGGTGCACCAGCCCTTGGTCGAGCCCGATGAGCGCGGCCACACCGAGCTGGAGTACAGCGGTGCGACGGTGCCGAAGAAGATGAACCGCATCGGGGTCCTGGAACCGGCCCAGCGGGGCTTCTTCAAGTCCATCGAGGAGCCCTCCGACGAGGACGGGCGCCGCGACCAGATCGAGACCGGCAACAAGCGATAGCCGACGCCGACGGCGGGGCCGCACCACCGAGTGCGTGGCCCCGCCGTCGGCGTGTCCGGAGCGATATCGGCCCTCAGAAGCGGTCGACGGTGGTGATGAGCTTATCGGCCAGCTCGTCGGGGTCGAGCTTCTCGCGGGCCAGCGCCAGGTACAGCGAGTCGAGATCCGGGAAACCCAGCGAGGACGCCACGCCGCGCAGCGGCCGGTCGCCGGCCAGGCCCCGGCCGCGAGCGATCAGCGAGCGCCACAACCGGTTCTTCCCGGCCTTCAGCTCGTCCTCGAAGCGCTGCATCGGAACGACCGGGAGCTCGCCGGTGCCGTCGAGGTCCTCGGAGCCGCGCGAATCGAACCAGTCGTTGATGTGCAGTTGCGCCTCGGGGGTCTTGGCGTGATCCAGCCACTGTTTCGAAGGCCCGTACGGCTGCTCGTTGGTCAGGACCAGCTCCACCGAGTCGCCGTCTCGCAGCGGCTGCGACAACGGCGCGATCTCGCCGTTGACGTAGGCGGCGATGAGCCGGTGGCCCGTGGACGGCCCCTCACAATAGGCGACGTCGACCGGCGTCGAGGCCCGCGGCACCATGACCTGCCGGCCTGCACCGGTGAACACCAGGATGTCCTGGTCGGCCAGGTCGCAGCGCAGCGAATCGAGGAACTGCCCGGAGTCGGCGATCTCGTTCTGCCATTCGAGCAGGCGTTGCAGCCACGGCAGCTGCACCTGCGCGGGATCCGAGCCGGTCTCGCCGAGCCCGGCGACGATGCCGATCTCGGCGGTCTGGTGCATCTCCCGGGTGCGGATGAGGAATTCGACCGGGACGCCGCCCGGCCCGTTCACCGCGGTGTGCAGCGACTGGTACAGGTTGAACTTCTTGGCGGCGATGAGGTCGCGGAACTTGCCGCCGATCGGTTTCCACAGCTGGTGGACCGCGCCCAGAGCCGCGTAGCAATCGGTGGGCGGGCCGTCGACGACGATGACCAGGCGCGGAGGGTCCATCGGGCCGGTCCCAGGGTGCTTCTGCATCTCCCGGTAGACCGAATACGGGTGGCGGGGCCGGTCGAGGAGCTTGGCGGCGACCTTATAGCCGCGCAGCGCCCGCCGCACCTGCGGGACGATCTCGGCGATCTGCCGGCTGCGGTCGGTGTCCGAACCGAGGTGCTCTTGGATCTTCTGGAAGATCTCGGGTTCGAGCGTCTCCAGGACGATGTCTTCGAGCTCGCGTTTGATGACGTAGAGGCCGAGCCGGTCGGCCAGGGGGATGAGGACGTCTTTGGTCGCCTCGGCGATGCGGATCTGCGAGGGCCGCTTCTTGAACTTGATGGTCCGCATGTTGTGCAGCCGGTCGGCCAGCTTGATGACCATGACACGGATGTCGCGTCCGGCGGTGAGCACGAGCTTGCGGAACGTCTCGGCCTCGGCGGCCGAACCGAGATGGATCTTGTCGAGCTTGGTGACGCCGTCGACCATGACCGCGATCTCGGAGCCGAAGTCCGAACGCAGTGCCTCCAGCGAATAACTGGTGTCCTCGACGGTGTCGTGGAGGAGCCCGGCGGCGATGGTGGCCGTGTCGACGCCCAGCTCGGCGAGGATCGTGGACACCTCGATCGGATGAGTGATGTAGGGCTCGCCGGATTTTCGGGCCTGGCCGCGGTGCATCTGTTCGGCGATGCGGTAGGCGCGCCTGACCAGGAGCAGGTCGGGCTGCTGATAGTGCGAGCGGTGCGCCGCCTCGAGCTGCGCGACGCGCCCCGCGAGATCCCACGGGTCGTCCTGCTTCGCCGACCGAGTAGCCGAAAGCAATGCGCGCAACATGAAAGCCTGCTTCCTAATTTCTCGGGCGAGCTCGCCCGGTTGGGATGTTCCGTTCTCCGCACCTGGGCGCCGGGGCTCGGACCGGCAGCCCGGTCCGGTGGCGATCGCGCTCGCAGAAGCGGCGCCCGATCCGTGCGCGCGGGGTGAAGCGGCGGCCCGATCCGGCGGACGCGGGGCCGCCGAGCCGCGCCCCGCGGCGGTGCCCGCCGGTCGTCCGCCGGTCGCGGACCGGCCGGATACGGAAGCTGAGACCGCGGATCGATCCTCGTTCGCACCGCGCCCGCCGGTGAACGGTTCCGGGCACCCGCGCCCGCGCGGCGAGCCGATCGTGCTCGCCCGGATGCAGCGCGTCGGCATGAGCGGTGCGCGGGACCTTCACTCGATACTCCTAACGGCGGATGTTCGTTGTCGCTTGGAACGAGGTTGCACGGTTATAACGATGTCGGGAGGGCCGGGGATACGGTTTCGTAAGGCGTACACGAGAGCGAGATTTTCCGTCACGGCCGAGGTTGACCGTATTCTAGATGTACAGCGAACGGCCGTGAGAATCGACACTGACGACTGTCGGGTTTCAGCAGGGCCGCAGCCACCGGCATGTGACGCACGGGAGCGGCATTGATCGCCGGGCGGATGCCGAAGAGCCTACAGTGCCTCAAGGGGGCACCGACCGGAATGCCCCCTTCGGTGTCCGCGGTGACCGACGCGCACGGTGATCCTCAGGCCACGGGGCGTCCGGGCACCGTCCCGGCGTACGGACGGCTACCGGCCGCCGTGACGCCGCGGCCCGCCTGAAGGCACGGCGCCGGACCACCGCTCGGCCCCCTCGACCGGGCACGACCACTCGGACTCGACGGACACGAGCCGCACCTCCGGGCGAGCGAGCCATTCGAGCAGCAGCCGGGCCTCGGCGGCGTGAGCGGCGTCGAGGACGTCCGAAGCCGGATCGACTGTTCTGGCGGCCGCCCTGAGCCGTTCGATGTACGGCATGGGATCGGCGCGTGGCGGCGTGCGGACGGCCCCCGCCATCAGCCCGTAACGGATCACCGTGACCTCCCAGCCGCCGCCCCGGGCCCGGCCCGCGGCGATGACCTCGCCGGCGCGCACCAGCCCCCTGATCCGCTGCGTCGCGGCCGCCAGAGCCAGGAAGGCCCCGAGCTCGTCGCGCTTGGAAGCGGCGGCCTCGAACCGTTCGCCCTCGGACAGCTCCGCGAGCCGCCCGGTGACGGCCTCGACCACCGGTCTCGGATCGCCGTCCATGGCCGCCGCGGCCCCGCCTGCGATCCGGGCGTACGCTGCGACCCCGATCTCGTGGCGGCACGGTTCGGGGCAGCGGCCGATCTCGCCGAGGATGCACGAGGGGGAGCGCCGCTTCGGCGAGAGTCCGGTGCGGCACCGCCGGATCGGCAGGGCCTCCTCGATCGCGGCGATCGCGGCCCGCGCTTGCGTACCCGAGGCCGGACCGAGCCTCGGCTCGCCCGGCGCGGGCGGTTCGCGGGAGACCGACAGTCGCGGGTACGGCTCCTCGGTCAAGCGCACCCAGCTGCGGTGCTCGGGGAACTTCGCGGCCCGGTTATAGGGTGGTTTGCCGCCGCCGATGAGCCGCAGTTCGGCCACGCCCGCCTCCAGGCGGTGGGCGCATTCGATGACCTCGACGCGCTCGGCGGAGGCGATCATGTCCCGCAGCCGACGCCGCTGTTCGGCCGCCGAGAAATAGCTGCGCACCCGAGCGGCGACGTCGACCGAGACGCCGATGTACAGCGCCCGGTCGTCGGTGTCGCGGAAGATGTAGACCCCCGGCACGTGCGGAAGTCCCTCGGCGAGGTGGCGCTTGCGGCGCTGGAGCTCGGAGGGGATCGCACGGCAGAATTCGGCCAGGTCCGCGTCGGTGGTGACGCCGTGGCCGGTGGCCCGCTCGATGAGCCCGTGCAGGACCGCGACGGTGGCGCGGGCGTCGTCCAGGGCCCGGTGGTTGGGGGTCACCGGCGAACCGAAGAACCGTGCCAAGGTGCCCAGCCGCCGATTGGGGACCTCGCTCTTCTCGGTGAGCCTGCGGGCCAGGACCACCGTGTCGACCACGGGCGGGCGCGGCCAGCGCGTGCCGCACAATTCGCACGCGTGGCGCAGGAAGCCGATGTCGAATCCGGCATTGTGGGCCACGAGCGTCGCACCCGAGGCGAACTCCAGGAACGAGGGCAGCACGGCCTGGATCTCGGGCGCGTCGGCGACCATCGCATCGGTGATGCCGGTCAGCCGTGTCACCCGTGGATCGATCGGTTCGCCCGGGTCGACCAGCGTGGAGAACTCGCCGATGACCTTCCCGCCTCTGACCTTCACAGCGCCGATCTCGGTGATCCCGCACGCGTCGGCCGCCAGACCGGTGGTCTCCAGGTCCACCACGCAGAACGTCACCTCGGACAGCGGGGTGCCCAGACTCTCCAGCGTGGGCTGCGAATATCCGGTGCTCGCTCCGCTCTCGTACACGGCGAACACACTACGGGCGTCTTGCGACAGCGTCGCCGCCGCCGTCGTTCGAACGTCGCCGCCAAGGGGCCTTGGCCCGCCAGCGGCTCAGGCGCGTCGCCGTGCGGCCGCGCCGCTCCGTGAGGTGGACGGACAGCGACGCGGGCCAGAGGACCGCTCGCAACCGCTGCCCGGGGCGGGCCCGCCGGTGCAACAGGAGGCGCAGGTCCCGCACCGCCCCGGGCAGCGCGGTGGTGACGGCACCCCTGGGGGAGTAGCGGTGGTGCTCCATCGCGGACGCCAGCGCCGCGACCGCCGGGTGCGCCTCGGGCACGGTCCGCGCGAGAGCGGACGCCGCCTGCCTCGGTGTGAGCGACTCGTGCAGTTCGACGCCGTAGTCGACGGCGAGGTCGCGCGTCTCGTCCCAGGCGCTCTGGGCGCTCAAACGCTTCGGCCCCAACCGGGATCGGCGCCCTCCGGCGCGCCACAGCGCAGGGAGGAACGGCACCGCGAGCAGCGGCAGAAGCGCCAGCCACGCCGGGGCGAAGTCCCCGGCGCCGCTCGCCCGGTCCTGGCCCCCGGCCGGTGCTCGCTCGTCCGGGTCGAGCTCCTCGGGAAGGGCCGTCTCCTCGCTCGGCGCCGCCGACTCGGGATCCTCCTCCGGGGCCGCGGTCTGCCGGTCGGTCGAGTCGGGCTCCTCGGAGGGCTCGGCCGCCCACGGGAAGCTCGCCGAGTTGGCCACGCCACTGGACGGGGTCGGGTCGAAGGAGACCCAGCCGAGCCCCTCGTAGTGCACCTCGACCCAGGCGTGGAAGTTGTCGCTGGAGATCGTCCAGACGCCGTCGGCGTAGGTGCCCTTGGTCAGGCCGAGGGCGACACGGGCGGGCACGTCGGCCTCACGCAGCATCCAGGCCATGGTCGCGGCGTACTGCTGGCAGTAGCCCGCCCGGGTCTCCAGGAAGTCGAGAACGGCCTCTTCGTTGCCGGCGTCACCGGTCTCCAGGCTGTAGGAGAATCCGTTCGCCGGGGAGAGGAAGTCGAGGACCGCGAGGGTCTTCTCGTGGACGGTCGCAGCACCGCTCTCGGCCATGATCTGCTCGACCTGCGCGGTCAGCTCCGGGACGGCGGGGTGATCGGTGTTGCGTTCGTACAGCGGGTCGTCGGGGCCGACCGTTCCGGCCGCGGCCAGTTCGCCCGCGTCCCACTCGCGGTCGGTGTACCGGACGGTATAGGCGTCGATGTCGTCGAGGCTGGAGCCGTCGCCTGCGATGACCTCGGTCTCGGGGTCGACGCCCCAATCGCCGCCGACGTCGATGCCGACGGGCCGGCCGTAGACCGGCAGCACCTCGTCGACCAGTTCGAGGTTCTCCACCTCGGCGGTGAAGACCTCGCCGCCGCCCTCCAGCGAGTCCAGGGAATCCAGCTCGCCGTAGTCGCCGGCGCGGAACCCGTCGCCGGTGAGCGATTCGGCGATGTGCATCCGCAGGTAGCGGGGCGCGGGATCGTCGGTGGTCACGCGCAGGACGTCGATGGGCTCGGGCCGGTTGAGCGACCCCGCCAGCTGCGCCCACGGGTCGAGACTGCCGAAATCGCCTGTGTCCGAGCCGTCTCCGTAGCCTCCCGCGACCTGGTCGACCAGGCCGGAGGTATCGGCGGGGATCACCGCGAGCAAGAGCAGCGTCAGCGTTATGAACACCGCTCCAGCCGCGTGGGCGGTGGCCGCCAGCGGTGAGGGGAAGCGGGCCCCGACCAGTCGCCCCGAACCGGTGAAGCGGTGTCCGAAACGCGAGATGCGCCGCAGGTTATCGTCGGCGAGTATCCACAGATAGGCCGTGGCCGGGAGGATGAACCAGAACCAGGCCGTCGCATCGGGCGCGACCGAGACCGGCACCAGGTACAGCGTCAGCAACGTCAGGCCGGCCAGTGCGGGGGTGCGCAGCCCCACGATGAACATGTCGTGCAGGATCGCGACGATGCCCACGCCCGTCATCGTCAGGAACAGGATGCCGCCGCTCGCCTCGGCCGGCGGGGCCGTCATGATGATGTCGCCCACGCCCTGCGTCACGAGGTGCGACCAGTGCGCGAACGTATCCGGCGTGGGAATGAGGAGTGCGATCGCGGTGCCGTCGTTGAACACCGCGGTCATGAGCATGATCAGCGCGGCGATCATCGTGAGCGTCTGGAGACCCTGCCCGCGGCCCGCCGAGCGCATCAGCGTCCCCGTGGCGGCCACGATCGCGACCGTCAGCATCAGCGGGATCGCCCACGCCAGGCCTTCGAAGATCCCGACCATCGGTATCAGTGCCAGGCACATGGTGGACGCCGCGACCAGCGTCGCGTGCCGCTGACCGCTCATGCCGCCGCCTTCCACATGCCCAGACTCGTCCACATCCGCCGCAGCTCGGCGCCCGAGACCACCGGCACGACCTGCCATCCGGCGCCGATCAGCGCCGCCGTGGCCGCCCGGTGCTGCTGGGCGAAGGCCAGTTCGCGGGGATCGTGGGGGGCGGCGCCGTGGCGGTGCGCCCACCGCGTCGGGTCCAGCAGCAGTGCCGTGCAATGGCCGCCGCGCCGCGCCAGCCGACTGAGCGCCCCGGCCTCCTCCGGCGTCAAGTGCCCCAGCAGCGCCACGACCGCCGAGACCGAGCGGGCCCGCTGTGTCCTGTCGACCACCTGCGACAGCGAGGCCCCAGAAGTGAGCGAGACCGTCGCCAGGTACCGCATCGTCTCGCTGTAGTCGCCGCGGCGGCACTCGAACTCGGCCTGTGCGGTCACCAGGCGCGGGGCCATGCCGTCGCGAGCCAGCCGCACCGTGGCCGATGCCGCGGCGTTCACCATCCACTCGAAGCTCGACAGTTCGCCCTCGCCCCGGTGCGCGCCACGGCGCAGATCGAGCAGGACCGCCGCCGAGTTCTCCCACGGCTGCTCTTCGCGCCGAACCATCAGCTCCCCGCGATGCGCGCTGGCCTTCCAGTGGACGCGGCGCAGATCGTCGCCGTGCCGGTACTCGCGCACCGCGATGTCGTCGTTGCCGGTGATCGACACGGCCTGCGCTTGGGACTCGCCCGAGGACAGGCCCGCCCCGCCCGGCAGGCGCAGTGTCGGCAGCGGCTCCGCCGGTGGGGTGACGATCAGCGGCGTCGTCATCGGGAACTCCTGCTTGGACACCGCCAGTCCGAACGGGTCCGAGCAGCGCATCCGCAGCGGTCCCAACTCGTACGACCCCCGAGCCCCGGGCACGATCGTATAGTTCACGACGCTGCGCGCTCCCGGCTCCAACCGTTCCAGGACCAGCCGCGGCCGGTTGCCGAGCCGGTAGGGGATCCGGTCCTCCAGCATCAGCGCCGGCGGGCGCCTCCGGCCGGTGTTGCGGATGCCGAGCCGCACCTGCGCCGGCCGTCCCGCCTCGACCTGCGCCGGATCGAGCACCCGGTTCGACTCCAGTGCCGGGCGCGTCCACGCCAGCAGCACGAGGCCGCCGATCGGCGCGACCGCCGCGAGCACCGCCGCCCGCAGCAGATCGCCCTCGCCCACCAGCAGCGCGGTGAGCCCGACCGCGGCGCTCACCGCCAGCAGCGTCTTGCCGCGTCCGGTGAGCTCCACGGCTAGAACCTTCCCGGCTGTGACACCACCGGGACGTGCCGCAGGATCTCGGTCACGACCGAGGCGGTGTCGCCGCCGCCCATCGTGGTCTCGGTGGTGGGGATGAGCCGGTGGGCCAGCACCGGCACCGCCAGCTGCTGCACGTCGTCGGGCAATGCGAAATCGCGTCCATCCATCATGGCCAGCACGC
>JAJYSW010000272.1 GCA_021793335.1 Actinomycetes bacterium
CCGATCTGACAGCGCTCTTTCGAGCTCCGAGCGGACGACCGGGATCGAACCGGCGACCTACACCTTGGCAAGGTGTCGCGCTACCAACTGCGCTACGTCCGCATGTCGACCAGGTGGTTTTTCCTACCCCCGGCGACGCGATTGAACTTTATCCCATGCGTGGGACAGCGTCCACCGGGGGGTCCGCCCCTGCCTCTTGAGGCTCCGTTGTCGCAGCACTCTGGCAGAATGCCTCGCGTGGCTCAAGCTATCGACCAACGCATCGCCGAAGAACTCTCGGTCGGCTCCGATCAAGTCCGCGCCGCCATCGCGCTTCTCGACGACGGCTCCACCGTTCCCTTCGTGGCCCGCTACCGAAAAGAGGCCACGGGCGGCCTCACCGACGAGCAGCTGCGCACGCTCGAAGAGCGCCTCGGCTACCTACGCGAACTGGAGGCGCGCCGCGCCGCCGTCCTCGAATCGATCACCGAACAGGGCAAACTGACCGAGGAACTGGCCGCCCAGATCGACACCGCCGACACCAAGGCCCGGCTCGAAGACCTCTACGCGCCCTATAAGCAGAAGCGCCGGACCAAGGCGCAGATCGCCCGCGAAGCCGGGCTCGAACCGCTCGCCGAGACGCTCCTGAACGATCCGACGCAGGACCCCGAGGCCGCTGCGGCGGGCTTCCTCAATCCCGAAGCGGAGATCAACGACACCGCCGCGGCGCTGGCGGGGGCCCGTGCGATCCTCACCGAACGGTACTCCGAGGACGCCGATCTCATCGGTGAACTGCGCGAACGCATGTGGGCTCGCGGCCGTCTCGTCTCGCGGGTCCGTGAGGGCGCTGAAGCCAAGGGCGCCAAGTTCTCCGACTACTTCGACTTCGCTGAGACCTTCACCACGCTGCCGTCCCACCGGGTGCTGGCGCTGCTGCGCGGCGAGAAGGAGGAGGTGCTCTCGCTCACCTTGGACCCGGGCGAAGAGGAGACCGACGCCGCCGGCTACGAATCGGTGATCGCCGCGAAGTTCGGCATCGAGGACCGCGGGCGGGCCGCCGACGCCTGGCTGGCCAAATCCGTGTCATGGGCCTGGCGCACCCGTATCCTGGTGAAACTCGGCGTGGATCTGCGGATGCGGCTGTGGCAGGACGCCGAGGACGAGGCCGTCAAGGTCTTCGCCGCGAACCTGCGCGATCTGCTCTTGGCGGCCCCGGCGGGCCGCAAGACCGTCATGGGCCTCGATCCGGCCTATCGCACCGGCGTCAAGGTCGCCGTCGTCGACTCCACCGGGAAGGTCCTGGACACCGCAGCGGTCTACCCGCATCAACCGCAGAACCAGTGGGACGCCGCGCTGTCGGTGCTCGCGGCGCTGGTCCAAAAGCACGGTGTCGAACTCATCGCCATCGGCAACGGCACGGCCTCCCGCGAGACCGATAAGCTCGCCGGGGACCTGGTCAAAGCCATGGCGGGCAAGGCCGAACCGGCGAAGCTCGTGGTCTCGGAGGCCGGCGCGTCGGTGTACTCGGCCTCGGCCTACGCCACCCGCGAGCTGCCGGGCCTGGACGTGTCCCTGCGCGGGGCGGTCTCCATCGCCAGGCGGCTCCAAGATCCCCTCGCCGAGCTCGTCAAGATCGATCCCAAGCACATCGGCGTCGGCCAGTACCAGCACGACCTGACTGAGTCGAAACTCACCAAATCTCTTGAGGCCGTAGTCGAAGACGCCGTGAACGCGGTCGGCGTCGATCTCAACACCGCGAGCGTGCCGCTGCTGAGCCGGGTCTCGGGCCTGACCGAATCGGTGGCCGCGAACATCGTCGCCTGGCGCGACGAACACGGCCGTTTCGAGGACCGCAAGGACCTGCTCAAGGTCAATCGGCTCGGGCCCAAGGCGTTCGAGCAGGCCGCCGGGTTCCTGCGCGTCGTCGACGGCTCGAACCCGCTCGACGCCTCGGCGGTCCACCCCGAGGCGTACCCGGTCGTCGAACGGATTCTGGCGGGCACCGGGGAGGGCATCGCCGGGCTCATCGGGGCCACGGCGACGCTCCGCAAGCTCAAACCGGGCGACTTCGCCGACGAGCGCTTCGGCGTCCCGACCGTCTCGGACATCCTCGCCGAGCTTGAGAAGCCCGGCCGCGACCCGCGCCCGGAGTTCAAGGCCGCCGCGTTCAAGGAGGGCATCGAGAAGGTCGCCGACCTCGAACCGGGCATGATCCTCGAAGGGGCCGTCACCAACGTCGCCGCGTTCGGCGCGTTCGTCGACGTCGGCGTCCACCAGGACGGCCTGGTCCACATCTCGGCGCTCGCGAACCGCTATGTCGCCGACCCCCGCGAAGTGGTCAAACCCGGCGACGTGGTGCGCGTGAAGGTCTTGAGCGTCGATCTCGAACGGCAGCGCATCTCGCTGACGATGCGGCTCGACGACGAACCCGAGGCGGCAGGCGGCAAGCGCGGGCAGGGCGGCGGCAAGAACGGCAAGGGCGGGCGGCAGCCGCGCCAGCGGAGCGGCCAGGACCGGCGGCAGCCACAGGGGGCGATGGCCGATGCGCTCAGACGCGCCGGGCTGACGAAATGAGCTGAAGGCGTGCTCGACCGATTCTCCGATCGTGTCGGCGACGTCCTCGTCGGCATCTGCGCCACCGTCGTGATCCTGGGGTGGACGCTGATGGTCGCGGCCGTCCACGGGCCCGAGTCGGCGGCGGTGGCCGAGCCGCTCGCGTGGGCGGTGACCTTCATCGCCTGCGCGGCGCTGTTCTTCCGCAGCAGGTATCCGCTCACGGTCACGGTCGTCACGCTCGTGTGCACCGCGGTCTACTATCCGGCCTCGGCGCTGGACGGGCCGACGGTGCTCACGTACATCATCGCGCTGTACACGCTCGCGGCGCTCGGGCGCACCCGCACGGCCGCGGTCGTCGCGGCGGCTTCGTTCCTGATCCTGCTCGTCCCGGAACTGCTGAGCGATTTCGCGCACCTCTCCCCCGCCGAGACGCTGCTGTTGTCGGGGTGGTTCGTGGCGATCGTCGCGCTCGGCGCCACGGTGGCGCACTATCGCGCGTATCGGGCGCAGACGGCGGTGTCGGTCGGCGAGGCGCGGCGGCGCAGCGTGGCCGAAGAGCGCCTGCGGATCGCCCGGGAGTTGCACGACGCGGTGGGCCACCACCTGTCGCTGATCCACGTACAGACGGCGGCGGCGCTGCGCAGGCTCGACAAGGACCCCGGGTACGCGACGGCCGGGACGCTCGAGGTCGTCTCGGAGGCCAGTCAGCTGTCGCTGCGCGAGCTGCGCTCGATGGTCGGGGTGCTGCGGGAGGCCGGGGAGGATTCGCCCACGGGGCCCGGTCCGAGTCTGGACCGGCTGCCGACGCTGGTGGCGGCGGCCGAGGCCGCCGGGCTGGAGGTGTCGCTGCACCGGGACGGCCATGCCGAGCTGCCCGTGGCGGTGGACGCGGCGGCCTACCGGGTGGTACAGGAGTCGGTGACGAACACGGTCAGGCACGCCGAAGCGAGCGCCGTGCGGATCAATGTGGTGGCCGGTACGTCCGTGCTCACGGTGAGCATCGTCGATAACGGTGCGGCGCATAGCAAGGCGGGCAAGGTGACCGCTGGGAACGGTTTGGCGGGGATGCGCGAGCGCGCCGAGAGTCTCGGCGGTACCTTCGACGCGGGGCCGCGCGAGAGCGGCGGTTTCTTCGTGGAGGCCACGTGGCCGTTGGAGGCGCAGTCGTGATCCGAGTGATGCTGGTGGACGATCAACGGCTGGTGCGCGCGGGGTTCGCATCCATTCTGGGCGATGAGGACGGCATCGAGATCGTCGAGGAGGCGAGCGACGGAGCCGAGGCACTGGAGCTGGTCCGCAGACGGCGGCCCGACGTGGTGCTCATGGACATCCGCATGCCCGGTATGGACGGTCTGGAGGCGACCGAGCGGATCGGCGCCGACCCGAAGCTCGACGGGGTGAAGGTCGTCATCTTGACCACGTTCGACGAGGACGACTACGTCTACCGGGCGCTCCGGGCCGGGGCGAGCGGCTTCCTGGTGAAGGACACCGACCCGGACGAGTTGATCCACGCCGTCCGGGTGGTCGCGGCCGGGGAGGCGCTGATCTCTCCGAAGGTGACCCGGCGGCTCATCGGCGAGTTCGCCGGGCGCGTCGCCAGACCCGAACCGAGCCCGCGGTTGCACGCGCTGACCGAACGCGAGACCGAGGTGCTCAAGCTGGTGGCCACGGGGATGAGCAACGGCGAGATCGCCGAGGCGCTGTTCCTGGCTCCGGCGACGGCGAAGACGCACGTCAGCCGCATCATGTCGAAACTGTCGGCGCGCGACCGC
>JAJYSW010000273.1 GCA_021793335.1 Actinomycetes bacterium
TCGCCCACGAGACCGCCCGCGAGGGCAACGCCGCGCTCGACGCGGGCGAGGACGAGGCCGCCGCCCGCGCCGCGGCCGCCGTCCGAGCTATGCTCGACCAGCTCGGGCTCGACCCGCTCGACCCGCACTGGAGCGAACCGGCCGAGACGAAACTGAGCGGCGTCGTCGACGCGCTGGCCACGATCGCCCTCGACCAGCGGGCCGCGGCGCGCGAACGCAAGGACTACGCCGCCGCCGACCGCATCCGCGACGAACTGGCCGCCGCCGGCGTGACCGTCAAAGACACCCCTAGTGGACCCGTTTGGACGGTCGAATGACCGCGATCCGGGTGACAGCACACCGACACCATCCACGGGGGAACCACACATGAGCAGCAGCAAAGGCGGACACCCGAACCGTCGCAAGACCTCCAAGGCGGGCCCCGGCAAGGGCTCCGGCGGCCAGAAGAAGGGCCTCGCCGGCAAAGGCCGCACCCTCAAAGCCGAAGACCGGCCCTGGCACAAGTCCTACACCGGCGACGACAAGCCCCAGCGGACCCAGTGGAAACAGGCCAAGGAACGCGCCAAGGCCGCCGCCGAAGGCCGCTCCACCAACATCGGCAAAGCCAAGCCCAAACGGGAGCAGCGCCGAGACGAGCCCGAGATGCTCCTCGGACGCAACCCCGTCCTCGAAGCCCTCCGCGCCCGCATTCCGGCCACCGCGCTGTACGTGGCCTTCGGCACCGAGATCGACGAGCGCGTCGCCGAATCCGTCCGCCTCGCCGGCAACCGCGACCTGCCGATCAAGGAACTCTCCCGCCGCGACCTCGACCGACGCACCAACAACGCCCTCCACCAGGGCATCGGCCTTGAAGTCGAACCGTACGCGTACGCCGACTTCGACCAGCTGCTCGTCACCGCCCGCACCAGCGGCACCGCACCGCTCCTGGTCGCCCTCGACGGTGTCACCGACCCGCGCAACCTCGGCGCGATCATCCGCTCCACCGCCGCGTTCGGCGGCCACGGCCTGATCATCCCCTCTCGCCGCGCGGCCTCGGTCACCGCCGTGGCCTGGCGGGCCTCGGCCGGTGCGGCCGCGCGCCTGCCCGTCGCCAAGGTCGTCAACCTCGTCCGCACCGTCAAAGCCTGCCAAGACGCGGGCCTGATGACCGTCGCGCTCGACGCCGAGGGCGACGCCGACGTCTACGAACTGCCGGTCGCACAGGACCCACTGCTCATCGTCGTCGGCGACGAGGGCAAAGGCGTCTCCCGGCTGGTCGCCGAAACCTGCGACTACCGCGTCGGCATCCCGATCGCCTCCGCGATCGAATCGCTCAACGCCTCCGTGGCCGCCTCGATCACACTGGCCGAAGTCCAGCGCCAACGCCGCTGACCGGCACGGCCGCCCCGCACCGCATAACCTGAAACGACCCTGCCCACCACGAACCCCGGAGCTGCTCTGACCATGTCGGCCGATTACCTCCTCAGTGTCGACCTCGGAACCTCCCACACGGTCGCAGTCGCAGTCTGGCCCGACGGCCGCACCCGACCCCTGCTGTTCGACGGCTCCCCCGTCATGCCATCGGCCGTGTTCCTCGACGAGGCCGGCACCGTCCACGTCGGCCGCGACGCCGAGCGGCTCGGACCCACCGCACCCGAACGATTCGAGCCCAACCCCAAGCAGCGCGTCGCCGACGGCACGCTGCTGCTCGGCGACCGCGAAATCCCGGTGACCGCCGCCTTCACCGCGATCCTCGCCCGCGTCGCCCGCAGCTGCGTCGAGGCGATCGGCGGTCTCCCCCGCACCGTCATGACCTGCCCCGCGGCCTGGGGCGAGCAGCGCCGCGCGGCCCTCCACGACGCGGCCGCACAGGCCGGATACCCGCCGATCCAGATCATCACCGAGCCCGTCGCCGCAGCCCACTACTACACCGGCCGCCTCGCCAACCCCATCGACCCCGGCCAGGCCCTCGCCGTGTTCGACTTCGGCGGCGGCACCCTCGATATCGCCGTCCTCGAACGCCGCCGCGACGGCGCCTTCAACGTCCTCGCCGACGGCGGCCTCAGCGACCTCGGCGGCCTCGACATCGACGCCGCGCTCATCACCCATATCGGCGAGACGGTCGCGCGACGCGAACCCGAACTGTGGCAGCGCCTCCAACAGCCCGCCAGCGCCACCGAACTGCGCGACCGAAGGACCCTGTGGAACGACGTGCGCGGCGCCAAGGAGATGCTCTCGCGGTCCTCGGTCGCG
This sequence comes from Actinomycetes bacterium, assembly GCA_021793335.1. GTDB lineage: Bacteria > Actinomycetota > Actinomycetes > Mycobacteriales > Micromonosporaceae > Glycomyces. The sequence goes on from JAJYSW010000273.1 coordinate 2,233, forward strand.
CCCGTCGCCGTCCCCGGCATGGAACAGGCCCTCCACCTCACCCGCGGTGAACTCGACCAACTGGCCCGTCCGCTCCTGTCCCGCGCCGTCGGTGAGACCCAGCGCGTCATCGGCCTCGCCGGAAGACGCCCCGATCAGCTCGCCGGGCTCTTCCTCGTCGGCGGCTCCAGCCGGATGCCGCTGGTGGCCAAAGCCCTCCACGAGCAGCTCGGCATCGCGCCCACCGTCCTCGAACAGCCGGAACTGCCCGTGTCCGAAGGCGCCGCCGTCGCCGTCGAGGCGCCCGCGCACCCCACCCCGCCGACGATGCTCCCGCCGTCCTCGCCGACGCCGGTCACCGCCCCGAGCCTCCCGCCGCAGACGCCCGCGAACGACACGACCCTTCCCCTCCAGACGCCGCGCAAACGGCGAGGCCGACGCGCCGGGCTCATCGCCGTCGGCGCGGCCGTGGCCGCCCTCGCCATCGCCGCGCCGCTCCTGTGGTGGTATTTCGACGACCCCTACGAGCAACGCGACTTCGCCGACGAACTGATCGAGGTCGCCCCCGTCATCCCCTATGGGGCCGAGGCGAACCACTACATGCACTCGGCGCAGATCCACGGCGATAAGGCCGTGTTCGCCTACACCGCCGACAGCGACACCGAGGCCATCGCCGTGAACGGCGTCGAAACCGACGAGGCGCTCCGCGTCCTCGCCGTCGACGCCGCGAGCGGCAAGGCGGCCTGGGATCAGGAGACGGTCCTCCACGGCGAAGACTGGGCGGGCATGTTCTTCCTCTCCGGCGAGCTCCTGACCACCAGCAACAAGGCGTACATCGACGGCGCATACGTCTACACCTGGTATTTCCTGGATTGGGAGACCGGCGAGACGTTGCGCACCCTGGAGCTGCCCTCCCAGGAGGCGGCGCGTTCGGGCGACCACCTCGTCTCCGCCTGGGAAGGCGGCAACACCGTCGCCGTCTACGACCGCGAAGGCCGCGAGGCCCACTCCTGGCAGGTCGGCGATGAGGAGGAGGGCGTCCACATCGTCGACTGGGGTCTGGTCGGCACCCCCGAGGATCTGGTCGAACCGACCATGGCCGCGAACGGCGACGGCCGAGTGTGGGCCGTGACCGGCGACGGCGAGACTCACGTGTTCGACATCGAGTCCGGCGAGGAGGTCGTCTCCGAGCAGATCGAATCCGCCGACGACGGCTACTTCGCCTACAACGGGCTGATGTACGTGACCAAACAGGAGTCCAACGGCTACTGGATCAACGTCTACGACATCGACGAGGGCCTCGCCGAGGCGGGCGGCCACCGCGTCAGGGACGAGGGGACCGAACCGGTCGGCACGGTGCCCTGCGGCGAGACGCGCGTCTGCATACGCGAGGTCGGGGACGAGGCGACGGCCGATGACCGGTACACCTACCGCGTCTACGACGCCGAGGAAGGCGATGTGGTCCACGTCTTCGACGACTACGAGTACGCCGCCGGGATGGAGGCCGTCGGCGACCGGCTCCTGGTCGAGTACTACGAGGGCGACGATGTCCGCACCGAGGTCTTCGATGCCGATTTCGAACCGGTCGGGGAGAGCAAGTCGGAGGTCTTCGGCGGCATCGACGGCGGCAGCGCCCTGTCGTACCCGGCCTCATCGACCTACTCCCCGCGCAAAGGCGACGTGGTCGGTCTCGGCGTCCGCGACGGCTCCCGCCACCACTTGAGCGCGAACCTCGCGATCTACACGTGCCAGCCCTCCGACGTCCACCTCGCCTGCTTCGTTGAAGAGGGCATGCAGATCTACGCCTTCCGCGAGGAGTGAACCCTTCACGGGGGTTCGCAGAGCGCCGGGAGCGCAGGTCGACCTGCATCGGAAGGGCCTGCTGGGGGAAGCGCTGCGAGCGAGCCCTTGAGCGGACTTCTCAATCGGGGTGCCGTCCAGGCCGGGCGCGACGGTAGCGCACCGGCATCCAGGGGAGTGGGCGGCCGCCGGAACGGCGTGGTCCGCGGCGGCGGCCGGGCCCTCGGCCGCCACAGCCGCATCGGCCCGGTCGTCTCATTGTCGCCTGCCGCTGCACAGATCG
>JAJYSW010000274.1 GCA_021793335.1 Actinomycetes bacterium
GCCGTCACCGTCGCCGTATTCGGATTCGCGGCCCGCGCTGCTTAGACGAGGCTGGCCTCCCACTGGCGGTGAAGCTCGGCGTAATCGCCGCCGGAGTCCACGAGATCCTCCGGTGAGCCGTCCTCGACGATGCGACCGGCCTCCAGGACCAGAACACGATCGGCGATCTCCACGGTAGAGAGGCGGTGCGCGATGATGATCGCCGTCCGGTCGGACAGAATCGTGCGCAATGCCCGCTGCACCAACCGCTCCGAGGGAATGTCCAGCGACGAGGTCGCCTCGTCGAGGATCAGCACCCGAGGGTCGGCCAGGAACGCCCGCGCGAACACCACGAGCTGCCGCTGCCCCGCTGAGAGCCGCCCGCCGCGCTTGCGCACATGCGTGTCGTAGCCGTCGGGGAGCGCTGCGATGAACTCGTGCGCACCCACCACCTTCGCGGCCTCGACGATCTCCGAGCGCGACGCGCCCGGCCTGCCCAGCTCGATGTTCTCGGCGATCGTGCCGTTGAACAGAAAGTTCTCCTGGGTGATCATGACGACGTTCTCCCGCAGATCCGCTTCGGACAGATCGCGCAGATCGACCCCGTCGAGCAGGATCGCTCCGCCCTTCGGGTCATAGAAGCGGCTCACCAACTTCGCGATCGTGGTCTTGCCCGCCCCGGTCGCCCCCACCAGCGCCACGGTCTGGCCGCCGGGCAGAAGCAGGTCCAGGTTCGGCAGGACCACCTTGTCCTCCCGGTAATGGAAGGTGACGTCGTCGAAACGGAGCTCTCCTCGGGGCCGATCGATCCGGCGAGGCTCCTCGGGCTCGGCCACCTCGATCTCCTCGTCGATGACGCCCGCGAGCTTCTCCAGCGCGGCCGTGGCCGACTGGAGCACGTTGTAGAACTGCACGAGCTCGTTCAGCGGGTCGAAGAACCGCTTCATGTAGAGCAGGAACGCGGCCAGCACGCCGACCTCGGTATTGCCCTGCATGACCTGCCAGCCGCCGAACGCCAGCACCACCACCGTCGCCAAGTGGCCGATGCCGCGCATCCCGCCGGCCATGATCGCGTTCTGCTGATGGCCCCTGGCCTGCGCGAAGCGGTTCTCGGCGTTGAGCCTGCCGAAGATCTCGCGGTCGCGCTCCTCGCGCCGGTACGCCTGCACGGCCCGGACGCCGCCCATCGACTCCACGAAATAGACGATCAGGACCGCGACGGTCTCACGGGCCTTGCGATAGGCGACCGCCGAGACGCGGCTGAACCACCTGCCCAGCAGGAGCATCAACGGGAACGTCAGTAGCGACACCGCCGCCAGCAGCGGATCGATCACGAGCATGACCACGGTGATCGTCACGACATTCATGGCCGCCAGCACCAGATCGTCCACGCCGTTCTCGGTCATCTCGCGGATCGATTCCATGTCCGAGCTCTGCCGCGCGGTCACACGCCCGGAGGTGAACCGCTCGTGGAAGGAGACCGACAGGCGCTGGAACTTCCAGAACACCTTATTGCGCAGGGCGTACAGCATCGCGTTGCCGACACGGGCCGACTGTGCGATGTAGAGCCGCACACAGATGTATTCGAGCACCGCGCACAGCCCGAACGCGAACGCGACGCCGATCATGACCGAGTAGTCGCCACGGCCGGTGATGGCCGGGATGCCGTTGTCGATGCCGTACATGACCAGGATCGGCGTGGCCATCGTCGCGATGTTCTGGCCCACGAGGATCGCGACCAGCACCCAGATCGCCCGTTTATGCGGCCGTATCATCGAGCCCAGCAGTCGGCGGCTGCGCGAACGCAACTGTTTGATCGCCTCGGCGTCGTCGAGTTCGGCGCTGGTCCGCTCGGCGTCGGCCTGCTCGCTCCGGCCGCGCCAGGCCGCGTGCCTGTCCTGCTGGGCCGGTATCTCGTCCCGCTGCATGGTATCGGTCATGCGGTGACCTCCTCGGATTCGGCTGAGAGCACATCGACGTACTCGGGGCTCGTCTCCATCAGCTCCGAGTGCCGCCCCACTGCGGCGATTCGTCCCTCATGGAGCAGCGCGACCCGGTCGGCCAGCGCCACGGTCGAGGGCCGGTGCACCACGACCAGGGCGGTCGTGTCCTTGAGGACCTGCTCCAAGGCCTGCTCGACGAGCTCCTCGGTGTGGACGTCCAGGGCCGAGAGCGGGTCGTCGAGCACCAGGACGGCCGGCCGCACCACGACCGCCCGCGCCAACGCCAGGCGCTGACGCTGTCCGCCCGAGAGCGACAGGCCCTGCTCGCCGATGCGCGTGTCGAGGCCATAAGGCAGGTCGTACACGAATTCGGCCTGGGCGACGCGCACGGCCTCGGCCAGGTCCGCCTCGTCGGCGTCGGGCCTGCCGAGCGCGAGGTTTTCGCGCACGCTCATCGAGAACAGCGTGGGCTCCTCGAAAGCGGTGGTCACGACCCGCCGCAGGCTCGCCAGCCGGATATCGCGGATGTCGACGCCGTCGAGGGTGATCCGTCCGCCGGTGGGGTCGTTGAGCCGTGAAGGCAGGGAGACCATGGTGGTCTTGCCCGAGCCGGTCTTTCCTGCGATGGCGAGCGTCTCGCCCGGCTCGACGGTGAGATCGATGCCGCGGAGGATCTCGCCGCCCTCGTCGTAGGCGTATCTGACGTCTTCGAAGACCAGTTCGCCGCGGACGGTCGAGCGGTCGACGGCCCGTGCACGAGGCCGGTCGCGGATGGCCGGTTCGGTGTCGAGGACCTCGTAGATGCGGTCGGCGGCGGTCATGGCCTCGTTGCCGTGCGCCATGACCCACCCGGCCGCTTCGATGGGCCACAGCAGGTTGAGCTGGAGCATGATGAACGCGGTGAGCTGCCCGACGGTGAGCTGGCCGTTGGCGACCATGATCGCTCCGACGACGAGTGTCGCGCCGAGCATCGCCGAGGCGATCGCGCCGAAGGCCGACCAGGACCGGGCTGCGATGAGGCTCTTGCGGATGCCCAGCACGCGCAGGCGGTCGGCCTCTTCGTCGAACCGGGCGGCCATGAGCGGACCACGGCCGAGCGCCTTGATGGCCCGGATGCCGTTGGCCGATTCCTCGGCGGCGCTGGAGACCTCGCCGGACTGGTCCTGTTCGGCGCGGGCGGCCGGCAGGAAGCGTTTGAAGAAGCCGCGGCCGATGAGGAACAGCGGCACGGCCGCGACGGCGACGATGAGCGCCAGGCGCCATTCGATCCAGAACAGCTGCGCCATGATGATGGTGATCATGCCGGTGGAGCTGATGGCGAAGATCATGCCGCCGGCGAAGAACCGGCGGACCATGCCGAGGTCGACGGTGACGCGCGCGAGGAGCTGCCCGGTCTGCCACCGGTCGTGGAAGCCGGTATGGAGCCGCTGGAGGTGCTCGTAGATGACATCGCGGATGTCGGCCTCGATGGCCATGGCCGTGGAGGTCTGGAAGTAGCGGCGGGTCAGGTTCAGAAGAGCGTCGAGGGCGCCGACCGCGGCGATGACGGCGATGAAGCCCCACAGGGCGGCGAGATCGCGATCGGTGATGGGGCCGTCGATGGCGGCGCCGACCAGGGGCGGGATGGAAAGTCCGGCGGCGATGTTGAGGAGCACCATCGTCCACAGTGCCCCGAGGCGGTACCGGTAGGGGTGGAGGTACCGACGCATCCTCCACAGGTTCGCCAGGGGAGCCCGATGAACGCCCTGGTCACCGGTGCCGGAATGCTCTGGAGATATCACGCGCGCTGAACCCACCCGGCCACCGTACGGTGGCCGGATGAGCAGCGGCAAGCCTTTTTCTAGCCGCGCGGCTAGTTACTTGCTGAGAACTCGATCACCTGTGAGCGCCGGCCACCTGGTTCGACCGGGTTCGACGACCGGCCGTACCCGTTCGATCACTCCAAGAGCAGTTCGCGGAGCCGGTCGGCGTCTTTGAAGCCGATCGCCCGGGCGTACGTCTCCATGGAGCCGAATCGCATGTTCATCTCGGCGAGGGTCCGGCGCATGGCCTCGGCCGGGGTCCGCAGGCCGCGGTCGGTCGCGGGCTTGCCGATGTTGGCGTCCCGCCACGCCCGCCACCGAGAGATGCCGATATTGGACAACTCGTAGTCGGCGGCGATGTCCTCCTCGTCGACCCCGAGGAGCGAGAGCAGGAGCGCCGCGACGATCCCGGTGCGGTCCTTGCCGGCCATGCAGTGGAAGATCACCGGCTCGCCCAGGGCGATCACGTCGAGTGAATCACGGATGGCCAGGTAGCCGGCCTCCATCATGCCCGAGTAGCGCTGGCTCAGGAAAGTGCTGACCTGGTCGTC
>JAJYSW010000275.1 GCA_021793335.1 Actinomycetes bacterium
GAAACGACCGGATTCGCGCGAGGGCCGAACGGCAGTACAGCGTTTGCCGACGGTGTTGTGCCCCGGCCGGAGCACCCGTAGGCTGTCCCTGGTCTCGTTCGATTCTCTGGAGGCGGACACGATGCCATCACCACTGCTTCGGCCCTCGCGCCTGCACCCCGGCGACACCGTCGTCATCGCCGCGCCCTCCGGGCCCGCGATGCCCGATCGCCGCGGCGAACTCGACGCCGCCGTCGCGACCATCGAGGACATGGGCTTCAGGCCCCGCCTCTCCGGCCTCGTCGAATCCGCCGCCCGGCACTTCTGGCGCGCCGCGCCTCCCGCCGAACAGGCGGCAGAGCTCAACCAGCTGCTGTCCGACCCCGAGGTCCGGGCCATCGTCCCCTTCAGTGGCGGCAACGCCACCACCGGCTACCTCGACCGCATCGATTACGACGCGGTCCGCGCCGACCCCAAGCCGATGCTCGGCTTCTCCGACATCACCGCGCTCCACCTGGCAGTCCATTCCCAGACCGGTCTGATCGGCTTCCATGCCGACTTCGCGGCCCCCGGGTTCGGCGACATGTGGCTCCAGGCCGACCCCCGCCGCCGCACCGAACTGCTCGACCTGTATCGCGACCTGCTGACCGGGCGCCTTCCCGAGACCGAACTGCCCGCGGCGACCGAATGGGAGGCATGGCGGCCCGGCGAGGCCACAGGCCGTCTCGTCGGCGGCCTGCTCGACCGGCTCGTCCGCCTCCAATCCACCCCGTACGCCCTCGCGCCCGAACGGTTCGACGGTGCGATCCTCTTCTGGGAAGAGATCGGCCGACCCCTCGGACACATCTGGAACGACCTCCACGCGCTGCGCATGCAGGGCGTCTTCGATCGCATCGCCGCGATGGTCGTCGGCATCCCCTCCCGGATCGAAGGCCCGCCGGAGCAGTACGGCCCGGCGACGGTCGAAGACGTCGTCCTCGACGTGCTCGACGACTTCGAATTCCCTATTCTCGCAGAAGTTGACTTCGGCCACACTGGACCGAATCTGCCGATGCCGATCGGTCTCAAGGCCACGGTCGAGGCCGCCGCCGAGACCGGGGACCATCTGCTCAAACTATTGGAATCCCCGGTCGCCTAGACGCTCGGCGCGAATGCGCTGCACAGTCGGATTTCTATCCGATTTAGTGGTTGCATTCCCATTGACCTTCGGGCACGGTTGGTAGACATGAAGATTCGAACGGCCGGGCCCGCCGATGCGGACGAGATCGTGCAGGTCAAGAACGCGTCGTGGCGTGCGGCCTACAGCGACATAGTCGACGGTGCGGTGCTCAGCGGTCTGCAAGAGGAGCCCTCCGAGTCATTCGTGATGAACCTGAGTTCGCCTCCTCCGCTTTGGATGACCCTGGTCGCCGAGCGCGGACCCGACGTCATCGGCTCCATCACGGTCGGCCGGGACGCCCGCGAATGCGACCGGGACGAGGCCGGGTCGGAGCGCCCCGGCGAGGTGCAGATGCTCTATGTGAACCCCGAGTACTGGGGCGGCGGCGCCGGATACGCACTGATGCGCGAGGGGCACAAGGCGCTGAACGGATTCGGGCTCTCGCCCATCCGCGTGTGGGTGTTCGACGGCAACCGGATCGGCCGAGGGTTCTACGAGCGCTACGGTTTCGAACTGGACGGCGAGCGGTCCGATCACGAGATCGGGTCGCGGACTTACCCGCTCGTGCGCTATACGCTCCCGAAGGACCGTCTCGTGGACGAGCTCGTCTAAAAGCGCCCGCCTCGGCTCCGTCCCGCCGGACCGGCGGGACGGGTCTCAGACGTGCCCGAGGCCCGAAGGACCGCCCGAGCAGGGCGTTCGAGAGGGATTCCGGAGGGGCTCAGGGCAGTTGGACCGTGGCGAGGACCGGCGCGTGGTCGCTGCCGGCCTTGTCGAGCACCTCGAAGTGCCGCACGGCGATTCGATCGTCGACCACGATGTGGTCGAGTGTCACCGCAGGCGGGCGGACGAGCCCGTTGAGGTAACCGCCCTCGATCGGACGCCACGTCGCGGTCAGCCCCTCGCCGGTCGCGTCGGCGGCATCGGTGTACCCCGAATCGAGGACCTCGCGCATCAGGCGGTGGTCGAGCGTCGCGTTGAAATCCCCGGCCAGAATCCACGGCACGTCGCCCTCGGGCGCGGGCAGCTCACCGAAATCGGCCTCCCAGTGCGGAATCCGCTCGGGGCTCACCGGCGCGGCCTGATGCACGGCCAGGAAACGCGCCCTTGCCCCATCGGGCAGGGTCGCCTCGGCGGCGATCTGGTGGAATATGCCTCCCGGCTCCAGGTCTTCGAGCCGTTCGAGCGGATGGAGGGAGTAGACGGCGGTGCCCACCGCATACTCGGCGGGCTCGGCGATGACGTGCGGCATCCGCTCCTCCAGCCCCAGTTCGGCCAATTGCTCGTAGGCGGCCGGAGACAGCTCCTGGACGCTGAGCAGATCCGGCTCGTGGCGGTCGACCAGCTCGACGACGTACTCCAGGTTCGCCGTGCCCACGTACAGGTTCACCGAAAGGACCCGCAGTTCGACGCCGTCGGCCGCGGGCTGCGCGTCCGGGATCGCGCGCGGCACGAGCACGGCGACCATGGCCAGGCCCGCCGCGGCGGTGACGGCCGCGGCCCTCCAGTGCCGCAGCGCCGCCTGTACTCCCGCGCCGAGGAGCGCCACGCCCGCCAGGTACGGAATGAACGCGATGCTCGTGATCAGGAACCACCCGGTCTCCAGGCCGAGCAGACGAACGATCGCGAAACCGCAGGCCATGGCGGTCACCGTCCACGAGCATGCCCGCAGGAGACGGTTGTCGCTCCAGCGCTTCCGCGCCGGTTCCTCTCGGGTCGCCTCGGGTTCGGGTTCTCGCGCCGGTGCGTCGGCGGTCCGGGGGTCGTCCATCGGGCCGAGCTTAGCCGACACGCTCCGCTGCGGGCTCGTCAGCGCATCGCGGTGACCATGCGGACGTAGTCGCCGAAGGCGTCATCGACCATGCTCGGGTCGAGTCCATAGTGTCCGAGGCTGTATTCGTGGCCGCGCCGCATCCCGGGCCGGGCCAAGACCTTCGCGAGATTGTCCTCGGCGTCGGCGGTCCATTCCATGCCGAGTTTCGCGAAGATGCCGGGCAGCTCCTGATACGGGTCGGCGGTCAACTGGTGGTAGGAGACGTCGACGATGCGATCGCGGGGCAGCCGCGCCCGCAGGTCCCGTCCGGTGTGGATCATCTGCGAGAGCATCGCCAGCCAGTCCCGGCCGATCTGGTGCGGGTCGTAGGAGCGGTTGCACAGGGCCACACCGGTCTCCATGAGCGAGCACCACGAGCCCATGACGGTGATGGGATCGCGGTGCGTCCACATGATCTTGGCGTCCGGGAAGACTTGCAGCAGCGTGTCGATGTATTCCAGGTGGTAGGGGGATTTGAGCACCCAGCGCCGTCGCGGCCCTCCGGCCTGGAGGACTTGGAGCACTTGGCGGAGGTACTGGTAGTCGGGAAGGAAGTCGCGCGTCTCGATCCACTGGCGGTAGCCGGGCATCCGGAACCGGACCAGCCAGTACCGGCCGTGGGGCAGCGCGAATACGCATTCCTCGGGGGATTGGGCGTCCATCGGGTGGATCTGCGGCAGCACCGGGGAGAACACGTGGCCGAACGTGGCCGAGCGGGCCGCGATCTTGCGGCGGCGCTTGCGGATCGCCGCGTCGGCGTCGGCTCGGTCGGTGGCCTGGAGTTCCCACATCAGGGGCGCCCGGTTGTCTGCGGGCTGGGCGAGGATCTTATGGGCGAGGGTAGTGGCGGTGCGCGGCAGGCCGGTGACGATGATGGGCCGATCGATGGGTTCGTCGGCGATCTCGGGGCGCTCGGCGATCAGCCGGTGGACGCGGAAGCGGTTCGCGAGGCGGCTGCGCAGTTCGGCGACGGCCGAGAGCCAGCCGAGCGCGGAGATCGAAGGCACCGCCGCGATCTCGTAGTAGAGCCGGCGGTAGTCGTCGATGAACGCCTCGTCGCCGACGGCGGTCCCGCCGGAGTCCGATTCGGCCTGCCGGATCGTCTTGTCGATCACGGCGTCGACGTCGCGCCGTTGGCGTGCCGAGACGGGTTGGAGGAGCGAGTTGATGGGACTGACCATCCGGGACACCCGTCGCATCGGCACGGGCTCCTTTCGAGAGCGCTGAGGGGTTGGCGATGCCGATTCTGGCACATGCGCGAAAAACGATCAAGGTGCGGTATGTCCGGAGGAGTGCGGAAGCGGTGAATGGTCACGG
>JAJYSW010000276.1 GCA_021793335.1 Actinomycetes bacterium
GACGCTCTACCGCAACTGGGGCTATCTGCTACTGGCCGGGGCGGTGGTGCTGCTGTTCGCGCGGGATGTCGGTCCGCTGGCCGTCTCGGTGGCGTTCGCGCTGTGCCTCCTGTGGCTGCTGCTGGCGGCGCCGACGTGGTGCGGAGCGAAGAACCGCAGTGAAGGATACTGCCGCAACAACACTTCGGGGCTGCTCGGAGGTTGCGGACAGGTCCGTCAGCACAAGTGGCAACGGTTCCGCGGGCTGATGCGGCTGGAGCCGTTCGGCACGGTGTTCCGCGGCTGGTTCACCGGTGCGCCGCAGCAGATCGCCACCTGCGCACTGGTGGTCTCGGCGGTCGGAGTGATCGCTGGTCTGCTCAAATAGCCGGGCGTTTCGGGATGCCGTGAATACGCCGAGGCCCAGATGCAGCGTTCAAAGGGCGGGACACCGCCATGTCAGGGTCTCCTGGCAGTGGCTTGCTCATTGGCCGCACCACTGGACGCAACGTGGCGGGGCTTCACCATGAGAAAGTGGCGGAGCCCCACCATGAGAAAACCGCGAGGGCGGGCAATGGACCCGGCCCGTGTTGCCGACTGTGCTCACTGGAGCGCTGCAAGGGGCAGCTCTCAGGGCCGTGAAAGTCGGGAGCCCTGTGGGAGCACAGCCCGCCCGAGATGGCGCGCAACGGTGCACAACAGGTTCAATGGTAGAGAAAAACCCCAGGTCAGGCGGTGGATCACCGCCTGACCTGGGGTCTTGATTGTGCGCGAGGTGGGAGTTGAACCCACACGTCCTCTCGGACACTGCCACCTGAAGACAGCGCGTCTGCCATTCCGCCACTCGCGCGAGTGCCGTCGTTTTCGGCAACGCGACGATATTACCCTGCCTCGGCCGCGGATGGCGAGCGGGTATTGCCCCGCTTGAGTCCCATGCCACTCACAGCAGCGTGCGAAGCCTGCCGACCGGCTGTCCGCCGCCGAAGATCTCAGGCCACAGCAGGTCCTCCGTCACCCGCCGGGCCTCCTTGGGGAACGTGTAACCGGCCATGGTCTGAAGCGATCGCAGCGCCACCGGCATCGAGGCGCGTGAAGCCCCGTCGTCGATCTTCACCGCCACCGCACCCACCCCGGGCACGGCGACCGCATGCAGGCCCTCGGCGCCGACCTTGGCCAGGAGCCCCGGCAGTGCCCGCATCGAACGCGAATCCGGTCCCCCCGAGCCGTCGATCAGCTCCGGGTGCGCCCGCATCGCGTCGGCCACCGCCCGTTCCGGCGTGCCCTCCTCGGCCTCGACCAGGCACGTATAGGCGCGCGCCAGTCCCCGCAGGCTCACCGCCGGCACCGGCGCGCCGCAGCCGTCGACGCCCACGGCGGCGACGGCCTCACCGCACAGCTCCTCGACGGTGGTGATGATCCGCTCCTGGAGCGGATGCGGTGATTCGCGGTACGTCGTCAGATCCCAGCCGTTCGCCGCGCACGTCGCCAGCATGCCGGCGTGCTTGCCCGAACAGTTCATGTACACGCGTCTCGCGCCGCCGCCCACGGCGATGACCGCGCGCCGCGCCGCCGGGTCCCCGGGCAGGTCCGGAGGGCACTGGAGCTGGTCCTCGCCCAGCCCGGCGTGCGTGAGCACCGAGTCGACCTGCGTGACGTGCATCGGTTCGCCTTGGTGGCTGGCCGAGGCGATCGCGAGGTCCGCGTCGCTCTCGGGCCGCCATCCTGCGCGCAGCATCGCGAGGGCCTGGAGCGGCTTCCCCGAGGAGCGCACGAACACGGGTCCGGCGACATCGCCGACAGCGGCGAGGAGCCTTCCGTCAGGACCGGCGACGGCCACGCTGCCTCGGTGGAAGCTCTCGGTGAAGCCGGATCGGATGACCTCGGCGACGAAATCGCCGCCGTGGTATGCGGTGTCGGCGGGGTCGCCGCCGCTTTCAGCAGAATCCATACAGCGGAGACTATCCCCGCCTCTACTGATGCGCGGCCTGATCACCCACGATGAGACGCGCGTCGGTCTTGGCGGCGACGTTCCGCCTGAGCATCGCCAGCGCGATCTGTCCGTCCTCGTAGTGTTGGACGGCGGTGCCGACGAAGCCGACCGCCTTATCGTCCAGCGTGACCGGCGTGCCCGAAGCCGGCGGGAGCTCTTCGGAGCCGTCGAGGTGCAGGCGCACCAGCCGCCGCGGCGGCTGACCGAGGTGGTGGACCTTCGCGACGGTCTCCTGGCCGCGGTAGCAGCCCTTGTCGAGGTGTATGGCGGACGTGAGCCACGCCGGGACCTCGTGCGGGACGGTCCGCTCATCGGTGTCGACGCCGAACCGCGGTCGACCGGCGGCGACGCGCAGCGCGTCGAACGCCCACGATCCGGCGCGAACGGTGTCGGGCCCGGCGAACCGCTTGGCGATGTCCGAGCGGCGGACCATCACGTCGTAGGTGCGCTCGGCGAGATGATCGGTGCGGCGGGTCCAGCCGTCGGCGCCGTCGAGCGCCGATCCGGGATAGACGGAGGTCGGCACTGCCTTCAGGTCTTTCGAGGCGAATTTCGCGACCGGGACCGGTTGTGTCACCGGCGGCTCGTCTTCGAGACCGTCACCGAACGTGCGGCTGAACAGCGCCCATTCCTCGGAGACGTCCCGGATGTCGACCTCGGTGCGGAATTTCATCAGCTCCAGGAACTTCAGGAGCGCCTCGCCCGCGCCGGGCTCGGTGTCGAGCCAGAGGGTCTGGCCGTCGTCGTAGACGTTGGCATGGTGCTCGATGCGGCCGGTCGGGGACAGGAGCATCGTCTCGGTGCCCTGGTGCGGCTTGAGACTCGTGAGGTGCTGGGTGGAGAGCGAGTGCAGCCATTCGAGGCGCGGCGCACCGGTGATCGTGATGATCTCGCGGTCGCTCCGGTCGAAGACCGCCCCGGATTCGGCGGCGCTGCGCTGTTCGGCCAGCGGCTGCCCGTAGTGCCAGGCGACGCGTCCGCCGTCGTTCGCGACCGCGCCCGGCAGGTCCAGCAGCGGGGACGTGGCTGTCTCGGTCATGGTGCCTTCTCCAAGCATTCGGCGCAGGTTCCGAACACGGCGACGTGGCCGACGTCGAGGACGAACCCGGTCTTATCGGCCACCTCCTCGCGCGCGTTCGAGAACACCGCTGGTTCGACTTCGGTGATCTGCCCGCACCGGTGACACACCAGGTGGGCGTGGCCCCGGTCGCCGGCCGGGTGATAGGTGGGGGCGCCGTGGGAGAGGTGGGTATGGGAGATCAGCTGGAGCTCTTCGAGCAGGTCCAGCGTTCGGTAGACGGTGGTGATGTTCACACCTTTGACCTGGTCACGGATGCGCTCGTGGATCTGCTCCGGTGTGGCGTGCCCGAGTTCGCGCACCGCTTCGAGCACGAGCTGTCGCTGGGCGGTCATGCGCATGCCTTTCGCGCGCAGCACCGCCGCCAGTTCCATGTCTGACTCGGCTTTGGTGGGCATGCCTGCATGGTACTTCGCGCTGGAGGGCCGCTGTCGAATCCCGCTGTGGGCGGGGGAGGGGCGCTTGCGACGTGCGGGGCAGCAGAATGGGGCCATGGCAACAGTGACAGCAGTACTGCACCGAGGCGTCGTCGACTCCGACGAGCCGATCCTGTGCGCCGACGACCTCGGGGTGCTTCGAGGCGACGGCGTGTTCGAGACCATCAACGTGAGAGGCGGGAAGGCGTTCCTGCTCGAACAGCACTTGGCCCGCATGGCGGCTTCGGCCTCGCGCATGGAGTTCGAGCTGCCCGACGAGGCGGCGTTGGCGGCCCTGGCCGAGCAGGCGCTGGCGGCCTGGCGCGAGATCGAGACCGGCGAGGGGGCGCTGCGTCTGGTCGCCACGCGCGGGCGCGAGCACGGCGGGCCGCCGACGGTGTTCGCGACGGTGGACCCGGTCTCCAGGGCGCGGGTGCTGCCCAGGCGCGACGGCCTGCGGCTCGTGACGGCCTCGCTGGGGGTGGACGCCGACGCGCGAGAGCGGGCCCCATGGCTTCTGGGCGGGGTGAAGGCGCTCTCGTACGCGACGACCATGGCGGTCATGCGCTGGGCGAGATCGCAGGGCGCGGACGACGCGCTGTGGGTCTCGGCCGACGGCTACGCGCTGGAAGGGCCGACGTCGTCGTTGATGTGGCTCGACGGGGACACGCTGTGCACCACACCGGTGTCGACGGGGATCCTGCCGGGGACGACGAGCGCTTTCCTGATGGAGCACGCTGCGAAGGCCGGCC
>JAJYSW010000277.1 GCA_021793335.1 Actinomycetes bacterium
GCCCACGGGTCGCGAACCACTACAGTGGCCGAGTGATCGATCGAATAGAACAGGGAACCGAACGGCGGCACGGCCATGCCGCGCTTCCCGTGCGAACCAATGTCCTGGGCCTCGGCGAGACGTTCACCGATCCGATGTGGCGCGTGACGGTGAAGCTCAGCCCCGTCGAAATCCGGCTCCTGCGCACCGCACCGCTGCGGCGGCTGCACTTCATCGCGCACGGCGGCGCCTCGACCGTCAGCACCCTCCAGTCGTACTCCCGGCTCGAACACACCCTCGGCGTCCTCGCGCTGGCCGTGCACTTCCGCCCCGAGGACGAGCCGCTGCGCGTGGCGGCGCTGCTGCACGACATCGGGCACCTGCCGTTGAGCCACACCATCGAGGGCATCGCCGGGCTCGACCACCATGCCATCGGCATGGAACTGCTGCGCGCCGAGCCGATCCGCACGCTGCTCGCCGAGCACCGCATCGACCTCGATGCCGTCGCCGCGGTCTTGACCGGGCCGTCCGGCTCACCGCTGCGCAACGGCTCGGGCCTGCTGCACCTCGACCATCTCGACTCCTTCGTGCGCAGCGGACGCGACGCCGGGCGGCTCGACGTCGACCCGGCGGCACTGCTGCACCGGCTCGACCTGCACGAGGACGTGATCTCGACCGACCGTGAGACGGCCGGAGTCCTGGTCGATCTGGTCGCCGCCGAGGCCCGGCTGCACACCTCCTGGGACAACGTCGGCCCGATCTCGGTGGTCCGGCGGCTGGCCCGCAGGCTGCTCGACAGCGGAACGGTCGAAGCCGGACGGCTCGCACGGATGACCGATGCCGAGCTGTGGGCGGCGTTCGACGCAGTGGAGGCGACCCGCACCGAGAGCGCCATGGTCCGGTACGAGCTGCACCGCCTGCGGGTCGTCGCCGGCGAAGCGGCCGGAGCGCCTGCGGCATGGGATTTCTCGCTGCGCAAGCGCTACCGCTCGGCCCCGCTGGTGCATGGCCGCCCGCCGGCGATGGCGGCCCCGGAGCTGGCGGCGGCACTGGAATCCCTCATCGAATTGCCCACTTCGTTCCGCGTCTGGTGGGATTGAGACCGGACCGGAACACGCGCCGTCGCCGCCGCATCGGGCGCGGGGCGCTCTCGTTCAGGCGGCCGGCCCGGCTCCGCAGACAGTGCCGGAATTCACGTCACCGACGCGGTGACCTGCCGATTCAAAGCGGAATACCGGTGAGTAGGAAAGTGTTCTCCTCTGCGAAGGGGGAATACGCATACCATGAAACACCGCAACGGCCTGAAGACCGCGGTCCTGCTCGGCGCTCTGACGTCCCTGGTGATCGCGATCGGCTACGCCTTCGGCGGCTCCACCGGCGTCGTCATCGCCGGGCTCATCGCCGTCGGCATCAACGCCTATGCCTATTTCAACTCCGACAAGATCGCTCTGCGCTCGATGCGGGCCCGCCCGGTCAGCGAGGCCCAGGCACCGCAGCTGTACGCGACCGTGCGTGAGCTCTCACAGCGGGCAGGGCAGCCGATGCCGCGGCTCTATGTCGCGCCGACGATGCAGCCCAACGCGTTCGCGACCGGCCGCAACCCCGATAACGCGGCCGTCGCCGTCACCGAGGGGATCGTGCGAATTCTCACCCCGGCAGAGCTGCGTGCCGTCCTCGGCCACGAACTCTCGCACGTCTACAACCGCGACATCCTCATCTCCTCGGTGGCCGGAGCGCTGGCGGGCATCATCACGACCCTCGCCAACATCGCCTGGTTCATCCCGATCTTCGGCGGCGACCGCAACGGCCCCAACCCGCTCGTGCTCATCTTGACGATGCTGCTCGGACCGCTCGCGGCCGGGCTGATCCGGATGGCCGTGAGCCGCTCGCGCGAGTACGAGGCCGATGCCTCGGGGGCGCGGTTGACGGGCGATCCGCTGGCCTTGGCCAGCGCGCTTCAGAAGATCTCGGCAGGGGTGGACCGAATGCCCGCACGGGCCGACAGCCCGCTGGCCAGCGAAGCGCACCTGATGATCGAATCGCCGCTGCGCGGCGGTTTCTCAGGGCTGTTCTCGACGCACCCGCCGACCGAGCAGCGCGTGGCGCGACTGCGCGACATGGCGCGGGGCGTGACCCGTTGAGCGGCGCCATCGGGAGATTCGAGAGGAGAGCGGCCGGGGCGCGCCGCGTCCGCGCACCGGCCGTGCGGCCTAGTAGGCGCCGCCGATGTCTTTGATCGCCGTCCTGACGTCGAGCAGGTAGACGAGCGCCGCGCACAGGGCGATGAGGCCGAACAGTCCGAGGCCGCCGAAACCACCGAAGAACAGCGACAGACCGAAGCTGACGGCCAGAAGACCGACCCAGGCGCCCTTGGTGAGCGTGCCGACGGCCTCGAATGCTCCGGGTTTCTGCACGGCACAGTGCACCAAGGCGATGAGCGACAGGAGTGCGGCTCCGTAGCCGATGATCATCCAGGTCCAGTTGCGGACCTCGAAAGCGAACGCGGCGGCTTCGATCTCTGGCATGGCCCCAGCCTACCCGTCGAAGCCCAAGGGACGGTCGGCTCGGTTACTTGCCGAGCTTGCGACGCTGCACGCGGGTCTTGCGCAGCAGCTTGCGGTGCTTCTTCTTCGCCATGCGCTTGCGTCGCTTCTTGATGACCGAGCCCATACAGCTTCCTCACAGATATCGGTAGACGTTCTTCTGAGCGTGACCAGCCTAGCTCGCCGCCACGACGGGCCCCGAGCCGGGAGCGAGCGACCGAAGGCCCCGTCACAGCGGATGCGTGGACGGGGCCGGGGATCGGCGGGTCGAACTCGAAGGGGAGGTCCCGCCTGTCTGGCGGCGCCACCGGCCATCGGTTTTGCAGGCTCGCCTTTTGAGCGGCGTTGCCGTTGTAGGTTCGGCGGCCCGCCGCTCGCGCAGCGTCGCCGTCGGTCGCGGGCGCACCTCGCCCGCGGCATCGTCAGTCTTCGTTCTGGAGCGCTTCGGAGAGATAGGTCTTCACGGCGCTTTCAGGGACGCGGAACGAGCGCCCCACACGCACCGCCGCGATCTCACCGTTGTGGACGAGCCGGTACACCGTCATCTTCGAGACGCGCATCAGGTCGGCCACTTCTGTCACCGTCAAAAACTTGACCTCGTCGAGGAGGTCCCCGGGTTCGCTCATATGTCTCACCGTTCTGTTGAGGGCTGTTACGAGGACGTGGGGTTCTGTGATGTGTTGGAGGTGCGGTGGACGCGAATGCCCATATGAACCGAAACAGGTCGGTCGTCACTGTCCGTGACGTTGATGTCTTTAGATTGGGATGTTGCTCATGTTACGACAGTCCGGCCCACCCGGCAACAGGCGGTCTAGGACGATCTGGGCGGGGAAGGCCGTAATCTCCTCACTTCTGGGCTCCATCGCCCCCGAAGCCGCCCCTGACCAGGGATGCGACCACTGCGGGCCGATGCACCGGCGGCACGCTCCCCCCATCGCACCGCAGAGGCGGCCTCCGCCATCATCCGCCTCCGTGACCGTCCGCTCGCACTCGGCCCCCGCCTTCCATGCGCGCCTGGAGGAACCGGCGGCCCGTACGCTCCCACCGCTCAGGTCAGACCGTCGACGCGATGAAAACGGTGATCTCGTCCATGATCTCGGCGTAGCTCTTGCCGAAGATCTGCTCGGCCGAGGCCGCGGCCGACTGCCCCTCCCTCGCGGTGGCGCCGAACCACTCGGCGAAGGCCTCGTCGCCATAGGCGTCGATGACGTAATGCACGCCGAGGAAACCGCAGCCGTACTTGCCCGAACCGGCGAGCGTGTCGTCATCCTCGTCCGGCGGCAGGATCTCGTCGACGCAGCCGCCATCGGCGACGTAATCGGTCACGTCCCTCATCCGGTCGTAGTCCTCGACGGGCCGGTCACCGTGGTCGATGTACTCGGCGATGCCCTCGACCATCCACCAGGTATCGCTGGTGTAGCGCTCAGAAGGCGAGGCCCACAGGGTCACGGCGTGGGCGAGCTCGTGACGGATCACCGAGACGAGATCGTAGCCCCAACCGGTGCGGTCGACGTTCATGACCGTCGCGTACGCCGAAGGCAGCCGTTCGCCCCCGACCGTGCCGCTCAACGGCAGCGCGAACCCGAGGACGTCATCGGATTCGAACATCCCCCCGAACCACACGTCGAACTCCTCGTTGCCGGCGATGTAGACGACGTAGCGGTCAGGGGTCGTCCACAGCGCCCACTCG
>JAJYSW010000278.1 GCA_021793335.1 Actinomycetes bacterium
GTCGGTGAATTCCGCCTCCGTTCGCACATCGGCTCCAGCACAGGTAGGGGGGACAAAGGCAGCAATCGGCTCCGGGCGGACGAACCCGGCGGCCTCCATTGTCGCGTCCGAACGTGCGGGAAGACGAGGCGGGGTGGCGGCGGCGCTCGTATGCCCCGATATGAGCAGGTATGGGTCGGTATCGGGGGCGGGCGAAGGCCCGGAAGCGCAGCCCGAGGTGATCGGTGCCGCGATCGGCGCTGCGACCGGCGTCATGATGGCGCGATGAACGCAGCGGTGCGCCGCTCGCAGGCGGGCGCGGTGCGTCCTCGTGGCGCTGGCGGCGGTCATGCGTCGTTCCTCCACGGCTGCGGGAAGCGAGCCGTAATCCTCGTCGGTCGTCGGCGGCTGCGCGGCCCCGAATCATCGGGCCGGCGCAATTCCTCTTCGCACACTTACACGTCTCAGCGCGGGATACGGTTGCGGTGTGCGGAGGAATATTTGCTCCGACAGGGCGTATTCGCTCCGACAGGGTGTGGAGGGGCGTGTGGCGGAACGTGTGGCGGGGCCGCGGATCTTCGGCGGCACAGCGCGCCGTGGCGGGCCGTGAGGCGGGACCGTCCGCAGCGCTCGCCTCGGTGGGGTCAGGCGGCCTTCGAATCGGAAGTCGAGGCAGTCTTCGCAGCCTTGGAATCCGATTTGGACTCGCTCTTCGAGGAGCCCTCGGATTTCTTGGCGCCGTTCTGGGAGCCGTTGTCGCTGGTCGGGCTCGAACCGGTCGCCCGGGAATCGGTGCGGTAGAAGCCGCTGCCCTTGAATGTGACCCCGACGTTGCCGAAGACCCGGCGCAGCGCGCCCGCGATCTCGCAGGAGGGGCAGTCGGTCAGACGCGCTTCGGTGAACGACTGGTGGCGCTCGAACTCGTGACCGCACTCCTTGCAGCGGTATTCGTAGACAGGCACGTCTCTCCTCAGGCGGTGGCGGGCGGCGTCGGCGAAATTGCGGGCTCGCCGGGCCGGGTCACGCTCGGACCCGGAACGACATTAGCACTCGCCGTGCCGGAGTGCTAATGCCATCCCTCCTGGCAGTGGCCCTCTTCCCCGCTCAGGGGGCCGCGGGCCGTTGCCGAGGCCCGATCCCGGAGGCCCCGGGCCGCCCGAGCGCCACATGGCCGCCGCTCGGCGTGATCACGCCGGTCACCGGGCGGTCGTGCCGCTCGGCGGGCACCGCCACACCGAACTCGCCGTCGCGCAGCAGCGCCACCACCGGCACCGAGCGGTCCAGTCGCGCCAGCGCCCGGTCGTAGCAGCCACCGCCCCGCCCGAGCCTGATCCCATATTCCGAGACGGCCAGTCCGGGCACGATCACGGCCTCGGCCCCCTCGATCGAGGCGACGCCACGCGCCGGCGCGACGGCCTCGGAGCCCCGCGGCCCCGTCAGCGCCATGCCCCTCCAGGAGTGCAGCGCCGCACCGGCCTCGCGCAGCTCGGAGCCCAGCTCGGTCCAATCCAGATCGTTATCGGGCAAGGTGACCGGCAGCAGCACGCGGTAGCGCTCCGCGAGCCGCTCGGGCAGTTCGGGTATGAGCCTGGCGCCCGGTTCGGCCCCGAACGGCCGGTACGCGGCCACGGTCGCGCCCTCGGGCAGCGTCGTGTCGAGCAGGCGCCGCAGAGCGTTCCACGTCGCCTCGTCGGCCGCCTCGCGCGCTTCGGCCGGCATCGCCTTCCGGGCGTCCAGCAGCCGGGTCCTTGCGTTGTCCTTCGTCGTGATCACTATGCTCCTCACCGAGTTCGGTGTTCACCTCCATGGTGTCAACCGAATGACGAACCCGATTCATCCTTTCGGCCATACCTCATTGAACGACCGTGCCGTGTCGTGGCTAGTCAGTAGCTCTAGGTAGTCTTCTAGAGAGTGAACTTGAGGGGGCTTCGGTGTCGCTGCGTTCACGGCTCACCACGGCGTTCCTCGTCGTCGTGTTGGGGCCGGTCTTGGTGGGGGCCGTCTTCGTCGCTGCCATCATGTCCCACCTGGCGGAATCCAGGGAGACGGCACTGGCGGACTCGGCGGTCACCACCGTCGACACCGCCCTGGGCACCGTATGCGAACGCATCCAGGCCTCGGCGGCGGCCGTGGCGCTCAACCACCGCGGCGACGACGAAATCGACGCCACCGAGATGGCCAAACTCGTCGTCGGCCGCGAGGCCGTCGACGGCGTCGTCTTCACCGAACTGGAGACGGCCGGAACCACGACGGCCCCCGGCGTCGGCGCCACAGCCCCCGAAGGCGCATGGATCGACTGCGGCGGCGAGACCGCGCCCGCCGCCGACCTGCCCATCGTAGCGCTCGGCTCCCAGGTCACCGTCGAGAACGGCGACGGCACCACCGCCGCCTTCACCGCCTTCCGCACCGTCGACCAGGAATTCCTCACCACCATCGCCGGAGCCGCCGACGCCGCCCTGATCCTCCAGGACGGACGCGAACAACAACTGCGGGCCGGCGGCATCGAAGCCGGCAGCTGGGCCACCACCGACGCACTCCTGCCACTGCGCGTCGGCACCGCCTCCACCGACTTCACCCTCATGTACTGGACGCTCGCGGCCGTAGTGGCCGCCTCGGCCATATGCGCCATGGCACTGGCCGCCTGGCTCTCACGCTCGACCACCCGCCCCCTCGTCGAACTCTCGGCCGCCGCCGAGCGCGTCGCCGACGGCGACCTCGACGCCCGCGTCCCCGTCCACGGCAGCGACGAGGTCGCCCAGCTCGCCCTCAGCTTCAACCGCATGACCGCCCGGACCCAGACCTACGTGCAGGCCCTCACCGCCTCCCGCGACCAGATGCGAGGCCAACTCGGCTGGCTCGGCCAGACCCTCACCGCCACCCTCGACCTCGACCGAATCCTCGAAGTCATCCTCGACACCGCGATGGTCACCACCAACGCCGAGGCCGGCCTCGTCATGCTCGCCGACGTCGGCGACGCCGACCAGCTCCTCCAACGCGCCGGCGAAGGCGAACTCGGCATCACCGAACCGGCCTCCGTCCGCCTCGGCGAAGGCATCATCGGATCGATCGCGGCAAGCGGCGCCCCCGCCCACGGCCGCATCGTCGACGGACACTTCGGCGACCGACGCCGATCACCGACCGAACCGGACGCGCGCACCATCGTCGCCGTGCCCTTCAACGGCCGCGGCGTCCCCGAACCCGAACACCCCGGCTCACGCCGCGCCGCCCCCTACGACGAAGACGGCGCCGAGACCGCCCCCGAAGGCGGCGTACTCGGCGTGCTGGTCCTCTACAACCG
This sequence comes from Actinomycetes bacterium, assembly GCA_021793335.1. Taxonomy (GTDB): domain Bacteria; phylum Actinomycetota; class Actinomycetes; order Mycobacteriales; family Micromonosporaceae; genus Glycomyces. Next base: position 3,278 of record JAJYSW010000278.1, read on the forward strand.
GGTCGCGGCCCTCGACTTCGAGGCAGCCGACGTCGAGACGCTCAAAACATTCGCCGGGCAGGCCGCCGTCGCCGTCGAGAACGTCCTACTGCACCGCCAAGTGCAGCGGCTCAGCCTCACCGACCCGCTCACCGGCCTGTGGAACTACCGGTTCATGCAGACCTCCCTGCGCCGCGAAGCCGAACGGGCCAGGCGCTACCAACGGCCGAGCGCCCTGCTCGCCATCGACCTCGACCGCTTCAAAGCCGTCAACGACACCTACGGGCATCCCATAGGCGACCAAGTGCTCGTAGAACTCTCACGGCGCATCACCGGCCAGATCCGCGAAGTCGACCTGGCATTCCGGCACGGCGGCGAGGAATTCACGGTCCTGCTCCCCGAAACCGACGCCACCGGCGGCATCGCCGTGGCCGAACGACTCGGCCGAGCCGTCGCCGACCGGCCCTTCAAAGTCAGCGACACCGAAGGCGGCCTGGAGCTGCGCGTCACCGTCTCGGTGGGCATCGCCATCCTCGGCGAGCACGCCGACACCGCCGCCGGAATCCTGGCCGCCGCCGACGAGGCCCTATACGCGGCCAAGGCCGCCGGACGCGACACATGCCGCGTCGCGACCACCTGACGCGCACAGTCAGCCGTCCATTTCGACCGAGTATCGACCGATTCGTTTCTCGGGTGGTTGAGCATCCGACACTGCACGGTCACGATACGCTCGCCCTATGTCAGATACCTCGCCTCGCGCCACCAAGGCCGTCATTCCAGCCGCGGGCAACGCCACCCGCTTCCTTCCGGTCACCAAGGCCGTCCCGAAGGAACTGCTGCCGCTCATCGACAAACCGGTCCTCGAATACATCGTCGAAGAGGCCGCCGCCGCCGGAGCCGAGGACATCCTCCTCGTCACCGCCCGAGGCAAAGACTCCATGGTC
>JAJYSW010000279.1 GCA_021793335.1 Actinomycetes bacterium
CCTCATCGCTCCACCCGGCATCCGGGAGGCGAACGCGCGGCCCGAACCATTCCCGACCTCGCCCGGTGATCGCCTCCGGCGACGGCCGCCTCCCGGCAGGCGGGCCGGGAACACTCAGGTCCGGCGCCGCGCCCGTTCGGTCAGCTCCGCGGCGGCGGCGGGCCAGTGCGGCCGCTCGAAAGAGAAGCCGGCCTCGACGAGCCGGCCGGGCACCACGCGCCGGCTCTTGAGCAGCAGTTCGGTGTCGGAGCGCATCACGAAGGCCCCCAGCTCGGCCATCCACTTCGTCGCGGGCAGCCCCACCGGCATCCTCCAGGCCCGGCGCAGCTCGCGCATGACATCGCGGTGCGGCAACGGGTTCGGGGAGGCGAGGTTGACCGGGCCCGCGAGATCCTCACGCTCGATGAGGAAGGCGACGGCGCGGGCGAAATCCCGGTCGTGAATCCAGGAGACGTATTGCGCTCCGCCGGCCACCGGCCCGCCGAGCCCGAGCCTGGCCAGGCGCGACAGCACGTCGAAGACGCCGCCGCGATCGGGGCTCATCACCATCGCCGCCCGCAGGGCGACCTTCCGGGTCTCCGGCGTGGCGGCGCGCTCCTGCGCCCGCTCCCAAGCCTGTGCGATATGGACACTGAAGGCCCAGTAGTCCGGCACATCGGGCTCATTCCCGCCGATGATGCCGGTGGCCTCGTCGTTCGCTCCGTCGAAGCGATGCGAGTACACGGTGGCGGTGCTCATCTGGAGCCACACTCGCGGCGGTCTCGCCGCAGTGGCGATCGCCTCGCCCACCAGTCGCGTCGAGCGCACCCGAGAGGCGAGCATGGCCCGCAGGTTCGCCGTGTTGTACCGGCAGCTGACACTGCGCCCGGCGAGGTTCACCACGGCGTCGCTGCCGTCGATCGCCTCCACCCACGGACCGATCGTCTCCCCGTCCCAATGGCGCTCATAGTCGCGGACCGGCCGGCGGGTCAGGACCGTCACGTCGTGCCCCGCCGCGGTGAGGGACCGCCGCAGGACGGCGCCGACCTGACCGGTGCCTCCGGGTATCACGATCTTCATCGGACCTCCTCGGCTTCGGGACGATCCTACCCGTGCGGGCACAAGCCTGAAATCGTCACAGGCACGTCTTAGGCTCGCTCGCATGAGTGTTCACTTCAAGATCTGCGTCGACTGCGCCGACCCGCACCTGCTGGCGGACTTCTGGGCCGAGGCCCTGGGGTACGTCGTCCGGGACGACTCATCGCTCATCGAGCGGCTCCTCGCGCAAGGGCATATCGGCGAGGACCTCCTGGTCGAGATCGACGGCCGCAAGGCGTGGAAGACCGCCGCCGCGATCAGCGCCCCCGCCGATCCGGCCGCCCCGCAGGACGGTATCGGACAGGGCCGCCTCATGCTGTTTCAAAGCGTCCCTGAATCCAAATTGGTCAAGAACCGGATGCATCTCGACCTGCACTTCGGCCTCGACCGCATCGAGGCCGAGGCGGACCGGCTCGAACGGCTGGGGGCGAAGCGGTTGGGCACCGGGGAGGAGGGCCCCAGCCGGTGGATCGTCATGGCCGATCCCGAGGGCAATGAATTCTGCGTTCACTCGTGAGCGCCGCCGGGCGAGGCCGGGCGGCCTCACTCGGCGGTCTCCGCACCGTTCCCGCCGACGCATCGAGGACACACCGAATCCTCATAAAAGCGTAGAATAATACGCATAAGCGACTATCGAGGCGGTACGGGAGGACGAGGATGCCCGAGGAACCACAGGAGATCACGCGCTGGTGCGGCACGATGCCCATGCACCACCACTTGCTGGAGACACGACCGGGTTACGCGCGGGCACGCGCCGAGATCGAGGAACGGACCCGCTCGCGGCGTCGGCCCCGCCGTGAAACGGTGGTGACCGTGCCCGTCGTCGTCCACATCGTCTGGCAGCACGAGGCCGAGAATCTCGCCGAGGAGCAGATCCACAGTCAGATCGACGTGCTCAACGCCGACTTCCGGATGCGGAACCCCGATATCGCCTCCGTGCCCGAGCCGTTCGCCGGGCTCGTCGCCGACGCCCGCGTCGAGTTCGCCCTCGCCGACGTCGACCCGGCGGGAGAGGCGACCATCGGCATCACCCGCACTCGGACCGAGACCGTCCTCTTCGACGCCGACGACACCGTCAAGCACACCGCATCGGGCGGCGTCGACGCCTGGCCCGCCGACCGGTACCTGAACATCTGGGTCTGCCCGCTCGGCGGCGGGCTCCTCGGATACGCCCAGTTCCCCGGCGGCCCGATGGAGACCGATGGCATCGTCGTCGATCATCGGGGCTTCGGGACCGTCGGCACCGCGACCGCCCCGTTCGACGGGGGCCGCACCGCCGTCCACGAGATCGGCCACTGGTTCAACCTGCGGCACATCTGGGGCGACGACGGTGAGGGATGCTCGGGCGAGGATCACGTCGCCGACACCCCGAATCAGGGCGGACCGAACCGGGGGCGCCCCGAATTCCCGAACATCAGCTGCGATAACGCCCCACACGGCGATCTGTTCATGAACTTCATGGACTACAGCGACGACGCGGTCTCGGTCATGTTCACCGAGGGGCAGACCGAACGGATGGACGCGTGCCTGGCCGGGCCGCGCAGCACCCTCCTCTCGGAACCGGTCGAGCCCGAGGGGCCCGCCGAACCTGCCGAACCCGATGACGTGACGCCCGCAGCGGCCTAATATTCGAGGAACACACGGATTCGCGGTGTTCCGCGCCGCGCCCGGCACCCGACCACCCGCGAGGCAGTCATGAGCGAGCCATCCGAGGACCTGTTCCGCCGCTGGACGCACGTCGACGACGCAGGCACCGTGCAGATATACCGGCCCTTCGACGACCCGATGACGCTCGGGCGGGGACTCAGCAGCATCGAGTTCCGTCCCGACGGCACGGTGATCCGCTACGCGGCCAGCCCCACCGATGCCTCGCGCACCATCGAAGGCCGGTGGCGGTGCCCGAAACCGGGCCAGGTCTACACCTCCGGCCCGCCGGACGAGCTCAACCTCTCGTACCACGTGCTCTCGGTCAACGCCCGCGAGCTCCGCATGAGGCCGTACGCGGACTGACCGCAGGCAGCAGGCCGCGGCACCCGGGAAACGCGCCGAACTCACGCCGAGGCGCGAACTCTCCGCCTCATGACGCAGCCCGAGAGGCCGGGCCGGATGCCATGAAGGGCGGCCTCGGAGCGCCGCACGACCCCGGTGAAGCGGCTGCCGCACCCGGCCCCACGCGCCAAACGGCCGTGTCCCCGCAGTTGGCGCCTCCCGGCCGGAGGGGCAAGTACGGCAGCCACGCCGCCCCACTCTCCACTGTGACGCAATGCGCTGCTGTGCCGTACTGCGCTGCTTGCAGCACGGCGACGGCGGCATCGCGGCACACGGAGACCGATGCCGATGCCGGCGGCCACTGACACAGGACGTCAGGAGCGGGAGCGGGAGCGGCCCGGAGGCCGCCAGGAGCCCTGAGACCGGGCGCCGTGCCCTTCTGTACCGTGCGCTTCTGTACCGTGCGCTCGTCCCTCGCGTCTATCTTGATACCGCTGCCAGAGCCGCCGCCCCACCGCGATGCTCGCGGAGAGCGCCACGCCCTTGACCAATCCCCTGATCATGTCCGGCCCCCATGTCCTGGCTGTGTCCTGCGCTGGAGCGTTCCCGGCAGCCTCGGCGCTAAACCCGCCGCCCGGCCCTACGCGGCTCAGGCCCCGGCGAGATCCACGAGATCGTCCCAGGGCACGCGCAGACGGACGACCTTGGGGGTCGATATGTCCACGTCGGCGAGCGGGGCATAGCGGGCGTCGCGGTGCAGCCGGGCCGCGATACGGCTGAACAGCCGCGGACCGACCTCTTCGCTGCGCTCGTATCCGAACAGGCGGACGTGCCTGCGGCCCAACACCAGCCCTTGGACCACCAGCGCCCGCCGCTCGGGGTCCGGCACAGCCCGGATGTCGAGCACCATGCCGACGCGGCGCCCGGCCGGGTCGAGTACCGGCGCGTCGAACAGGTCAGCCCCCCGCACGGCCGGCCCCCGGTATCCGCTCGATGCGTTTCCTCAAACGCCGCTCGGCGGGGCTGGCGGCGGCGTGACCGGCCTCCTCGGTCACCTCCACATCGGATTGGACGTCCACGACGTCGCCGAGGGCG
>JAJYSW010000280.1 GCA_021793335.1 Actinomycetes bacterium
GTCCTCCAACGTTGGAGGACGAACCGCGCATCGGTGTTCTCGAATGCTCCCGACGCCTCGGCGTGGCGCGCGGAACCGTGCAGGCGCGCATGGACAGGCTCGCCGCACGCGGCGTCGTTCGCGGCTACGGGCCCCATGTGGATCCCGCTTCGCTCGGCTACCCGGTGATGGCGTTCGTAACCTTGGAGCTGCGTCAGGCGGTGGGCCACGAATCGGTGGCGCGGGAGCTCGCGCGCGTGCCGGAGGTGCTGGAGGCGCACACGGTGACCGGTGCCGGCGACATGCTGTGCCGCATCGTCGCGCGAACCAATGCGCGGCTCCAGGACGTGATCGACCGGGTGCTGTCCTGCGACGGCGTGCTGCGGGCCTCGACGGTGATCGCACTCGCCGAGCAGATTCCCCACCGGACACTGCCGCTGGTGACCGAGGCCGCGCGCCGGTCCCGCCGCTCGCAATAGGGCTCGCGCCCGGGGAGTGAGTGTCCGGGGCCGCGGCCGGCGGGGCCGGTGTCAGCGGGCGGGCGCGATCGTGCCGGTGACCTCCCCGAGGCCGATGGTCTCGCCGCCAAGGCCGGGCGCGGTGGCGCCGATCGTCACGGTGTCGCCGTCCTCCAGGAAGGTCCGCTCAGCACCGTCGCCGAGCCGAACCGGTTCGCTGCCGCCCCACGTCAGCTCGATGAAACTGCCGTACTGGCCCGGTTCCGGGCCCGAGACCGTCCCCGAGGCGTACAGGTCGCCGGTGCGCAGGCGCGCCCCGTTCACGGTCATGTGCGCCAGTTGCTGCGCGGGCGTCCAGTACAACTGCGCGAACGGCGGCCGCGAGACCTCAATGCCGTTCCAGGCCACCGAGAGCGTCAGGTCGTAGCCGAAGCGCTCGGATTCCTCCAGGTAGGCCAGCGGCGGCGGGTCCTGTTCGGGCGCGGCCGTCTTCGCCGCGTCGAGCGCCGCCAAGGGGGTCACCCAGTGCCCGATCGAGGTCGCGAACGATTTGCCCAGGAACGGCCCGAGCGGCTGGTACTCCCACGCCTGGATGTCGCGGGCCGACCAGTCGTTGACCAGCACCACTCCGAAGACGTGCTCGGCGAAGTCGTCGGCGGGCACCGCCGTTCCCGCCTCGCTGGGCGCCCCGACGACGAAGCCCACCTCCGCTTCGATGTCGAGCCGCCTGCTCGGGCCGAACTCGATCTCGCCTCCCGCGCCCCTGCGCTGGCCGCTGGGCCGCCCGATCGCCGTTCCGGAGGCGACGACGGTCCCGGCCCGGCCGTGGTAGCCGACCGGCAGGCGTTTCCAGTTCGGCAGCAGCGGCTCACTGTCGGGCCGGAAGAGCCGCCCGAGGTTGGTGGCGTGGTGTTCCGAGGCGTAGAAGTCCACGTAGTCGGCCACTGCGAACGGCAGGTGCATCCGGGCCCGCCGGATCGGCGTCAGCGCCCGCGAGGCCCGTTCGCCGAAGTCCGGGCTCGCGAGCAGGTCGGTGATCCGGCTCCGCACCGGCCGCCATGCGTCCGGACCGGCCGCCATGAGCGCGTTCAGCGAGTCGGACGCCAGCGCCGCGCGGATCTGCGGAGCGAAGACCGCTTCGGAATCCAGTGCTCGCAGATCGAGCACCTGGTCGGCGATGCGGACGCCGATGCGCCGCGTCGGGTCGTCCGCAGTGGAGAAGATCCCGTAAGGAAGGTGGTGGATGCCGTACGGGCCGCCCTCGAACGGGCTCCGGGCCCCACCGTTGATCTCACTCACGTTTCCGTTCCGCCTCTCTCCAGCAGGGACAGCGACACCAGGTCTTCGAGCGGCTCGTCGACGCTGCACGAGCCGAAGCCGAGCCACAGCGGCCTGGGCCGGTCGATGATCGCCCGCACTCTAGCCGCGATGTCCTCGGCGTCCATCGAGTCCAGGATCGCGGCCACCGCCTCGACCTCGGCTCCGCTCGAAGCCTCCGCCGCGGCCGCGAGCACATTGAGGAACCCGTGGTGGACGATCCCGGTCTCGCGATCGCGGTGGCGGATCGCCCGGTGCAGCCCGGCGGTGAGCTTGAACCGCAGCGTCCGCCGGGTGCAGCCGACCATGACGCCGGCCAGGACCTCCGAGGGCGGGAAGAACTCGGCGGCGGGCCCGCCGGTGCGGAACTTCGGGATGAACCCGGTCCCGACGATCGCGTCCAGGCCCTCCTCGCCGAAGGGCAGCTCGGCGAAGACCGGCGCGTCCTCGGCGGGCCAGCTCTTCGCGGCTTTCGCCAAGTGGTGCAGCGCGGCGCGCGATTCGTACTGCACCACGGTCACCGAGTCGTCGAGCGCGTCCACGAGCTCGGCGATCTGCTCGGGCTCGACGTCGACGATGACGCCGATCCGCAGTTCACCGCGGCCCGGCCGAAGATCCGCCAATCGGCTGGCCGGCACCAGCAAGGGGCCCAGCATCGGCGCGTACCAGGACTGCCGGTGGCCCCGGTGCGCCGGTACCGCGTCGTCGAGCGCCGCGCTCCCGGGCGGGAAGACCGCCGCGTCATCGATGAGGCCCTGCAACACTGCGGGAATGGCATCGGACATGTCCATGAGGGTACGGCGGGGACGCCGCGCTGTCGACCGGGAACGTGGGACCCGTTTCCGCGACGAGGCGGCCGCTCCGGCGCCGTCACCGTCTCGGGCACGGTCCCACCGCTGCTCGCCGGCCAGGTGCCGCAGTCGCGGGCGCGCTTGGGGGCCGCCGATGCGTCCCATGGGGTTATTCTCGAAGGCACCGCCACCCGTAGCGGGCCTGTGACTCGCGCGGCGACGTTCCGGAGCCGTGCGCCGGTCGAGCGCCCGCGCACCGACAAAGGAGTCGCAGTGCCGTTCTATCGTTCGGTCGGGCAGATCCCCGACAAGCGACACACGCAGTTCCGCCAAGCGGACGGAAGCCTCTACTCCGAAGAGCTCATGGGCCAAGAGGGGTTCTCCGCGGACTCCTCGCTGCTGTACCACCGGTATCGGCCCACAGCGATCAGCTCCAGCACCGAGCACCGGCCCGAGCGGGCCGAGCCGGTGCCGAACCATCCGCTCAAGCCGCGCCACCTTCGCACACACAAGCTCGACGGCACCGGTGACGCGGTCTTCGGCCGCCGCCATCTGCTGTCGAATGCCGATTGCCGTATCTCCTACGTCGTGGCCGACCGGCCCTCGCCGCTGTACCGCAACGCGATCGGCGACGAGTGCCTCTACGTCGAATCCGGTGCGGCGCGCGTCGAGACCTCGTTCGGCGCGATCGACATCGCGCAGGGCGATTACCTGATCATGCCCATGTCGACGATCTACCGGGTCCTTCCCACCGGTGTCGAGCCGCTGCGCACGCTCGTGGTCGAGTCGACCGGTCACATCACGCCGCCGAAGCGGTACCTGTCGGTGCGCGGCCAATTCCTGGAGCATTCGCCGTACTGCGAGCGGGATCTGCGCGGCCCCGTCGAGCCGCTGCTGGTCGAGGGCGAGGACGTGGACGTCTATGTCCAGCATCGAGGACGGGGCTCCTCGACGCTCTGGACGAAGTTCACCTATGCGCGCCATCCCTTCGATGTGGTCGGCTGGGACGGCTGCCTGTACCCGTGGGTGCTCTCGATCCACGATTTCGAGCCGATCACCGGTCGCATTCATCAGCCGCCGCCCGCCCACCAGGTCTTCCAGGGCTCCAATTTCGTGATCTGCAACTTCGTCCCCCGCAAAGTGGACTACCACCCGGATGCGATCCCCGTCCCGTACAACCATCACAATGTGGATTCGGACGAGGTCATGTTCTACTGCGGCGGCGATTACTCGGCACGGCGCGGATCGGGGATCGAGCAGGGCTCGATCTCGCTGCACCCCTCGGGTTTCACGCACGGACCGCAGCCCGGTGCGCCCGAGCGCTCGATCGGCGCGGAGTACTTCGACGAGCTCGCGGTCATGGTGGACACGTTCCAGCCGCTCGAACTGTGCGAGGCGGCGCTGGACTGCGAGGACACGGGTTACGCCTGGACATGGAACCGCGAACCGGTCGTCTAGGGCCTGTTCAAGGCCCCTGGGCGGGCGCCGCCCGGTCCGCTCGCCGTGTGGTCGGGTCCCAGGTCCGACACCGGGGCCTGGGCGGCCTTCCGCCCCGCGTGCGAGCGAATGG
>JAJYSW010000281.1 GCA_021793335.1 Actinomycetes bacterium
CTGGCCTTCGGTCAGCGTGACGAAGATCTGCTGGCCCGGCTGGACCTCTCCCTTCGCGACCGGCGAGCCCCCGTCCCTGGAATCGAGCATCGTCACGGTGTTCGCGCAGACCGCGAGATCCTCCGAGTAGCCCCGCATCTGCGCGAAGGCCGAGGCGAAGTCGATCGGGGAAGAATGCACCGACTCGATCGGCTGCTGCACGGTCAGCTCGACGCGAGGTGTGCTGTTGTACTCCTCGCCGGCCCGGACCAGCTGAGTGTTGACCTGGGCGTTGTTCTGGTCGGTATTGAGCACGTCGCTGCCGGTGAGATCACCGAACTTCATGTAGCCCTCGGAGAGCACTGGGACGATGCCATCCGAGGTGCTGTTGTTCCAATCCATGGAACCGCCGACGACCAAGGCGCTCGGTTCGGCGTCGTCACCGTCGATGTAGTCGGCGTTGCGTGTTGATCTCGTATATGCCCTGGATGGCGAGGGTGCCCCCGGTCGCGAGCGGACCTTCCATCTCGTGTTCTGCGAGGACGGTGTCGCCCTCGATGAACGCGTTGAAGTTCAATGCGGGATCGAGCGGATTGAGCGCCGTCACGTCGGCGAGCGCCGGTTGCTCGACCCCGGATATCCCGATCGCGACGGCGGCCACCGCAGCGGCTGCGCCGAGAACGCCGAAGCGGCCGGTACGCGACAGGCGCCGTGACGACGCGGGCGGCTGCGCCGCTGAGAGCGAATTGGGCAAGGTTCCCCCATAGATGCTGGTATCGGCCGACCGGGGGCAGTCGGGAGCATACGTTACATACAGTCGGCATGCTCTGCCTGTGAAAGCGTCAAAACAGCTGAAATATGGACACCGGTGGGCTCATGCCCGTTCAAGATCTCGGGGCGAGACGGTATCCGAGCCGGTTCATTCCTTCGCGAGGCGAAGGGCCTCCCAGGCCCGGTGTCGGAAGCGCGACGAGCGGGTGCACTGCCCGCCGCCCCGAAGCGGCGACCGGCTCGGGTGGCGGCGGGCGCCGGAAGGGCTGGCCGGACATCGCCCGCCCAAGGCACTTGCGCAGACCTTAGGAAAGGCCGCGACGGCAGGTATTCGACAAGCCCTCTTCTGCCGTGAACGCGAACTGGCCGCCGGGGAGCATGAGCACGGTCGTGGTGCCGAAGCCGACCCGGCAACGCCCCCGCACCCGCTCCTCGGTGCCCTCGAACATGACGTCCCCCTCGCCGGACAGCGACACCCATCCGGTCGCGAGAGTCTCCAGCTCCAAGCCGTCGTCGATGCGCACACGCGGATAGGCGTCGACGGCCCAGGCCAGGTCTTCGGCCTCCTTGAATTCGTGGACGCCGTCGTCGACGCCGCCGTATTCGGACACTGCCGAGAACGGACACCCTTCAGGCTGAGCCTCGGTGCTCCGCACACAGGAATCGATCCAGGCGATGAGGTCGTTGTTGAGCCGGGTCTCCAGTTCACCGTTGCCCGCGAACGCCTCGCCCACGATGCTCGCCAGCGCGACCGGCCGGTCCTGCGGCATGGCGAGGAACGAGGCCGCGCTCCCGCCCGGGAAACCGGGCACGTCCTCGAAGAGCCGGTACGAGCCGGGGAACAGCGCCACCTGCACGGGGACGTCCTCTTCATCTCGGTGAGGCGTGTGCCAGCTGCCGTTGAGGTTCAGCGCCTGGATCGGGCCTGGGCCGACGGTCAAGTACATGTACGGGTTGGCGATGCGCAGGCCGTCCCCGCTCTCTTCCACGAGGAAGGAGCTCTCGACCGATTCGCCGCCGGAAGCGATCACGGCGTGGACGTACCGGTTGGACGCGGACCGGTGCCGCACCGACTCGATCTCCCAACGCGAGGAGAGCGATTCCTCGTTGAGCCAGGAATCGTCCGCATCGACGGCCTGCCCGGGCTTGATGTACGTTTGCGCCTTCTCGACGTCGCCGTCCCGCAGCGCTTCGAGATAGTCGATGACCAGTTCGACCTCGTCACTCTCGCCGTCCAGGGCGACGACCGGCCAGGCGAGGAGCGCCAGCAGCGCCGCGAATGCCGCTTCGAACGTGATCGACCAGCGGCGCGGACGCACCCAGCGCAGCATTCGCTCGGCCTGCTCGCCGCTCATGTCGTCCCCCTGCAAGTGTCGGTCCCCTCCACGTCCAGCGGCGCGAGCTCGACCTCGGTGTCGCCGCGCAGCAGCACCATCAGTTCCTCACCGCCGAAGTGACAGGCGGCGGTGAACTCCTTCCACTGCTCGCGGTCGGCGGTGCCCATGCCGCTCAATTCGAGCCGGCCCGGACCGTCGAAACCGACGAGCAGCGTCGGCTGCCCCCACATGTCGACGCCGGGGACCACCGACGTCCGGGGATACTCCGTCACCGTCCACACCGGGCCCGTGATCGCCTCCAACCGTTCTCGCTCCATCGTGTCGATGCTGCCGTCGGTCGCGAACGGGCAGCCGGGCGGATCGGTCAACTCGTATTCGATGCAGGCGTCGATCAGGTCCTCGACGGCCGTCTGCACGGCCGCAGCCTGCTCCGGCGTCGGCTCCGGCGGCGGCGATTGGACGACCGGGGGCGTGGACTCCTCTGGTTCGAGCAGTGCGACCGGTTCGCCGCCGAAGAAGCGGTAGACGCCGGGCAGCAGATGGTATTGCGAGGAATGCGGGTGCATCGACGGCTCGGGGTCCCGTTCGACCACGCGGTCGTTGACACGGATCGCCAACTGGGGGGAATTCGCGAAGACGACCGCCGGCAAGGGGTCGACGATGCGCAGTTCATCGCCGAGCCTCCTGACCGTGTACCGGCCCTCCGCGGTGCCTTCGGGATGCCCGATCGTCACCCGCACCACCGTCTCCCAGGAATAACGGCTCGTGTCCTCGGCCAGGTCGAGGACTTCCCAATCGTCGCTGACGGCGTCGGGGTGCAGGAACGCGGCCGCCTCACCGACTGGAACGTCCACATCGGTGTACGCGAGCGCCCGGTCGAGGTCCTTATCGCGGATGGCCTGGAAGAACGCCGATACCAGAGCGGTGGGGTCGTCGGGGGCGAGCGTCGCCTTCCACACTGCGAGAGGAAGGAGCGTCAGCAGCGACAGCAGCACGATCCAGCCTGTGCGCAGCGCCTCGCGGCGAGAGCGGAGAACGGCGTGCTCGCTTGCTGACATGGGCACATCCAGAACATTTCGGGGTCGGTCCGGACGATGCTAACGACTCGATGCAAATTTGGTGCGAGAGGTTATGGTGCCCGGAGACCTGCAGGGGGACACGAGTCCGGGAGGGCACGATGCACGAGAGGCGCGAACCCCACAACATGTGGCATGAGCTGCGCAGTTGGCCGTTGCCCGTGCAGATCGGCGTCGCCGCCGTGGGCCTTGGATCGATCGTGCTCGCGTTCGCCGTGCCCGCCATCGTCGACCGCGGCGACGCGGGCGACTCCGCGCGGCCCGAGGGCGAGCTGCCGGTGGCGGCCGATCTTCCCGAGACGCCCGAGGCTCCCGGCGCCGAGGACGGGAGCCTCCCCGAAGGGGTCAGCGTCTACGACGGCGAGCCGCTGTGGACGTACCCACTCGATGAGGAGACCGGCGCGGTGGCACACGTCGACCAGGGAACACTGATCCGCTTCGACGGATCGCTGCGGCTGATCGCCGACGAGGAGACCGTCTGGAAGCACACCTGGGAGGAGTTCGCCCCCGAGATCGGCGTGGCCGAGAAGGTCGTCGTCATCTCGACCGACGGCGACGGGGACGCGCCGTGGCCGGGACGGCGGGAGACCGTCGCGCTCGATCTCGACACCGGCGAGGAGGTCTGGCGCGACGAAGACGCCTCATTCGTGACCGTCTTCTCCGACGCGGTGCTGATGAGCGAATGCGGCGGCGGGCAGGACGAGCGCATCGGCGACTGCACCCTGTACGCGCGCGATCCCGCGACCCTGTCCACGCTGTGGTCGACGCCGACGTACGCGAGCGTGCGGGCGCTCGGTTCCAGCGACTGGAGCGGCGAGCCGCTCCCCGAGCCGCTGCTCGTGGAATCCTTCCCGACCGGGCACGCGAGCCGCACCGTGAGCGCCCTCGGCCCCGGCGGCGAGGAGCTCGTCGCCGCCCGGACACAGAGCGGAGCCGCCGCGGCGG
>JAJYSW010000282.1 GCA_021793335.1 Actinomycetes bacterium
GGCCGCCGATAAGGCCGGGCGGTCGGGTTTCGCCGAGGTGTCGGTGCCCGCCGCGGCGATCCGGCTGGCGCAGGGCGCGGGGCGGCTCATCCGCCGCACCACCGACCGGGGCGTGGTGGCGATCCTGGATTCCCGCCTGGAGACCAGCCGGTCGTACGGCCGCTTCCTGCGCGACTCGCTGCCGCCGATGTGGTACACGACGAAATCCGACGCCGTCGCGGGCGCGCTGAGCCGCCTCGCCGGAGGCGACGCTCCGTAGTCGTTTCCTTTCCATAAGGCGAACTTGGATTGATGTACATCGATTCCGATGCTCATTGTGCAGGCACGCCGCTCCCAAGGTGAACATACGGTGAATTCATAGTGAATTGATGTGTAACCCCAGCTTAGAGCGGTTACGTGTACCTGAACACAGCTGTCTTCCGGCTATTGGAATCAGTTCATCCGAGTGTTACTTTCGGCAGGATAATTACCTGCCGTCCTGCAACCGAATAGGTACTGTGAGGACAGCCCGACGACGAAAGACCGAGGTGCCCAGTGCGATTCTCGCTGAAACCTCAAGACGACGCGTTCTACTCCTTCTTCACCGAGGCGGCTGAGAACATTCAGCGAGGCGTCGCGATCCTCTCCGAGCTGGGCGACGACAAGCCCGAGTTCCAGTCGATCTCCGAACGTCTCGTCGATGTCGAACACGACAACGACAAACTCACCCACAGCCTCTTCAACAAGATCAACTCGACGTTCGTCACCCCGATGGACCGCACCGACATGTACCAGCTCGCCGGCAAGCTCGACGACGTCATCGACCACATCGAGGCCGCCGCCAACCTCGTCTACCTCTACGGGCTCTCCGCCCTCCCCACGCTCCCGCGCGAGATGATCGAGCAGATCACCGTCCTCGCCGCCCAAGCCGACCTGCTCCTCAAATACATGCCGAAGCTCAAGGGCCTCAGCAAAACCATGAAGGAATACTGGGTCGAGTGCAACCGCCTGGAGAACGACGGCGACCGCTCTTACCGCATGCTCCTGGTACGCCTGTACTCCGGCGAGTACGAAGACCTCACCGTCATGAAACTCAAAGAGGTCGCCGACGAACTCGAAGCCGCCTGCGACGCCTTCGAACATGTCAGCAACGTGATCGAGACCGTCTACGTCAAGGAATCCTGACCTTGGACGCCAACCTCATAGCGGTACTCGTGGCCGTCGGCGCGGCCCTGATGTTCGCCTTCACCAACGGGTTCCACGACTCGGCCAACGCGATCGCCACCTCCATCTCCACCCGTGCGCTCAAACCCCGCACCGCCCTGGCCATGGCCGCCGTCGGCAACTTCGTCGGCGCCTACCTCGGCGGCGAGGTCGCCAAGACCGTCGCCGACGGCCTGGTCGAACTCCCCGTCGGCATGAACGGCCTCATCATCGTCGTGGCAGGCGTGCTCGGCTCCATCGGCTGGAACTACGTTGCCTGGTGGTACGGCTGGCCCATCTCCGCCTCCCACTCCCTGCTGGGCGGCATCGCCGGCGCCACCCTCGTCGGCGGAGCGACCGTCCTGTGGGGCGGCCTGCTCACCAAGGTCGCCCTCCCCACCCTCATCTCCCCCCTCGTCGGCTTCGCATGCGGCTTCGCAGTGATGATCGCGGTCTACTGGATCTTCCGCAAAGGCCGCCCCGACAGGCTCAACCGCGGCTTCCGCCACGCCCAGACGATCTCGGCCGCCGCCATGGCCGTCGGCCACGGCATGCAGGACGCCGCCAAGACCATGGGCATCATCGTCCTGGCCCTCTACGTCGGCGGCTACCAGGAGAGCGCCTCTCACATCGACTGGTGGGTCTACCTCGCCGCGGCCGCGGCGCTCGCACTGGGCACCTACCAGGGCGGCTGGCGCATCATCAAGACCCTCGGCCGCAAGATCATCGACCTGCACCCCCCGCAGGGCTTCGCGGCAGAGACGGTCGCCTCGGCGGTGCTGTTCGTCAACACCCAGATCGGCGCCCCGATCTCCACGACGCACATCATCACCTCATCGATCATGGGCGTCGGCTCCACCGGCGGCAAACGCGCCGTCCGATGGGGCGTGGCGCGCACCATCGTCATGGCCTGGATTCTCACGTTCCCGACGGCGGCCCTGGTCGGCGCGCTGATGTACTACCCCATCAACTGGATCTTCTAGAACACGCCCGAAGACCACCGAACGCGGAACGGATTCACCGATTGCACCGGGACCGGCCCCACGCTTCCGATAGCGTGGGGCTCATGTCCATCCAGCGCTATGGGAAATGGGACCTCAGAGCGGTCGACCGCGCCGCGGCGGCCCGTGCACGCGCACGCCTGCGAGAACAGGGCGCACCGCCCGAACCCGAGCGTGCCGCGGCCGTCGTGCTCCTGCGAGAGGCACCGCTGCGCGTCCTCCTGCTCCGGCACACCGCAAAAGAACCGTTCGGCGCGGACACCGGGAACGGTGCGCCCGCGACGGTGCGCGAACGCTGGGCAGACGGCTTCGAAGACGATCGGCGCTCCGGCGGCGGACGCTACGGCTTCCCGGGCGGCCGACACAAACCCGACGACCCCGACGTCGCGATGACCGGCGTGCGCGAGGTCGAAGAGGAGACCGGCGCGATGGTGGCACTCCAACGTGCATGGTCGCGCTGGATCACCCCCGAGTACGAACCGGTCCGCTTCGACGCCTGGGTCTACGTGGCGACCCTCGCCGAGGGCTTCCAGCCGCGCGTGCGGGTGCGCGAACCGGAGTACGCGACATGGGTCGGGCCCGAACAGGCCGTGTGCCAGTACGGCGGACAGATGTCGATGCCGGAGGCGACGACCCTGGCGGAACTCAGCAGCTACTCGACCGTCGGCGAGGTGTTCGCCGCCGCTGAGCAGCGCGACATGTCGCCGGTCCTGCCGCGACTGAACGCATGCGAGGACCGCCCCCGCCTGCTGCTGCCGGGCGAGGACGGCTATCCCGCGGCGGATCTCGCGCGTTCCTGACCGGTCAGCGCCGCCGCTTCGCCCACTGGACGTCGGAGCGGACGATCGCGAAGCCCTGAGCGCGGTACAGGCCGACCGCGCGGGGATTGGACTCGTCGGTGTAGAGGTCGACCTGCTCGATGCCCTGTGCGGACAGATGCGCCAGCCCCGCCATCGTCAGCGCCTTGCCGAGACCGGTGCCCTGGGCCCGCGGATCGACGCCGAGCACGTAGATCTCGCCGACGCCGTCCTCGACCTTCGTCCAATGGAAGCCGAGCATCCCTTCGGCGTCCTCGGCGATGATGAGGCCCTCCGGGTCGAACCAGGACTCGTTCTGACGGTCCTGGAGGTCCGCGGCCGTCCAGCGCCCCTGCTCGGGGTGATCGGCGAAGGCCGCGGCGTTGACGCGGAGCCACGCCTCGTCGTCCTCACCGGCCGCGAAGGCGCGCCAGGACGCCCCTTCGGGCAGGCGCACCGCCGGCCCCTCACCTCGGGGCCAGTCCTCTGGCGTCCCCTCCGGCCACGCCGAGGGCCACGTGAAGCCCTCCAGCGACCGGCTGAGCTTGAACAGCACCCGGTCCCGCTCGAACCCCTCCGAAGCGGCCAGCGCCGAGGCGGCGGGCAGATCGCCGTGCGCCCACACCTTCAGCAAAGTGATCTCGGCCTCAAATGAGACGAGGACTTCTTGCAGCAGGGCGCGGCCCACACCGCGCCGCCGGTGGTCGGGATCGACCGCCAGCTCGACTTCGGCGGTCTCGCCCACCGTCGCCACTTGGGCGTACCCGATGATCATTTCGCCATGGGGCACAACGAAATGCCTGCGATATGACACGGCGGGTTTGGAGAGCGAGAGCATCGTCTGCTCGTTGAACGGCTCGATGCCGTCGACCTGGGTGCACCGGTGCGCGAGAGTAACGATCTTGTGAATATCTTGACCCGAGAGTGAAGCTTGTTGCGGCATTCAGCTACTCTAGGTGCCTGGACTCAGCACCGTGCCGGGGTGCTGAGTCCTTTTACGTTCACGGCTCGCGAGAACCGCGATCCACGCGGAGAGGGTGGGATTCGAACCCACGAGGCCGGGGCTACCGACCTGGCGGTTTTCAAGACCGCTGCACTAGTCCACTATGCGACCCCTCCAGGCCC
>JAJYSW010000283.1 GCA_021793335.1 Actinomycetes bacterium
CCGATCTGGCCGGTCTCGGCCGCCCGCCGGCGCGGGTGAGCGATATGTTTGCATCAGGGGATGTCACATGAGGAGGTCCTTGCCGGTCGGCTCCGCGAGGCGGGCTATGCCGTGCGGGAGGTGGAGCGGGCCGCGGGTGGAGCGATCGCCGTCTCCGGACTGGTCACGCTCCGGGACGGCTCCCGGCTTTTCGCCAAGACCCTGCTCGGTCCGGAACTGGACGTGTTCCCCGTCGAGGCCGCCGGTCTCGCCGAGCTTCGCGAGCTCGGCGGGGTGAACACTCCCGAGGTGCTGCACGCCTCTTCACGGCTGCTCGTGCTCACGAAGATGCGGCCGCGCCGCGACGACGAGCATTTCTGGGAACGGCTCGCGCACATGGTCGCCGCGCTGCACATGTCCACCGTCGGCGACCGGTTCGGCTGGCACCGCGACGGCTGGCTGGGTCGGCTGCGTCAGGACAACACCTGGGAAGAGGACGGCCACGCCTTCTTCGCCGAACGGCGCCTCCTGCGCTGGCTGTCCGAACCGCTGGTCGAGGCGGCGTTCGAGCGCGCGGAGCGCCGAGCCCTCGAACGTCTGTGCGCGGCCCTGCCCGAGCTGGTCCCGGCGCAGCCGCCGTGCCTGACCCATGGCGATCTGTGGCAGGACAACATCCTTGCGACCGGCGAGGGCGCCCCCGCACTCATCGACCCCGCGGTGTCCTACGGCTGGCCCGAAGCCGGGCTCAGCATGCTGTGGTGCGCGCCGCGTCCGGCCGCCTCGGAACGGTTCTTCGCCGTGTACCGGGAGGTCGCCGGGCTCCATGACGGCTGGGAGGAGCGGATGCCGGTCCTGCATCTTCGGGAGCATCTGAGCGCCATCGCCCACGGCGACCACACTTGGAACCCGGTGGCGGCCGTTCGAGCGGCCATCGCACCGTTCTGAGCGCTCGATCCGAGGCCCCATCGAAGGTTCCACTTCAGCGGTTCGTCCGGTTCGGTCGGTGCTCGGGACGGTGCGGCTCGGCGTTGATCGCGGATCCGGTTTCAGGACCGGTGTTCGGGTCCCGCCATCTGACGTGGACCGCCGACCGCGCTGCCCGGCATGGCAAGGCATCAGTGGCCGACACCGTCGCATGCGAAGCCGCACAGCACGGCCGACTCCGCCTCGATCCGGCCGGCCGGGACGCATGCGCGGGCGAGAGTACCGGCCCGACACCGCGCTCAGCGTACGAGCGAGGCCCCGGTTCCGCTCGTGAGGACCGGAGTCGTCCAGGATCGGAAAAGAACCCTCTCGGGCCACTTGACAACGCGGACGCCTGAAGAGGACAGGCCGCTCGCACCGATGAACGGGCGCTCTCGCGAACCAGGCGGAGAGGGCACCTCGGTCCCGAAGGCCGGACTGCCCGACTCGATCCGGGACAGTCGGACGGCCCGGAACCACCCCGGCCCTCTCGAACAGGCCGCTAGCCGCTTCGACGGAGCGTCCCGGCGATGATGGAGGCGACGCCGTCGGCGTAGGTGTCGTGTGCGGCCCACGCGACCCACTGTTCGCCGATGGATGCGAGCGCGGGAGTCGCCTCGGCGTCGAGGTCGGCGAATCGCGATGCGCGTGCGTCTCGGGCCTCGGGGCGGGAGTCGGTGCGGGCGCGGACCTGTATCTCGCCGACGGTGAGGTACCAGATATTGCGGAACAAGGCGACGGCGTCTTCCTGCGAGGCGCCGGCTGCGATGGCGGTCGCGACGATCGCTTCGACCATCTGCACCGCTCGGCCGCCCAGCCTCGCGAGGAAACCGTCGGTGGCGAGCACCTCGGTCGCCCAGGGCAGTGCGGCGAGGGTGTCCCTGATCGCGACCGCGGCGGCCAGGATGCGGGCTTCCGGTTCCTCGGGCAGGGATACGTCGATACTGCGGCCGGCGTGCTCGACGAGCAGCTGGATCAGCAGGTCTTCCCTGTCGCGCACATGGTGGTAGATCGTCGCCGCCCCGACGCCGAGCTCTTTGCCGAGCGCGCGGATCGTCAGCTTCTGCCATCCGTCACGGTCGATGACGATCCTCGCGGCCCGCAGGATCTCATCGCGTGAGGTGCGCGCGGGCCGCCCCATGCGGCCCGTCGTTGCGTCCTGGGTCATGCCGCCATTGTGCCGGGCCGCTCATCGTGGCCGTCGAGGCCGGACCCGTGCTAACTTATGGAACATGTTCGACAAGTCTGTTCCCCCTCCCGGCGCCCGCCCGGGTCCGGTGCTTCTCGTGGCATGCACGGCGATTTTCATGCTGATGCTGGACACGACGGTCGTGGCGGCCGCCCTCGCGGACATCCGCCAGGACTTCACCGCCTCGCTCGATGGACTGCAGTGGGTGATCGACGCCTATACGCTGCCGCTGGCGGGCCTGCTGCTGACGTTCGCGACCCTGGGCGACCGCCTCGGGCGCAAAAAAGTATTCATGTCGGGTATGGCCGTATTCGCTGTGGCGTCACTGGCGTTGGTGTTCGCACCGAACGCGCTCGCTCTGAATGTGCTCCGAGCGGTGCAGGGCGTGGGAGCGGCGATGCTGTTCGCGACGGCGTTGCCGATCCTGTCGCAGGCCTACCCCGATCGCCGGTCGCGGATGCGCGCGATCGGCGTCTACAGCGCGGTGATGGGCGGAGCGACCGCGGCCGGCCCCGTGGTCGGCGGCGCGCTGGTGACGGGGTTCGGTTGGCGTTCGATCTTCTTGATCAACGTCCCGATCAGCATCGCCGTGATCATCATCGCGTCGCGGTCGCTGCGCGAGTCCACGCGTGAACACTCGCGACGCAGCGACCTGCCGGGGTCCGCCCTGCTGACGGCCGGACTCGTGCTCGGCGTCCTGGCGATCACCCGGGGGCAGGACTGGGGCCAGCTCTCGACGCCCGTCATGGCGATGTCGGCCGCCGCGGTCGGCCTGCTCGCGGTTTTCGTCTGGTGGCAGGGCCGCTCCCGCCACCCGCTGTTCGATCCGGCCATCCTCCGCAAACCGGGGTTCGTGGGCACGGCGCTGGTCTCCTTCGCATTCATGGCGACACTGATGGCCGCAGCGAACTATCTGGCGCTGTTCCTGATGGGCACCTTGGAGCACTCTCCGCTACAGATGGGGCTGCGCGTCCTGCCGCTGACCGTCGGGGCGCTCGTCGCCGCGCCGATCGCGGCCCGTTTCCTACAGCGGCTGCCCTTCTCCATCGTCCTTCCCACCGGGCTCGCGGTCGTGGCCACGGGCCTGCTGCTCCTCAGGAACGTCGCGATCGACGACGACTGGACGCATTTCCTTCCCGGCATGATCGTCGGCGGCCTCGGTATCGGTGCCGTGACCGCGGCGAACCAGGCGGCGTCGCTCACCTTCGCCCCGCCGGAGGACGCCGGCATGTCCAGCGCGACCTTCGCCACCATGAGGCAGCTCGGCATGGCCGTCGGCGTCGCCGTCCTCGGCGTGGTCTTCAACCGCGTCGGCGCCCAGGCGGCACGGGACGGCCTCCTCGCCGAACCGTTCGGAGCACTGCTTCCCGAAGAGGCACGCGAGCAGCTCACCGATGCGATCGGCGCGGGCGCGGGAGTACAGGTCACCGACAGCCTCCCCGAACGGCTCCGACCACTGTCCTCCGACATCGCCCAGGCCGCGCACTCGGCGTCCGTGGACGGAATCAACGCCCTCCTCAACGTGGCCACGGCCTCCGCGATCACCGCGCTCGCCCTGTCCGTGCTGTTCTTCGGCATCGACGAGATCCGCACGCGACGCGCCGGCCGTCGGGCTCATGCCGCTGAGCGAGAAGACGCCCCTGCCGTCGCGGCGTGAGCCTCAAGCAGCCGATCGGGTCAGCACACCGGTCCGGTCGGCGGCGCGGTCGCCGAAACCCGGGGCGAATCGCCGGAACGCTCGTTTCCGTCCGGCGGCCCTTCACCGCCCTCGCTGCCCGGTACCGTCCTCGCTGCCCGGCACCGTGACGGCCTGGTCCCGGCTTGGAGGCAAGGGTGCAAGGTCCGCCCGTCGGTGCATGTCCGCCGGTGCCGCACAAAGAGCACTCCGGTCGTGCCCGGCCTCGCCGGTCCGAGCGGTCGTCCCCGTGCCCGTCCGGTTCGGCGTCTGCCGCGAGCCATCG
>JAJYSW010000023.1 GCA_021793335.1 Actinomycetes bacterium
ACCGACCGAGGAGCCCTCGAAGATCGGCGATCCGCGGATGGCCGGCCTCACCGAGGGCGCGCACGCCTGGCCGGTCGAGCCGAACCGATACCGGCTCGTGGCCGCCCGGGCCTGCCCCTGGGCGCACCGTTCGATCATCGTCCGCCGCCTGCTGGGCCTCGAATCGGCCATTTCGCTGGCCACACCGGGACCGGTGCACGACGCCCGCTCCTGGACGTTCGACCTCACCACCGATGGCCGCGATCCGGTGCTCGGCACCGAGCGGTTGCAGGAGCACTACTTCAAACGCTTCCCCGACTACCCGCGGGGCATCACCGTGCCCGCGCTGGTGGACGTGCCTTCAGGCGCGCTCGTCACCAACGACTATCCGCAGCTGACCTTCGACCTGTCCACCCAGTGGGTCCAGTACCACCGGGAGGGAGCGCCGCAGCTGCTGCCGCCGGAACTGATCGACGACATGCTGCCGGTGATCGAAAGGATCTTCACCGAAGTCAACAACGGGGTGTACCGGGCGGGCTTCGCCGGTTCCCAGCGCGCCTACGAGCGGGCCTACCGGCGGCTGTTCGAAACGCTCGATTGGCTGGAGGAGCGGCTGTCCGATCGCCGGTACCTGATGGGCGAGACGATCACCGAGGCCGATGTCCGGCTGTTCACCACGTTGGTGCGGTTCGACCCGGTCTATCACGGGCACTTCAAATGCAACCGGAACAAGCTCACCGAGATGCCGCACCTGTGGGGCTACGCGCGGGACCTGTTCCAGACTCCCGGTTTCGGCGACACCGTCGACTTCGATTCGATCAAGCGCCACTACTACGTGGTGCACGAGGACATCAACCCGACGCAGGTGGTGCCGGCGGGGCCCGATCTGGGGAACTGGCTGTCCGTGCACGGTCGCGAACGGCTGGGCGGGACGCCGTTCGGCCGCGGCACCGCACCGGGGCCGGTATCCGATGAGGAGCGTCCGCCGGGGGCCAACCCGCTCTATGGACACTGACTCGGCAAGCGCCATCAACACAGGCGGACCTCGACGCTAGAATTTCGCGATGACCTCCGCAGACGAAGCCACCGGCACGACGCGGGGCGAACCGCTGACCATCGCGCAGATCGCCCGGCGCGCGGGAGTCTCGGTCGCCACCGTTTCCAAAGTAGTCAACGGCCGTCTCGACGTCGCGCCCGAGACGAGGAACCTGATCGAGGAGCTCATCCGCAGGCACGGCTACCGGCGGCAGAAGCGCGCGACTCGACCGGCCCCGCTGATCGAGGTCGTCTTCCACGAGCTGCGCGGCCTGTACGGCATCGAGATCATCAACGGCGTCAACCAGATCGCCCGCGAGAACCGCCTGGCCGTGGTCGTGTCCGAGCTCGGCGGGAACCGGACGCCGGGACGCGGCTGGGTCGAGGACGTCCTCGCGCGCCGCCCGACCGGTGTCATCGCCGTCTTCTCCTGCCTCACCGAGGAGCAGGGCCGTCGGCTGCGCAGCCGTGACATCCCCCTGGTGTTCGTCGATCCCACCGGCGAACCCGGCCACGACGCGCCCTCGGTCGGCGCGAGCAACTGGAACGGCGGCCTCGCGGCCACCCGGCACCTGCTCGACCTCGGACACCGCCGGATCGCCGTCATCACCGGACCGGACGACGTGCTCTCGGCCCGGGCACGCCTGGACGGCTACCGGGCGGCAATGGACTTCGCCGGCGTCCCGGTCGACCCGGTGCTGATCCGCCGCGGCGATTTCCAGATCGAGGACGGCCTGCGCCTCACCCGTGAACTGCTGCGGCTGAGCGACCCGCCCACCGCCGTCTTCGCCTGCAACGACGGCGAGGCGCTCGGCGTGTACCAGGCGGCGGCCGAGGCCGGATTGCGCATCCCCGGCGATCTCAGCGTCGTCGGCTTCGACGATCTGCCCATGGCCGAGTGGAACATCCCCCCGCTCACTTCGGTCCGCCAGCCGCTCCAAGAGATGGCCGCCGCCGCGGCGACCATGACGGTCGCGCTCGCGCAGGGACGACCGCCGAGCCGGCACCGCGTCGAGCTCGCCACCGAGCTGGTCGTGCGCGGCAGCACCGCACCGCCGAAGTGAAGCCCGGCCCGCGCGGACCGGCCGCTGTCACCGGTCCGCGCCGTCTGCGGGCCGAGCCGCCTACCGGTCAGGGACCTCGCCCAGTTCGGCGCGTGTGGGCGGGTCGGCTCCCGGGCGCGACACGGTGACCGCCGCGGCGCTCACCGCCCACGACGCGGCCCGGTGCAGCTCCTCGATACGCAGCTTCGCGAGCACTTCGCGCGCCGCCGGTCCGTGCGCGCCGAGACCGATCAGCGCGTCGATGAGCGCGCCCATGAAGGTGTCGCCCGCTCCGATGGTGTCGGCCACGGGCACGGGGACGCCCGGCACGTCGATGACGTCGTCGCCGCGGACGAGCACACCGCCGTCCGCGCCGCGGGTCACGACGACGAGGACCGCCCCGGCGGCCGCCCACGAGCGCGCGAGGGCCACCGGGTCGCCGCCCGGCCGGTACCAGGCGCTGTCCTCTTCAGACATTTTGACGACGTCGCTCGCGGCGGCCAGCCGTTCGACGCGCGGCAGCACTCGCGTGACGTCCGGTGTGATGGCCGGCCGGGCATTGGGATCGAAGGTCACCAGTGCCCGCCCGCGCGCGGCGCGCAGGGCGGCCTCCACGGCCTCGGCGACGGGGTCGAGCACCGTCGCGATGGACCCGGCGTGCACGACAGCGAGGTCCCCGAGGGCGATCGCGCGGTCGAGCGTTGCAGCGGACAGGTCCCAGGTGAGATCGAAGTCGTAGCTCGCCGAGCCGTCCTCGGCGAGCAGCACCGCCGCCGTCGAGGTGCGGCCGGTGGGCGAGGGCTGCGCGAGCACCGTCACCTCGGAGGCTTCGAGCCACCGCCGCGCGGCGGTGCCGCGCTCGTCGTCGCCGAGCGTCGTCACGAGTACCGGTTCGCGTCCCAGCCGCCCGAGCGCGACGGCCACATTGGCCGGGCTGCCGCCCGGCAGTTCGCGCACGCCGTTCTCGTCCGGCACCACGTCGATCAGGGTCTCGCCGATCACCACCGTCGCCCCGATGTGCGGCGCGCCCGCACGGACGCTCATGCCGCCCCCGTTCCGGTCGTCGCACCGAGGCCGCGTTCGCGCAGGGCCCGGGCGAGCGTGGGCGCGAGCGGCAGGCGGGGCAGCAGCGTCGCCTGCACCGCGTGGTAGAGGTCGGGTTTGCCCGGCCACGTGGTGCTCGCCGGGCTGTTGTCGGCGTCGAGCTCGTGCCGCCATGATCCGTTAACGCGGTCGATCAGGCACCGTTCGGCGTAGTCCCACCATTGGGCGTACCGGTCGGCGAATCGGCGCTCGCCGGTCCGGCGGTACAGTGCCGCGGCGGCGGCGATCGCCTCGGCCGCCACCCAGTGCATTCGCCGCCGCACCACCGGTTCACCGTTCCAGTCGACGGTGTAGACGAACCCCTCGGCGCCATCGGCGGCCCAGGCGTCGGCGACGGCACGGTCGAACAGGCGCACCGCGGTCGGCAGGAGGGCCGCCTTGTCGCCGTGGGCGGCTTCGACGTGGAGCAGGAGCCGAGCCCATTCGAACCCGTGTCCGGGTGTCGCGCCGAACGGTTTGAACGGGTCGTCCGGCCGGTCCCGGTTGCATTCGAGATCGGGGGTCCAGTCGGGTCCGAAGTGTTCGGGGAGACGATCGCCGTGCTCGGCGGCGAGTGTGACGACGAAACCCGCGGCGCGGGCGGCGCGCTCGCGCCACGCCGCGGCCTCGGTGGCTTCGACGGCGTCGGCGACGGCGAGGAGCGCCTCCACCGAGTGCATGGTGGCGTTCAGGCCTCGGTAGGGCGACAGCCTCGTGAAGTCGGCGTCCCAGCCGTCGCGGGGCAGTCCGGCCTCGTCGTCCCAGAATCGTTCGAGGTAGCGGGCCGAGGCGTCGGCGAGCAGCGCCGCCGCGCCCGGGCGTCCGGCGAGGGTCGCGGACGAGGCGGCGAGGAGCACGAAAGCGTGGTCGTAGCAGGATTTTCCCGCCGCGCGATCCGGAGCGCCCGCGGCGTCCAGGGCATGGAACCATCCCCCGTGCTCGGTATCGCGCAAAGGCCCGGTGAGACCCGCGACGGCGGCGTCGGCGATCGGGGCGCTGCCGGGGACGCCCAGGAGCGCGCCGAGCGAGTACACATGCGCCATGCGGGCGGTGATCCAGGTCTGTACACCGCGGGCGGGGTCGGGTTCGCCTGCGGCGTCGAGGTAGGCCGCGCCGCCGTTCGGCACGGCGGCCTGGGCGCCGAAGGCGAGCAGTCGGCGGCATTCGGCGGCGAGCCACTCGTGGTGGGCGGGCAGGTCGGGCCAGGGTGTCACAGTGCTCCTTCAACGGTGGTCGGACGGCATGCCTCGGTGTGGTGGTGCGGCGGTATTGCGGTTCGGATCAGCACGGCGCCGCCGTGAGACGCAGGAGGCGCGCGGTCGGGGCCGGGATGTCCGTCTCGACGCGCAGCACGCCGGCGTCGGTGTCCCATGCGGCGGCCCATTCTCCCAGTCCGGGCGTCCCGGGGTCGGGGAACAGCCGCTCGCAGGCGAGGTCGCGGCCGCGCAGCGCGGGCAGCGGCAGTTCGATCGAGTCGGGCGCGCCGGGCAGGCGCCAGGCGGTCAGGACCGTCTCGTGTTCGGTGTGCAGCGCGAACGCCTGCCAGGGGCCGCGGTGGTGCAGGCCCAGCGGCCAGGACGGGACGGACCGGGCGATGAACGGCAGCAGACGGCGGTGCGTTCGGACCGCGGAGGCCACGAGCGCGAGCTGCTCGTCCTCCATGGATGCGAGGTGCCCGCTGAGGTAGAGCCGCCCGGTGACGCCCGATACGAGGGTGAACGCCGATTCCTCGGCGCTCATCTCGGGTTGCGCGTAGCCCCAGTGGCCTGCCTGCTCGGGGAGGATCGATGCGGGTGTGGCCGCTGCGATCGGCGGGTAGAGCAGCGGGTCCTGCTGGTCCGATGTCGACTGTATGTGCAGGCGGGCGAGCGTGGCGTAGTCCGCTCGCATGCCGCCGGAGGCGCAGTTCTCGACCAAGAGGTCCCGGTGGCGCTCCAGCACGCCGTCGAGCCACGCCAGGTAGGCCCGGCAGTGTTCGAGCAGGCCCGCGCCCGGCGCGAGGCCGTCCGTGTCGGTCCCGGCTCCCGGCATGATGTTGTAGTCCAGTTTGAAGTAGCCGATCCCCATGCCGACGAGGCGGTCGACCACGGCGTCCAGGTGCTCGCGGGCCGCGGGGTGACGCAGATCGAGGTGGTGGCGGCCGTGCTCGACTACCCGCTGCCCGAGTCGCCGGTGGAACGCCTCGTCGGGTAGGCGCTCGGCGAGTGGGGAGCGCACACCGACGACCTCGGGCTCCAGCCAGATCCCGGGGACCATGCCGAGGCCGCGGATGCGTTCGAGGACCGTCTCCAGGCCGTTGGGGAAGCGTGATCGGCTCGGCTTCCACTCCCCCACCGCGTCCCACCAGCCGCCCGCGTCGTCGTCGTACCAGCCGGCGTCGATGCAGTAGCAGTCCGCTCCGGCCCTGGCGGCGGCCTCCGCCAGGGGCAGGATCTTGTCCTCGGTCGGATCGCCCATGAGGGTGTTCATGTAGTCGTTGAAGACCACCGGCAGCGGCCGGTCGTGGCGGGCCGTGCCGGTGCGGGCCACGAGCGCGCGGCGGTGGGCGGTCAGGGCGGAGAGCGCTGCGGCGACCGGGTCCTCGTCGGGCCGGGCCCGCGCGACGGCGACGGCCACGGGCACCGAGGTGAACGTCTCGCCGGGCGCGAGCGTCAGGGCCCACTGGTGTTCGGCGTCGGTGGGGCCGAGCAGGGCCAGGGAGGCGCCGTCGCGGTCCTCGCCGATCTCCCAGTGCCACGCGCCGTTGTGCTCGATCTGGAAGGCCAGGCCGTAGCCGCCCTCACGGGCGACCACGAGCCCGGTGGGGAGTCGTTCGCCGGTGGACCACGAGCTGCGCGTGGTCACGGCCATGCGGGCGCGGTTCATGTGATGGTGGATCGCCGGGTCCATCTCGGGCAGTCCGACTTCGCGCAGGCCGGCCCGGTGCCAGCGGGACTCGGCGACCCAGTCGTTGTCGCCCCACAGCACGTCCAGTCCGTCGACGTCCGCCGCGCCGTCGGTGATGAAGGTGCCGAGCACCAGGGAGGTCACGGCCTGCACCGTCACCGGTGACGCTCCGGCGCGCAGGACCGTCCAGGCCCGCAGGGCCCCGGTCGCGGCGCTGAGGACGCTCGTGACCCGCAGATCGGTGACGGGGTCGGTCTGGTGGACGTGCAGGTCGCCGTCGACGGTCTCGTGGCCGGTGTACCGCAGTCTCGCGCCCACCGCGGTGCAGGTGTAGCGGTGGCTGCCGGGGAAGCGCCCGTGGCCCAGGGCCAGGATCTCGACCAGCGGCGGGGTGCCCGCGGGCGAAGTGGCCGGCCCGGGCGGGTGCGGCGTCCCGGCGGGTGTCAGCGACCGCAGGGAGACCGGTGCGTCGGCCTCGGTCGCGAGTTCGATGTCCAGGTCCTCGGTGGACCAGCGCAGTGTCATGTTCGCGTCTCCTCGGTTGCCGCCCCGCCGGGTCGCGGGTTTCGGGCGGGGCGGTGCGGTACTGGGGCTTGTTCAAGGTTTCGGTGCGAGGTGGCGTCCGAGTCCGTTCGCCCGCTCCCGAGGCGGAGGGCCTCTCAGCCGGCGGGCCCGAGGCGCGGCGAGCGGGCGAACGGACCGGGCAGCATGCTTCCGGGGTCCTTGCACAGGGCCTAGAGCAGGTCGTTGGCGCAGCGCAGGGCCTCGGCGAAGTCCTGCGGCTCTCCTCCGGCGGGCGAGTCGATCCAGATGCTGGCCGACTGCCCTGCGCGGAGCGTGAGCATGCCGGTGTCGGCCCGGGCGGCGGGGTCGACGGTGTCGGCGTGGCAGTGCACGTCTCTGGCCAGCGTTTCGGCGGTGACGCGCAGGAGGACGCCGCCGTCGGCACGCGAGGCTTCGACACGCAGCGGCCGCGGGTCGAGCCGCTGGTCGACGACGTCGGCGCCGTGGCGGAAGGCGGGCGCGAACCCGGACGCGGCGTCGTCGGGGACGGCGACGATCGTCTCGGCGCTCGGGTCGCCGAATACGGCGACGTCCTCCGGGACGGTGATCGCGGCGGCGTCGCGCGCACCCACACGGGCTTCGACGGTGGCCTTGGCGAGCACGGTCCCGTCGAAGGTCTCACGGGTCACGGTGAACGAACCGGCGTGGGCTTTCGCGGTGTCGTTGACCAGGACGAGCGCGAGGGTGTCGGGTTCGGCCTCCAGCCCTTCCCAGGCGTTCGCGCGCGCTTCGTGCGAGGCCCGCGGCTGGAGGGTGGCCAGTCGGGGCGCGTAGGCGTCGCGCAGGGCGTGCCAGAGCGGTTTGCGGTGCTCGGCGAAGTCGACGGCGGCCCAGGAGACCACGGGCCAGTTGTCGTTGAGCTGCCACAGGATCGTCCCGGTGTTGTGGGGCGTGAGCGAACGGAAGTGCTCGACGCCGAACCGGATGGCGTGGGCCTGGTTGAGCTGGCAGGTCCAGTGCCAGTCCTCGATGGATTTCGGGTCGGGCAGGTGCCCGGCCCAGCCGCGCTGGAGTTTGTCGTTGCCGAGGTTGGCCTTCTGGTGGACGAGCATCTGGTGGCCGAACGGGTCGAGCGGCTCGTCGTGGACGACGCCGGTGAGGGTCGACCACGCGGGCGGGGCCTGGAAGCCGAACTCCGCGACGAACCTGGGCTTGTAATCGGCGTAGACCGTGTAGTCCGCGCGGTTCCACACGTCCCAGATGTGCATGGAGCCGTAGCGTTCGTCGTTGGGATGGCGGTAGTCGCCGAAGGAGTGGGGGCTGGCGGGCGTGTACGGCCGGGTGGGGTCGAGTTCGGCCACCGTGCGCGGGAGCAGATCGGAGTAGTAGGCGTCGCCCCAGCCTCGGCCGTCGAGCAGGCCGGGCCAGCCCCAGTCGACCCAGCCCCAGGTGTTCTCGTTGTTGCCGTTCCACAGGATCAGGGACGGGTGTGGGGACAGCCGGGCGACGTTCTCGCGGGCCTCGGCCTCGACCTCGGAGCGCATCGGCTCGTCCTCGCTGTAGGCGGCGCAGGCGAAGAGGAAGTCCTGCCACATCAGCAGCCCGCGCTCGTCGGCGAGGTCGTAGAGGTCGTCGGACTCGTAGATGCCGCCGCCCCATACGCGCAGCAGGTTGACGTTGGCCTCCAGTGCGTCGTTCACGCGCCGGGCGTACCGGTCGCGGTCGATCTCGGTGAGGAAGGCGTGGTCGGGGATCCAGTTGACGCCGCGCACGAGGATGCGTTCGCCGTTGACGCTGAGGCGGAAGGGCGCGCCCGCCTCGTCGGCGGCGGTGTCGAGTTCGACGGTGCGGAAACCGACTCGGCCGTTCCAGGCCGCGCCGTCTCCGGCGGTGACCTCGACGCCGTAGAGTGGCTGGTCGCCGTAGCCGACCGGCCACCAGCGTTCGACGTCGGGGACCGTCACGGTGATCGCGGTGGAGGTCGCTCCGGCCGGGACCGCGCCGTTGCCGCGCAGCGCCGTGCCGTCGGGGCCGGTCACCGTGACGGCGACGGGGACCGCCGTACCGTGGCCGGCGCGTTCGATGTCCACGTGCGCGGTCAGGACGCCGTCATGGCCGTCGGGTCTGGCCGTCACGTCCACCAACGGCCGCACCGATGCGATGCGTGCGCCCGACCAGGAGTCGAGTCCGATCGGTTTCCAGATGCCGGCTCCGGCGACGTCGATGCCCCAGTCCCAGCCGAAGGAGCAGGCCATCTTGCGCAGCTGGTTGTACTCGTGGTGGTTGGTGCGCGGCAGGGCGCCGTCGCGGTCGGCGCGGGCCGCCGCCTCGGGCACCGGCGCGGCGAAGGTGACGGTGAGCGTGTTCTCTCCTTCGCGCAGGGCCTCGCGCACGTCCCAACGGTAGGAGCGGTGCATGTTCTCGGTGCGGGCCACCTCGATGCCGTTGAGTGCCACGAGGGCGACGGTGTCGAGTCCGAGGGCCACCAGGTCGTGGCGGTCGGCGCCGTCGTCGGACCAGGTGAAGGTCGTCGCGAACCGCCACGAGGTGTCGCCGATCCATTGCTGGGCGGCCTCGTTGTCGCCGTCGAAGGGGTCGGCGATGAGCTCGGCCCGGCAGAGGTCGAGGTGTGCCTCGCCTGGGACGGCGGCGGGGACGCCCTTCTCGAGCGCCGCGGCGGCGGCCTCGGGGGCGTCGGCGGCGAGTGCGGCGGCGGTGAGGGTCCAACCCTCGTGGAGCGCGCGGAAAGTCGCGGGCAGGTGCGGCATGCTGGTTCCTCAGAGTCGTTGCGGAGCGGAGTCGTTGCGAATACGGTCGTGAGCGGGCGCGATGCGGCGGTTCAGCCGTTCGGCTGTTCGCGCAGCACGCGGACGCCTCCCGCGGGGACGGTCACGGTGGGCCCGACCGGCGCTCCGGTGAGCAGGTCGAGTCCTTCGGCGGCGGCGTCCAGCTCGGTCTCGGCGTGGTTGAGCAGGAACAGATAGGACCGGTCCGGCCCGGTGCGGCGCACCGCTTCGAGTCCGGGCGCGGCCTCGGCGGTCCGTTCGAGTCGGGCCTCTGCGGCGAGCCGCAGAGTGATGGCATCGACGGCCTCGGGCGGCAGCGGAGCGGAGACGTACCAGGCCGCGCCGTCGGCGACGGCACGGCGGGTGACGGCCGGGCCTCCGGCCAGGGAACTGGAGGTGTACCGGGCGACCACTTCGGCATCGGCGGAGGCGCCGTCGGCGGCACTGGCGGAGACGCCGTCGGCGGTACCGGCGAGGTGCACCCGCTCGGTCCAGTCCTCCACGGCATGTGCTCCGTTGAGGACGTCGCCGTCGAGCGTCACGCGCTCGCCCTTCTGGAGGGGATAGAACTCGTCGGTCCAGACGCCGAGCACGTCCCGGAACGCGCCGGGGAAGCCGCCGGCGATCACCTGCGAATCGCGATCGCAGACCCCGGAGAGGTAGGTGATCAGGAGGGTGCCGCCGCGTTCGGGAACGGCGCACAGGCGCTCGGCGGCCGCCTCATCGACCACGAGCAGGGTGGGGGCGATGACCAGGTCGTATCCGTCGAGGTCGGCGTCGGCCGGGACGACGTCGCACAGGATCTGGCGTTCCCACAGCGCCCGGTGCCATTCGCGCAGTTCGCGTCCGTACCACAGGTCGCGATGCGGTTTGAGGCCGTGCTGGAGCGCCCATCCGGCGGCGTCGTCGACGACGATCGCGGCGCGGGCCGGTGCCACGGCCGTGCCCCGCACTTCGGCGAGTGCGCTCAGGTGGCGTCCCAGTTCGCGGACTTCCCGCCAGATGCGTGATCGCGTGCCGCTGTGCGGGAGCATCGCCGAGTGGAACTGCTCGGCTCCGGCGGCCGAGGCGCGCCACTGGAAGAACATGATGCCGTCGGCGCCGCGGGCCACGTGCCCGAGGGAGTGCCGCACGATCTCGCCGGGGTCCTTGGCGCGGTTGCGTCGCTGCCAGCTGGGGCCGCCGGTGGAGCTCTCCATGAGCAGCCAGGGGCGGCGGTCGGCGAACATGCCGCGCATGCGGTCGCCGGAGAAGGCGAGGTCCTGCTCCCGCAAAGGATCGTCCACACTGGTGTAATGGTCGTTGGCCGCGATGGCGGTGTGCGGAGCCCAGGACGCGTAGTCGACGATCTGCGCGCCCGCTCCCACCATCAGGTTGGTCGTGACGGGCGCATCGGAGTGCCGTTCGAGGACGGCCTTCTCGGCGAGATAGTGCGACAGCAGCGCGTCCGAGCAGTAGCGTTCGTAGTCCAGGAACAGGCTCGGGTTGGGGGCGCCGTGGCGTCCGAGAGGGGGCATGATCTCCTCCCAGCGGCCGTAGCGGTGTCCCCATTGGTTCGTGCCCCAGGCGGCGTTGACCGCTTCCAGGCCGCCGTGGCGGCGTTCGAGCCAGGCGCGGAACGCGGCGGCCGAGTGCTCGCAGTGGCAGCGGGCGTTGCCGCCGCCCAGTTCGTTGCCGACGTGCCACAGGCGCACGGCCGGGTGGCGACCGTAGCGTTCGGCGAGCGCCTCGACGTGCCGCAGCGCGTAGTGGCGGTACACCGGTGAGGCGGGGCACCAGGCGTTGCGTCCGCCGGCGGGTTCGCGGTAGCCGTCGGCGAGCACGGGGGCGATCTCGGGGTGGGCGGTCAGGAGCCAGTTCGGCGGTGCGGCGGTGGGGGTGGCGAGGTCGATGCCGATGCCGTTGCGGTGCAGCAGGTCGACGGCGTCGTCCATCCAGGTCCAGTCGCGCACGCCGTCGGCGGTCTCCACCGTGCCCCACGCGAAGACGCCCAGGTTCACGAGGTTCACGCCGGCCTCGCGCATGAGTCGCACGTCCTCGTCCCAGACCTCGCGCGGCCATTGCTCGGGGTTGTAGTCGCCGCCGTAGGCCAGGCCCTCGGCCAGGTGCACGAGGGGCGGCGCGGGAGGCCGGGGCGGTACCGTCGCGAGCACCGTCTCGTGTGTCGCGGCGTCGGCGCGTTCGGGGTCCATCAGGTCCTCTCTTCGGCGGCGGCCGGCACCCCGGCCTCCCGCCATCGTCCGGTGAAGTGGTCGTAGCAGACGCCGTCGTCGATCGCGTCACGGTCGACCGGGCCGGCGTCGGAGGCGACGCGGCCGGGCCGTTCGGGATCGGGGGCGGCGAGGGCGAGCAGTTTCGTGTAGTCGTGGTGCGGGTCGAGAATGACCGCGTCGGACGGTCCCCGTTCGACGACGCGGCCGCGGTAGAGCACCACGATCTCGTCGGAGAAGTGGCGCGCGGTGGCCAGGTCGTGGGTGATGTAGAGGACGGCCAGCCGGTCCTCGCGCTGGAGGCGCCCCAGGAGGTTGAGCACGCCGAGGCGGATCGAGACGTCGAGCATGGAGACCGGTTCGTCGGCGATGAGCACCCGCGCCCCGGGGGCGAGGGCCCGTGCGATGGCGACGCGCTGGCGCTGCCCGCCGGAGAGCTCGTGAGGGCGGCGGGGCGCGATGTTGTCCGCCGGGGTCAGGTTGACGCGTTCGAGCATGTCGAGGACGCTGCGGTGCGTCTCCTCCTTCGTGCCGGTGCGCTTGTGGATGCGCAGCGGCCTGGCGATGTGGTGCTCGATGGAATGGAAGGGGTTGAGCGAGGCGAACGGGTCCTGGAAGACCATCTGGACTTCGCGGCGGTACGCGGCGTCGGGCACCGGTGTGCCGTCGTCGAACCTGACGTCGACCGTACCGGAGGTGGGCCGTTCCATTCTGGTGAGGATCTTCGCGATGGTGGACTTGCCGGAGCCGGACTCGCCGACCAGGGCGACGGTCCGCCCGGGGGTGAGTTCCAGGCTGACGTGGTCGACCGCGCGCAGGCGGGTCCGCTTCAGTCCTGAGCGGATCGTGTAGTCCTTCACCAGGTCGGTCACTTGCACGCTGGTCATGACGGCTCCTCGGTGGCGGTCGCTGCGGGGGTCTCGGTCTCGTCGACGCCGGTGCGGATGAAGGCGCCGCGCGAGCCCGACAGGCTCGGGAAGGAACCGAGGAGGCGGCGCGTGTACGGGTGCCGCGCGTCGCGGTACAGCCGGTCGGCCGCCTCCAGTTCGACGATCTCGCCGTCGAGCATGACGGCGATGCGGTCGCTGATCTCCAGCAGCAGCGGGAGGTCGTGGGTGATGAAGACGACGGCGAAGTCGAGTTCTTCGCGGAGGCGGACGATCTCGCGCAGGATGTCGCGTTGGACGACGACGTCGAGCGCCGTGGTCGGTTCGTCCATGATCATGATCTGCGGTTCGAGCAGCATCGCCATCGCGATCATGACGCGTTGGCGCATACCGCCGGACAGCTCGTGCGGGTAGGAGCCGAGTCGGCGCGGGTCGACGCCGACGCGGCGCAGCACGTCTTCGGAGCGGTGGCGGATCTCCTTGCGGGTCATGCGGGGCCGGTGGGCCAGGAGCGTATCGCGCAGTTGCGCCCGCACCGTCGCGACGGGGTTGAGGGCGTTCATCGCGCCCTGGAAGACCATGGAGAGCTTGTTCCAGCGGAAGGCCCGCAGCTCGGCGTCTTCGAGGGACAGGATGTCGATGTCGTCCCCGGACGCGTCGTGGAAGGCGATCCGGCCGGAGGCGATGCGCGCCGGTGGCCGGTGCAGGCGGTTGATCGCGTAGGCCAGTGTGGTCTTGCCGCAACCGGATTCACCGGCCAGGCCGAGGATCTCGCCGCGGTGGAGGGTCAGGTCGGCGTTCTTGACGGCCGTGACCGGCTCGTCCACTTCGTAGACGACCGTGAGGTCCTCGACGGTGAGCACGGGCCGGGCCCGGGGGTCCGGTGCGGTGCCTGCGGGCGCGGGCGTCGTCGTCATCGGGTGGGCTCCTCTGCGGCGGGGGCGTCGGTGTCGGGTGCCTGCCCGCTTCGTCGGGAGGCGCGGGCCAGTTCGCGTTCGAGGCGGGCCGCCCGGCGGGCCCGCTTGCGGTGCAGGCGCAGGTTCTTGAGCTTGGGGTTGATGATCTCGTCGATCGAGAAGTTGACCAGGGACAGGCCCATGCCGATCAGGGCGATGATCAGGCCCGGCGGGACGAACCACCACCAGGCCCCGAGCGGCAGCGCGAACCCGTTCTGGGCGTAGAAGAGCATCGTGCCGAGCGTCGAGGAGTTGGAGGCGCCCAGTCCGATGAAGGCCAGGCCCGCCTCGCCGAGGATCGCCGCGATGACGGCGAAGACGAACTGGGAGGCGATCACCGGGAGCAGGTTGGGCAGGATCTCCACGGTGATGACCCGCCACGGCCGTTCGCCGGAGACCTGTGCGGCGGCCACGTAGTCGCGGTTGCGCACCGACAGGGTCTGGGCTCTGAGCACGCGGGCCGAGGCGGCCCAACTGGTGAGGGCCAGCACGAGGGCGATCGTCCACAGCCCGCGGCTCTCGCGCGGGACGAAACCGGAGATCACGATGACCAGCGGCAGGCCGGGGATCACGAGGAACACGTTGGACAGCAGCGAGAACGCCTCGTCGATGAAACGCCCGCGGTAGGCGCCGTAGATGCCGAAGAAGGCCGACAGCGCGGTGGCGAGCACACCGACGATGAAGCCGATCTGGAGGGAGCCGCGGGTCGCGTGGGCGAGCTGGGCCAGCACGTCCTGACCGGTCTGGGTGGTGCCGAGCGGGAATTCGGCCGAGGGCCCGGTGAGGCCCTGGTCGCGGATCTGGCCGGGGTCGCCGACGAGGTGCGGTCCGATCAGGCCGAACAGGGTGATGCCGCCGATGAGGACGAGGCCCAGCGCCAGCCAGGGCGTCATGGTGGGCAGGAGCATCCGCCAGCCGGAGCGGACGGGGCCGCCGTCCCGGGGCGCGGTCTCGGCGGGCGGCTCGGCGGTGTCGGCCTGCGGCCCGCTCACGGGTTTCGGGTTGGTCATGGTCGCGCCTCTCGTCAGGACCGGGCTCGGGTGCGCGGGTCGATCAGGCCGTACAGCAGGTCGACCACGAGGTTGGCGCCCAGGACGGCCAGGGTGATGAAGAGGAAGACGCCCTGCATCAGCGCGTAGTCGTTGTTCTGGACCGCGCCCAGCAGCCGCCCTCCGAGTCCGGGGTAGGAGAAGACCTGCTCGGTGATCACCGAGCCGGAGACCACGAACCCCAGGGAGATGGCGAAGCCGGCCACCGAGGGCAGGACGGCGTTGCGCGAGGCGTAGGAGCGCAGGATCTTTCGCGGGGAGAGTCCCTTCGCCTCGGCGGTGAGGATGTAGTCCTCCGAGAGCGTGGACACCATCATGTTGCGCATGCCCAGCAGCCAGCCGCCGATGGAGGCCAGCACGATGGTGAGCGCCGGCAGGAAGCCGTACTGGATCGCCGAGCCGATGAACTCGGCGTTCCAGCCGGGGGTGAGGGCGACGTCGTAGCCGCCCTGCATGGGGAACCATCCGAGTACGCGGGCGAGGAGGTAGGTCAGCAGCAGCGCCAGCCAGAAGTACGGTACGGCCGCGAGCAGGGTGGTGGCGGGGACCAGCGAGTCGAGCCAGGTGCCGGGTCGCCAGCCGACGAACGCGCCGAGCATCACGCCGAGCACGGCGGCGATGACCGTCGACAGTCCGACGAGGACGACCGTCCAGGGCAGCGACTGGGCGATCACGTCGGAGACCTGGGCCGGATAGTAGCTCACCGAGACGCCCAGGTCGCCGCGCAGCAGGTTCTTGAAGTAGTCGAGGTACTGCTGCCACAGCGGCCCGGAGTCGCCGCCCCCGAGGAGCAGCGCGTAGGCTTCCCGCGTCTCCTGGCTGACCGTGCCGCCGCGCTGCTGGAGTTTGGCCAGCAGGATGTCGACGGGGTTGCCCGGGAGCATGCGGGGGATGGCGAAGTTCAGCGTCAGGGCGGCCCATAGTGCGACCGCGTAGAAGCCGAGTTTGCGCAGGAAGTAGCTCACAGCGTTCTCCTTCGGGGGCGACGGCGCTCGCGCCCGTCAGCCCTTCGGTTCGAGCCGCTTGAAGATCTCGGCGGCGTCGAATGCCGACCAGACCGCCGGGAAGGCGTACAGGTCGTCGTCGGAGGGCCAGCCGGTGAAGTCCGCGGTGTTCCACACGCTGGTGGTGCCGCCGGTCAGGATCGGGATGTACGGCATGTCGCGGACGATCTCGGTGTGGATCGTGTCGAAGTGCGACTGCCGGGCCTCGTCGTCGAACGAGAGCGTCGCCAGTTCGTCGAGCGCCTCGTCCACGGCGGGGTTGTCGTACCGGGCGTAGTTGTTGCCGGCGGATTCGCCGACCGGCGCGCCCGACTCGGAGTCGAAGAAGTAGTTGTAGAGGTAGTACGGGTCGGGGGCGGGGCCCTGCCAGAGCGAGTCGATCGCGAGCTCGAAGTCGCCCGAGCCCTTCTTCTCGGTCCACTCGTTCCACGAGGACTGCGCCGCCTCGATCTCGATGCCGGCTTCGGCGGCCTGGGAGGCGATGGTGGTGACCGCGGTGATGTAGTCGGTCCAGCCGGTGACGATCTCGACGGTGAGCGAGAGACGCTCGCCGTCCTTGGCGTAGACGCCGTCCTCGCCCTTGGCCCATCCGGCGTCTTCGAGGATCTGCGCGGCGCGGTCGAGGTCGGGTTCGGCCGGAGCGATCTTCTCTTCGACGGCGTCGGAGACGAATTCGTCCTGGCTGGGCGTCAGCGCGAACGTCGGCGACATCTCGCTGGCCGTGTCCATGAATGCGAGGCTGTTGATCTGGTCGCGGTCCATCGCGTAGTACAGGGCGTGGCGCACGGCCGGGTCGGTCTGGGGTCCTTCGCAGCCCATCGCGACGCTCGAACAGGTGGCGAGGACCATCTGGTTCTGCCACTGGGTGTAGGCGTCGTAGTCCGGGAAGTTCTGGTTCGTGTTCTGGATGTCGGGGATGGGGCCGGTCTGCCAGTCGACGGTGCCGGCGGCGATGGCGTCGGCGCCGGCCTGGTTGCCCGAGAGGGCGAGGAAGCGGATCTGTTCGACCGCGGGCTCGCCGCCCCAGTAGTCGGGGTTGGCCTTGTAGGTGAACGCCTGCGGTTTGAACTCGTCGAGCAGGTAGGCGCCGGTGCCCACCGGTTCTTCCATGACGTCTTCGACGGGGTTGACGTCCTTCCACAGGTGCTCGGGCACGATCGGCGTGTTCATCAGGTCGGGGCCTTTGAGGAACGCGGGTTCGTCGAAGGTGAAGACGACGTGGGTGTCGTCGACGGCGGTGACCTCGCCGTCGAAGCCGCCGTTGTTGATCGAGGGGTGTTCCTTGATCATCGCGAAGGTGAAGGCGACGTCGTCGGCGGTGAACGGTTCGTCGTCGCTCCAGGTGACGTCCTCACGGAGCGTGACGGCCAGTTCGGTGCCGTCCTCATTCCAGGACTGTTCGGTTCCCAGTAGTGGGACGGGCTCGGAGACCTGGGCCTTGTTGTAGAAGAAGAGGGTTTCGTAGATGGTGCCCAGGGCGCCGATCCGGGAGGGGGAGAAGGGGTTGAAGTTGATCTGGTAGTCGCCGGCCTGGCCGGTGTAGGCGACCAGTGTGGAGGAGTCTGCGGCGCCGTCGGAACCGCCCGAGGAGCAGGCGGTCGACAGCAGACCGATCACGGCGGCGCTCGCGAGCGCGGCCGCGGCGCGGCGCCGCGTTCCGGTGGTGGGTGACATCGTCGTCCTTTCACGTCCGCGGGCGGGGTTGCCCGCGGTTCGGAGGGGTGGCGCCGGTTCGGGCGCCGAAACTATTATTAACGCGTTAAATTAAATGTGTCAAGAAGAAGGTTCGATGGATATCGAAGGGAGGCGCCGGGTGCCGCACATCGAGGACGGCCGCGTCACGACGACCGGACGCATACTGGATCTCCTGCGCACGCAGGGAACGCTCAGCCGAGTCGAGCTCGCCGGGCGGACCGGCCTGACCGCCGCGACCATCACGCACGCCGTACGCCGCCTCATCGAAGGCGGACTGGTCCACGAAGTCGGACTCGATCCGCAGCAGGGCCGCGGCCAGCCGCGGCGGCTCCTCGAACTCAACGCGGCCTCGTGGTGCGCCGTCGGCATCCAGATCGACCGGACCACCACCACGATCGTCGTGCTCGACTTCGCCGGCGGCCGGATCGCCCACGCCGGTCTGCGCGGCTCGGGCGGCGACGGCCCGGACGCCACGATCGCGGCTCTCGCCGACCACGTCACGGATCTCCTGCGCCGCAACGGCGTGCCGCAAGAACGGGTCTTGGGCGTCGGGCTGGTCACCCACGGGCCCCAAGACCGCGAACGGGGGACGCTGCTGACCGCCCAACCCGAGCCCGAATGGCTCGAATTCCCGTTGACCGATACGCTCTCGTCCCTACTGGGCCTACCCGTGCTGCTGGAGAACGACGCCACGGCGGCGGCCTTCGGCGAGCAGTGGGCGGGCGCCGTGCCCACCGACACCTTCGGGTTGATCTACATGGCCTCGGGCATCGGCGGCGGCGTCGTGGTCGACGGCGAGAGCTACCGCGGCCGGGCCTCCAACGCGGTGGAGATCGGCCACGTCGCCCTCAACGGCGGGAGCGCGCGATGCGTCTGCGGGAACCGCGGGTGCGCGCAGGCCGAAGCGGGGCCGCGCGCGGTCGTCGAACAGGTCCTCGCCGACGCGCCGCTCGCCGAACGCCTCGGCGTCAACGGCCCGCCGGACGGTACGCTCGCGGACTTCGAACGCATCGCCCGGGCATGGCACCGCGGCGACCGGGACGCCGCCGCTCCGCTGGAGCGGTCCGCGCGCTGGATCGGCCAGGCCGCCGTCACCCTCGTCAACCTCTTCGATCTCGATACAGTCGTACTGGCGGGCCCCGCGTTCGTCACCGCCGGGCCGCTGTACCGCGAGCGCATCGCCGCCGAACTCGAACTGCGCGCGCTCAGCCGGGCGCTCAGCCGCCCCGAGGTCCGCCTCGCCGCCAACGTCGACACCGCCGCGGCCATCGGCGGGGCGCTGCACGTGCTGCGCACCATACCGATCGGCGCCCGAGCGCCGGGGACGTCGAGCGACGTCCCGAACCATATTTCCGCACCGCCTCATGAAGGAGCATCGTGAACACCGCCACCTGGACACTTCTGCGCCGCGACGGCGTCGCACTCGTCCTCGCCCACGGAGAGACGGGCCTGCCCGCCGTGCTCCACTGGGGAGCCGATCTCGGCCCGCTCACGGCGACCGACCTCGTCCACTTCGAACGGGCGACCAGCCGCCAGACCGCGCCGGGAACCCTCGACGCCGCCTGGCGGCTCCCACTCGTACCGCAGGACTCGGACGGCTGGTCGGGCCGGCCGGGCCTGCTCGCCACGCGCGAAGGTCGGCCGGTCTACCCACGGTGGACGACAACGGTCGAGCAGAGCGACGAGGCCTCGGCCCGCTTCACGGCGATCGACGAGAACACGGGCCTGGCCCTGCTCACCCGGGTCGACATCGGTGCGGGCGGACTCGTGCTGCTCGACCACGAACTGCGCAACACCGGTGAGGCGCCGATCGACGTCGCCTGGCTGGAGGCCGCGCTCCCGGTGCCGAAGACGGCCGATCACCTCACCACATTCGCCGGCCGCTGGTCGCGTGAGAAGACACCGCTGACGACGCCGATGCCGCGCGGCACCACCGTCCGCGAATCGCGCCGGGGCCGCGGCGGCCACGACACGCCGTGGGTCACCCTCGCCTCCGAGGGCGCTCCGCGCAACCGCCACGGCGAGGTCTGGGCGGTGCACCTGGGTTGGAGCGC
The DNA here is from genome assembly GCA_021793335.1 of Actinomycetes bacterium. GTDB lineage: Bacteria > Actinomycetota > Actinomycetes > Mycobacteriales > Micromonosporaceae > Glycomyces. The sequence goes on from JAJYSW010000023.1 coordinate 19,172, forward strand.
CGACGTGCGCCACCGCACCGACCGCATCACCGAGCACGTCACCGCGCTGGGCGCCGGCGAACTGCTGCGCCCCGGCGAGATCCGTCTCGCCTCCGGAGCGTCCTATCGCACGCCGAAGGCGTACTTCTCGTGGTCGGCCGCCGGACTCGACGGTGTCGCCGAGCGGTTCCACACCTGGATGCGCAGCCGCCCGCAGCACCCGAGCGGGCCCCGGCCGCTCGTGCTCAACACCTGGGAGGCCGTCTACTTCGATCATGACCCCGCCTATCTCGAACGGCTCGCCCGCCGGGCCGCCGAGGTCGGCGTCGAACGGTTCGTGCTCGACGACGGCTGGTTCCTCGGCCGCCGGGACGACACGGCCGGGCTGGGCGACTGGGAGGTCGACCCCGTGGTCTGGCCCGAGGGCCTCGAACCGCTGGCCGAGCTCGTCCACGCCCTCGGCATGCAGTTCGGGCTGTGGTTCGAACCCGAGATGGTGAGCCTGGACTCGGACCTCGCCCGCGCCCACCCCGACTGGCTGCTCGCCAACCCCGCGTCCGTGCCCTCGCCAGAGGGCTTGTCCTTCCGCACCCAGTATGTGCTGGACCTGGCGAACCCCGAGGCGTTCGAGCACGTCCGGCGGCAGATGTCCGCCCTGGTCGGGCGACTGGGGATCGACTTCATCAAGTGGGACCACAACCGCGACCTCGTCGAGGCCGTCCACGACGGCGCACCGGGCACGCATGCGCAGACGCTCGCGGCCTACCGTCTGATCGAGCAGATCAAGAGCGAGCACCCGGGCCTGGAGATCGAGTCCTGCTCCTCGGGCGGCGGCCGCACCGACCTGGGCATACTGGAGCGCACCGACCGGGTGTGGGCCTCGGACTCCAACGACCCGGTGGAACGGCAGGACATCCAACGCTGGACGGAGCTCGTGCTCCCGCCTGAGCTGATCGGTGCGCACGTCGGCCCCTCCCCCGCTCATTCCTCGGGTCGGAGCACGGCGCTCTCCCACCGCATCGCGACCTCCCTCCAGGGATCGGCCGGTTTCGAGTGGGACCTGCTGTCCTGCACCGAAGAGGAGACCGAGCGGATCAGCGAGTTCGCGGCCCTGTACAAGGAGCTGCGCGGTCTCCTGCACACCGGCACCGTGGTCCACCCCGACGCCGTCGATCCGGCGCTGCGCGTCCGCGGCGTCGTCGCAGCCGACCGCTCGGAGGCGGTGTTCACCGTGGCCACGGTGGCCTCCCCTGAGGACGCCCTGATCGAGCGGCTGCGGCTCGACGGCCTGGACCCCGAGCGGCGCTACACTGTGCGGGCACGTGAGGAGATCGGCCGCGCGCAGTGGGGCTGGGTCACTCCGTCGTGGCTCGGCGACGAGCCGGTCACGCTCCCCGGCCGCGTGCTCGCCGAAGCGGGTCTGCAACCGCCGACCCTGTGGCAGGTCCAGGCGCTGGTGCTGCACCTGACCGCGGCCTGAGGCGGTCCGTCTCGACATAGGGGGCGGGCGCGGCGACCCCAGTATCCTGGTCGGTGCCCGCCCCTTATCCCAGAGACATGCCGCGAGGAGGCCGCCGTGCGATCGTTCGGCTCGGACACGCGTCTGCCGACGCTGGCCGTGGTGCTCGACATCATCCGCGAACGCACGACCGTCAGCCGCGTCGAGCTGGCCGAGGCGACCGGTCTGACGCAGGCCACCATGACGCATGCCGTCCGCAAGCTGATCGCGCTGGGGTTCGTGCAGGAGGTGGGGACGGCGCGTTCCGGCCGGGGCACGCCGCGGCGACTCCTGGGGCTCCGGCCCGAGGCGTGCTACATGGTCGGCATCCAGTTCGACCGGTTCTCGGCCGTCGGCGTGGTCGTCGACCTGGCGGGGCGCATCGTGGCGCAGCGCGAGATGCCCGGCCCCGCGGATCGGGAACCCGGCGAGGTCGTTCCCGAATTCGCCGCGCACGTGGAGGCCATGCTGGAGTCCGCGGCCGTCGACCGGTCCGCTGTGCTGGGCATCGGCCTGGCCACGTACGGGCCGCAGGACCGCGACGCGGGGGTGCTGCTGACTCCGCAGCCGACGCCCGCATGGCTCGGGTACCCGCTGGCGACGACGCTGACGGAGGCGACGGGACTGCCGGTGGTCATCGAGAACGATGCCACCGCTGCGGGCATCGGCGTGCAGACGTTGGGGACCGCCTCGTCGAGCTTCGCCGTCGTCTTCATGTCGGGCGGCATCGGCTCCGGCGTCATCATCGACGGCCACCCGTATCGAGGGGCGACGTCGAACGGACTGGAGCTCGGCCACATCTCCGTGGACGCGCTCGGGGAGCGGTGCGGCTGCGGCAACCGGGGTTGCCTCGACACCATCGCCGGTCCCATGGCGATCGCCGGTCGGGCGCTGGAGGACCCGGCTCTGAGCGCGCGGCTCGGGCTCGGCGGCGATCCGCTCAGCGATTTCACGCGCGTCGGCCGGGCCGCCGTGGCCGGCGACGCGGCCGCGGCCGCGCTCATCGAGGTCTCGACGCAGACGCTGGCGGTCGCGACCGTGACGTTGGTGAACCTGTTCGACGTCGCCCGGGTCGTGCTCGCCGGGAACGCTTTCGCCGAGTTCGGAACGACCTACCGGGAGGCGCTTCAGGATGTGCTCGACCGGTCGGTGTTCATGCGTCATGTGCACAGCGTGCGCGTGGAGCTGGCCGACAACATCTCCCATGCGGCGGCTGTCGGCGGCGCCGTGGTGGTGCTGCGCAACCTGCTCGAATCCCCGAACCTGGGCGAGCGGGCGGCCCTGCGCCCGGGGGGCGAGGACCGTGCCCGGCAGGCGCGGTGAGTCGCGTGTCCGCCGCGAGCCTTCGGCCGCGGTCGCATTGCTCCGGACCGCGCATCCGGTCGTCGGTCCACGGGAGGCCGAGGCGTCCGGTGATCGCTCGATCTCGCCGGGGCGCCCGCTGAGCGGCATGCCCGGGCCGGTGAAGGACGGAGCGCCGCCGGAGCCCACTCCGGCGGCACCGGGGCGCGCTCGGTACGCGGTGCTCGGACGGCCGGTCCCGGGTACTGGCCAGTCGGCAGTGCGCGCACGAGCGCCTCGCCGATCATCGCCTCGCCCG
>JAJYSW010000284.1 GCA_021793335.1 Actinomycetes bacterium
GCCAGGACCACCGCTCCGAAAGCGCCCTCGGACAATTCGTTCCACATGAACCAGAACCGGTCCTGACCGGGGGTGCCGAACAGGTACAGGATGTGCCGTCGATCGAGCGTGATCCGCCCGAAGTCGAGGGCGACGGTCGTGGTCTCCTTGTTCCCCAGGCCGGTCAGGTCATCGGTGCCGATGCTGGCCGTGGTGATGGTCTCTTCGGTACTGAGCGGCGCGATCTCGCTCGCGGCCCCGACGAACGTCGTCTTGCCCACCCCGAACCCCCCGGCGACGAGGAGTTTGATGGCGGTGGGCAGAACTTGCGGTGGTGTTGCGGGCGAGCGGTCAGAGTCGCCGTTGTAGACCATTGAGGAGTGCCTCCAATACGGTTCGGTCGGTGGGATCGACGACGGGGTCGGGCGAATGCGCGGTCACGGCACCGCACTCGACCAGGTCGGACAGCAATACCTTGATGACCATGGCGGGAAGCCGCAGATGAGCCGAGACCTCGGCCACCGAGATCGGTTCCCTGCACAGCAGGAGCGCCTCGGCGTGCTCCGCCTCCAACTGCGAGGGCCTCAACTGTCCGGTCGAACGGACCAGCGAGAGCAGATCCAGTTTCGCGGTCGGAGCGGTGCGCCCGTTGCTGACCGTGTACGGCCGGACCAACGGACCGGCATCATCGTCGAGCAGCGGACGGTCCTCATAGCCGGACATCAGCCCACCATTTCACCGCTGGTGGGCGCGGACCGACGGACAGGCGTCTCCAGATAAGGCCGCACGCTCTTGACCAGGATCGACATCTCGTACCCCAGCACGCCCGCATCGGCTTCACGACCGGCCATCACCGCCAGGACCGCGCCCGAGCCCGCGGTGGAGACGAACAGCAGCACATCGTCGAGCTCCGCGACGACCTGCCGGACGCCTGCGGTCGAGCCGAACTGCGCGCCCGCGCTCCGGGCCAGAGAGAACATGCCCGAAGCGATGGCGGAGAGCTGATCGGCCTGGTCCGTGCCGAGCCCGTGGTACGCCTTCTTGATGCCGTCCGAGGACAACAGAAGGGCGCTGCGCGTGTGCGGCACCCGCTTCACCAGACCGGCCAGCAGCCAGCCGAGATCCGTCGCTTGCGCCGCTACTTCGTCGCCTGCCATTATGCCTCCTCATTTCCGTAGGGAGTAAGGGAACTGTCCGAACTGGGGATCTGCGGTCCGTCTGTGGCGTCGGCCCGGAATTGACCTTGCTGGAAGGCCTTCATCAGGCCCGGGTCATGGCCGGAGTCGGAACCGCGGGCGACCGCGTGCGGCGCTTCGCGCAGCTGCGGGGCCAGGTGGGTCTGCTTATTGCGCTTGGGCAGCGCCGGACGCGCATCGCCCTCGGGGATTCTCGGGCGGCCCGAACCGTTGACCACCGGCATCTCGGCGGTGGCGTCATGGCCTCCGGGGCCGTACGCCGGGGTCGGCATGTGGCCGTTGGCCTGGGGCGGCGGAGGGCGGCCGGTGCCGGCCATCGGCCTGGGTCGGCCGTCGGCGGTCGCCGCCGCCAACTGCAACGACGGCAGCGCCGGCTGCGGCGCGGCGGACTGCGAGGCGGCCACCCGCATCGGCATCTGTTGCGGTGCCGGAGCGGCGGGGATCGCCTTGGGCGCCGCCGCGCGCTCGGGGACGTCGCCCAGGAGGTCCTCGCCGATCACGGTGACCGCCTGCGTGCCGCCGAAGATATTGGACTGCAATTGGACGTGCAGGTTGTGGCGCCTGGCCAGCGAGGAGACGACGTACAGGCCGATGCGGCCGTCCGAGAGCAGTTCGTCGAGGTCGACGTCGTCGGGGGAGATCAGCATCTTGTTGTAGCGTTCGCGGTCGTGCTGCTCCATGCCCAGGCCGCGGTCCTCGACCTCGACGGCCAGACCGGCGCGGACGCGCTGGACGCGAATGAGGACCTGCGTCTGCGGCGCCGAGAACGTGGTGGCGTTCTCGACCAGCTCGGCCACGAGGTGGATGATGTCGGCGACGGCATGGCCCTTGAGGGTGCCGTTGATGGGGCGCACCAGTTTGACGCGCGCGTACTGCTCCACTTCGGCGACGGCCGAGCGGAGCGCCTCGTAGACGTTGACCGGTCGGGACCACTGGCGGTGCGGGGTGGCGCCGCCGAGGACGGCGAGGTTCTCGGCGTGCCGGCGGATGCGGGTGGCCAGGTGGTCGACGGAGAACAGGCCCTTGAGCAGATCGGGGTCCTCGACCTGGTTCTCCAGCTCGTCGAGCTGTTCGATCTCGCGGTGCACCAGTGATTGGAGGCGGCGGGCGAGGTTGACGAAGATGCCGACGCGCGGGTGGACCTCGGCGGCCTCGATCGCACCGGTGGACTCGCTCGAAGAGGCCCTCGGTTTCGGGAGGCCGTGGGCGGCGAGAGTGTCGGCGACCTGGCGCAGTTGTTGGGCCTCGGCCGCGAGCAGCCGGATCGCCTCGTCGGCGGTGGCGGCCGGGTGCGCCTCGGAGGGCATCGGGGTCGATCGGCGCTCTTCGGGGGGCAGGGTGCGCTGGAGATCTTCGAGGGCCTGCCAGAGCTTGTAGTGCGTCTCGACGGTGGAGCGTCGAATCGCCGTGATCCGCCGGTCCAGGTCAGTGTCGATCTTGACCGCGGAGTGCACGGCCAGGTAGGCGACCATGGCCAGGAAGACCGCGGCGGTGCCGACGGCGACGGTGGGCATCCAGGTCGGCCCCGAGGCGGATTCGGTGCGGGACAAGAAGGCCATGACGCCGACCCCGAGGAGTGCGGTGGCGACCATGGGCAGCAGTGCCAGGCGCAGGAGCCGGGGTTTGAGGTTCACGGGCGCGCCGGGGCGGTCCCGCTCCGGTCCGTCCGGTTGATGCATATGGGTTGTGGACCGAAGTGTTTCGGGCATCGCCATCCTCACGACACAGGCCAACTGACTTTGCGATACATCGAAGTGTCAAAGTCATTGCAGCAGAAGAGAAGTGGCTCTCCGCCGTTTGGTTCGACACGATGGTATCAGCGCTCATTCCCTGGATAGCATGTGCGCCCATCTCAGTCAACATTAAGATGAACCAGACTCGGAGAGTGTTATCGGGCATACGGAACATCAGTGCGCCCGCCGAACAGGCACATCATTGCGACGCGCGAGTGAAGGTCGGGCCGAGAGATTCAGTTGGGGGCCTCACCCGTTCGGGGTCCGCCCAGCGAGAAGCAATCGACATCGATGAATGCCGACGCCCCCTCCCGAGGTGCGGGTCTCGAAGAGAGGTTCCTCCGATCCCTATGACAGCCTTGCATACTCCCCGTAAGTGCCCGAGACGGGACTCGAACCCGCAAGCCGCGCGACGGCCAGTTTTAAGCTGACTGTGTCTACCAGATTCCACCACTCGGGCTGGCATTCATGCCACGCTAGCGGGAAATCAGGCGCAATGGTTCCCATTGACCCGTCCGCTGAGATCGATCATGAAAGAGAACCGACTTTGTCAATATTATGACACACCGAGTAGCCATCCGATGAGGACGGTTACTCGCAACTCTGCTGCCTCCCTTCACTTTTCAGTAATCTCGCACCGGGCGCACCCGTGGCAACACAAGACACGATCCGCCTCCGGCGACACTCGCCCTCATGCCGAGGGCCGAGGAGGGCGAACACCCGGAGCCGCCGGGGGCGACCGGAACGGCGACGATCACTCCCGGGCGGTATCGCGGCGGCCGCCGCACGAGCGCCGGTGACGAGGGAGATCCGGCATCGGGAACGGCTCTTCGCCGCCGTCCACACTCGATGGGTTCGTGCGAGGAGCCGCGGGCCTCACCTGTGGGCATCGCGGCGGACGGCCCGGCAGGCCTCCACGCGGGATCGCCGGGGGCTCCCGGTGCCCCATGTCCTGCAAGAGTCCACTTTCATGACTGGGACCGGGTTCGGCGGCAACGCCGACCGCGGCCCCGACACGCCCCTCCCCGCGCGGGGGGACGAGCGCTCAAGGCGCCGCGCGGGACGAGTGACGCCCCGGAGCGCGCCCCGCGCGGCCGGGACTCCTCGAACGGCCCCGAAACTACGGCTTATCGGGGTCGGCGAGCAGCCGGTCGAGG
>JAJYSW010000285.1 GCA_021793335.1 Actinomycetes bacterium
AGGCGGTGGCCCCGCGCCTGCGGAACGCGCCGGGAAAATCGGACCGGTACGTCCAGCCCAGGGCCTCGTACAGCATGCGGCCCTCGTCGCTGCCGACCAGCAGCCCCGTGGTCATGCCGAGATCGACGGCGCGATGCGACAGGGCGTCCATGAGCGCGGTTCCCAATCCTCGACGCCGGTGCGCCGGGGAGGTCTGGACCTGATCGAAGACGCCGAACGCCCCGCTGCGACCGAGCCGGGCCGAGGCCGCAGGGCTGCCGTTCGTCTCCCAGGCCACCGCGACGGTCAGTTCGCCTTCGGTGGTCACCGTGATCCGGTAGCCCTCGGGCACGCCTGACCGATGCGGGGTGAACGGCGCGGTCATGAGATGTCCGGCGGCGTCCATCGTCCAATCGGGAGGTATCGCGTCGTGCAGCGCCGAGGTCGGCCCGGCGAGTCTGAGCTGGCTGCCCGCCGCGGTCTGCTCGGCGGTGATCCGCTCGATGACATCGGCAGTGTGGGTGTGCAGGACGTGCCGAACCCTGCCGCTGCTCGCGTCGACGTGAGCCCGGAAGCCCCCGGGGACGGCGACCGGAGGTGGGGTCGAACGCGAGATGGCCCGGCCCCGGCCCCACGCCATGACGAGATCGGGGACGGCATGGGCGCAGTGGGCGATCGTCGGCATGGCGGCGCTCCTCGGCTTCGACTACCCGCTCAGCTTAATACAAGTAACTTGCAACAAGCTGAGCGGGCGGCCATGAGTCACCGGCGCCGGTAGGACACCTCGGTCGACTCCGGCCACTTGGCGCCCTGCCCCGAGATCGGCTGCGGATCGGGATTGGACAGCTCAAGCTCGTAGCGCTGGAGCAGGCGCGCCAACACCACCGTCATTTCGAGGTAGGCGAACCGCATGCCCAGGCATCGATGGAGGCCCCCGCCGAAACCGATGAGCTTGCGCATCTGCTCGGGCGCCTCGACATAGCGGTCGGGCTTGTAGGCGTCCGGATCCGGGAACTCCTCCTCCAGCCGATGCGTCATCGCAGGCGAGAGCATGACCATCGAACCGGTGGGGATCTCATGGCCGTCGACCACCATCGGCTCGACGGTGCTGCGGACCATCATCGGCGCGACCGGATGGAGCCGCTCGGACTCGTGCAGGCACCGGTCGAGGTGGGCCAGGCGCCGGACCTCCTTGGCGTTCATGCTCTCGGGAAGATCGACGAGTTCCTCGCGCACCCGGTCGAGCTCGGCGGGATGGCGCAGCAGGTCGATCAGTCCCCAGGAGATCTGCCCGGTAGTGGTCTCGTGGCCGGCCCACACCAGCATGATGATCAAGTGGATGAGGATGTCGTCGGGGACCGGCGTCCCGTCGTCGTACTCGGCCTTGACGAAGTAGTCCATGAAATCCTCGCCGTCGCCGTCCTGGGCGCGGCGCTTGTCGACGATCCGCTGGAGCCGCTCGCGGATGCGCCTGCCCGCGGCACGACTGCGCAGCAGGTGCGGCGCGGGCAGCCACCCGGGAGTGACGAAGTCCGCGCCCTCGGAGAATCGACGGAACTCCTCGAACCAGTCGGTGGTGGTCTCGGCGAAGCGTTCCCCGAGGAACGCATGCGCCGCGACGCGCATGATCAGCGGCCCGAAGGCATCGGGGATGCTGAACTCGCCCGAGTCGCCGAGCCCGTCCATGAAGGCGTCCACCTCGCGCTCCATGATCGCGACGTAGGTGTCGAGCTGGCGGCCCTGGAAGCGGGGGAGGACGACCTGGCGTTGGCGCTTGTACTCGTCGTAGGGCGCGAAGAAGTAGAAGTCGGGGCTGAACATCCGCAGAAAGAACGGGTAGGCGGTGCGGATCGAGAGCTTTCGGTCGGTCTCGTCGAAGGCGAGCTGGTTGTGCTCGGTGCCGAGGAGGACGACGGTGTCCTTCAATGGAAGCCGCAAGCGGAACATGGAGCCGTGCTCGCGGTGTCCGCGCCTGAAGAGCCCCAGCGGGTCGCGGGTGAGCTCGGCGGCGTGCCCGACCACCGGGCGCGCGCCCGAGACGGTCGGAATCACCGTGGTGGTATTCATATGTCACCTCAGAGGGTCGCTTTGTCATCGATATGAGCTGCCGGCGGGGATCAACTCGGACAGAGCTCATCGGCGGGTGGGGTCGCCGATCGTGCCCGGATGGTAACCCTTGTTGTCTGCATCACGCAACCGTGCGAGCGGAGGTCCGAAAGTGTCGGAGCCCTGCCGTACCGTCGGCCGCGCAGAAAGGGGCGCATGTGAAAGACGGCGTGATCACCGGAGCCGACGGACTGGCGCGATGCCCATGGGGCGCCGAGCCACAGGTGTACCGCGAATACCATGACGGCGAGTGGGGGAGGCCGCTGCGCGGCGACGACGAGCTGTTCGAGCGGATCAGCCTGGAGGCGTTCCAGTCGGGACTGTCATGGCTGACGATCCTGAAGAGACGCGAGGCGTTCCGGTCCGCGTTCGACCGCTTCCGGATCGAGGCGGTGGCGGCCTACACCGAGGCCGACGCCGAACGCCTGCTCGGGGACACGGGCATCATCCGCAACCGGGCGAAGATCGCCGCGACGATCGCCAACGCCAAAGCCGCCAGAGCGCTCGAAGGCGGCCTGACCGAACTGGTCTGGTCGTTCGCGCCGGCCGAAGGGAAGCGTCCGAAGACCCCCGGCGAAGTCCCGGCGGTGACACCCGAGTCCACGGCTCTGGCGAAGGCGCTGAAAGCACGCGGGTTCCATTTCGTGGGACCGACGACGGCCTATGCCACGATGCAGGCGATCGGCATGGTCGACGACCACCTCCTCGGCTGCCATGCGGCGGCCCAAGGACAGTGAGCCGCCCGGCGTCAGCTCAGCGGCGTCGTCGAGCCCCGGATCGCGACGCGGCACCGCATGGTCCGCACGCCGCGAGCGCGCTCGTCGTCTATGGCGCTGAACAGCGCTCTGGCCGCGGCCCGCCCCAGTTCCTCCAAATTCATGTCCACGCTGGTCAACTGTGGCCTCGCGCCGGTAGTCACGACCTCCCAGTTGTCGAAGCCCATCACCGCCACGTCCTCGGGCACGGCCCGTCCGCGCTCCCGCAACGTGTCCAGCGCGCCTCGGGCCACCTGGTCGCTGCCGCACAACACCGCGTCGACCTCCGGGTGCCGTTCCAGCAGGAGCCCCGCCGCCGCGCGCCCCCAGCCTTCGGACCACGTGCCGTACGCGACCTGCCCGACCGGTTCGAGCCCGGCCTCCTCCAGCGCCGCCACAGCGCCGGCCACGCGGTCCCTGGCCGCGCTGTAGTCTCGATCGCCGCTGATGTGCGCGATCCTCGTCCGTCCGCAGGCGATCAGGTGCTCCACGGCCATCCGCCCGGCCTCGACGTTGTCCGGCACGATCGACAGGTCGTCCGGGTCCTGGGAGGGCGCATAGGCATAGACCACCGGGACGTCCACCCTCTCGGCCAGCGGCGGGCGCGGGTCGGTGCTGCCGCCCACGACGATGAGCCCGTCCACCCGGCGGCTGACCAATGCCCGGACGTGGTGGCGTTCCCGGATCGCGTCGCCGCGTGCGTCGCACAGGAACACCGATACCTGCCCGGCGCCGAAGGCGTCCTCGGCGCCCATGAGGATCGGTAGACTGAAGCGGCCCACCAGGTCCGAGGTCAGCAGCCCGACCGTGCCGCTGCGCCCGGCCAGCAGGCCGCGAGCCAGCGAATTGGGAGAGAAGGACAGCTGCGCTGCCGCGTCGAGCACTCTCGCCTTGGTCTGCGCATGCACGTGGTTGCGGTTGTTGAGGGCCTTGGACGCCGTGGCCACCGAGACGCCCGCCAGTTTCGCCACATCGGACAGGGTCGCGGCGCGACCGCCGCGCGAACCGGTCGGTCCGGCCATCGCGTCCTCCTTCGTGCCGTCCGCGCGGGAACTCTTTTGCGGACGCGTCGACTGTAGCCGATTCTCGGAAAATTCTTCGGCCGCCATTTCCGACCCAGATACCGCGAAGAATCGCAGCTATCGCAGTCTTCCTCTTCGTCGCATTGACAACGG
>JAJYSW010000286.1 GCA_021793335.1 Actinomycetes bacterium
ACAGTACCCCCGCGGTGAAGCCCCAGATCAGTGGTACGCCGGGAACGCGGAACGCCGGCCCGGTCAGGCCGGAGGGGTAACGGACGGTGCCGCGGCAGTCGGGGTCGGCGAGGCCGGGGATGGACACGTGGTGGGCGGCGGCGACCTCCGTCCCGTCGGGCGTCACCGGATGCGGATCAGTCCACAATGCCAGTACGGGGGTGACCGCGAAGCCCGAGATGGGAATCCACAGTGGCGGCAGGGAGGCGCCGATCGCGACGGTGTTCGCGTCCACGGCGAGTTCCTCGGCGGCCTCGCGTAGGGCCGTGGCGGTGGCATCGGCGTCGCAGGGATCGGCCGCGCCGCCGGGGAACGCGACTTCGCCGGGGTGGTGGCGCAGGCCGCTGGCGCGCTGTTGGAGCAACACCGAGGGCCCGGCCTCGCTGCCGCCGCGGCGGTCTTCGAGCAGCACCAGGACCGAGGCGGCGCGGGCGTCCTCGGGGGAGTGGAGCAGCGCGGCGTCATGGGCGATCTTCGGCACCTGGGGGCCCATCGCCCCGCCCGCAGCGGTGATGAGCGGGCCCCACCAGGCCGGCCGGGCGGCGTCGACGCCGGTCTCGGGCCATCGTCCGACGGTCACGGCAGCTCCAGTCCGAAGGCGGACTCGGCGGTCCGGGTGAGGGTCTCGGCGGTCACACCGGGCGCGCTGAGCACCTCGGCGACCGTCCCGTCTGGGGACACGAATGCGATACCCGGCAGGGCCGGCACGCCGAGCGCGATCCGGATCCGCTCCTCGGCGTCGAATACCGACGGGTAGGTCAGGTCGAAGTCCTCGGCGAACCAGCGGGCCTTGCTGCGAATATCGGCGCTGTCGACGCCGAGGACGTCGATCCGGTCGCCGTGGGCTTGCCAGAACGCCTCCACCTCGGGGGCCTCCTCGATGCACGGGGGGCACCAGCTGGCCCACAGGACGATCACGAGCGGCCTGCCGTCCCGCACGCCGACCGCGGTGGGGGCCTCGTCCCCCAGGCAGGGCAGTTCGAGGTCGCCGATCGGTTCGACCGGCGACCGGCCGGCCTCGCAGGCGACCGACCAGGTCGGCTCCGGGGAGTCCGCGGCGCGATCGGCGCCGTGCTCGTCCGTGCCGCCGGTGCACCCGGCCAGGAGCATCAGGGACGCCAGGATCGCCGCGGCCCTCATGACGTCGCCTCGCGGCGCTCGGCCGTGCCGTCTTCGTCCGTGTCCCCACGGGCGGCGGCCGCCAGTTTCACCAGCTCGTCGACGTTGCTGCCGCGCAGCAGCTTCGCGGCCTCCTCCGGGTCGGTCGGTCCTTCGCCGAAGGAAGGGCAGTGCGCGGCGAGTGTGCACGCCCCGCAGGCCGGTTTCCGGGCGATGCAGACCCGCCTGCCGTGGAAGATGATCCGATGGGAGAACATCGTCCACTCGCGTTCGTCGATGAGTTCTTGCAACTGGAATTCGAGCTTGACCGGGTCCTTGCCCTCGGTGAGGCCGAGCCGGTTGGTCAGACGGATCATGTGCGTGTCGACGGGGATGCCGGGCAGGCCGAAAGCGTTGCCCAGGATGACGTTCGCGGTCTTGCGGCCGATGCCCGGCAGCTTGACGAGCGCTTCCATGCTCTGGGGCACCTTGCCGTCATGGTGTTCGACGAGGGCCTTGCCCAGGCCGATGATCGACTTGGTCTTGTTGCGGTAGAACCCGGTCGGGCGGACGATCGCCTCGACCTCCTCGGGGTTCGCCGCGGCGTAGTCCTCGGCCGTCCGGTACTTCGCGAACAACGCCGGCGTGGTCAGATTCACGCGCACGTCCGTGCACTGGGCCGAGAGGATCGTGGCGACGGCCAGTTGGAGCGGATCGGCGTAGTCCAGCTCGCACTCGGCGTCGGGATGGGCGGCGGCGAGCAGGCGGTCGATGACCCGAGCGCGGCGCCGCTTGGCGAGGGCGCTCTCGGTCTCGCCTCGTCGAAGCTGGCGAGCCATAAATCGTTCCAGCGGGCGTCAGCAGTCACGCTGCCATGGTACGTGGCGACCGTGCTGCGGCCCAGGCCATGCCGTGTGTCACACCGGGATGCGTCGCCGTTCGCGCACCGTCGCCGCGGCCGCCAGCACGGCCGAGGCGGCCGATGCGGCCGTGATCGGCCACGGCGGCACGGCCGCATGCGAGGCGGTCGTCAGGATCGGCGGCGGGAGGCTCCCGGGGTCGGCCGCCAGGGCCGCGGCCGCATCGACCACTCCCGCGCCCAGGCCCGCCCCGGCGTGCTCGGCGGTCGCGGTCAGCAGGCGGCGGACCTCCCCGACGTCGAGTTCGGGGCGCGCCGAGCGCACCAGCGCCGCCGCACCCGAGACGATCGCCGACGCGAACGAGGTGCCGGTGGCCTCCTTGTGGCCGCCGCCGGCGGCCGCGACGGTCAGGCCCGCGCTCGGCGCGGCCAGATCCGTCTCGACGCCGGTGACCGCGGTCGGCCACCGCTGCCCGGCCCGGTCGACCCCGGTGACGGCCAGGACGTCGGGCAGTCGCGCGGGGAACCACACCGCTTCGTCCGAGTCCGCTTCGGGCTGGTTGCCGGTGCAGGCCACCACGAGCACGTCGTGGCGGGTGGCGTAGTCGATGGCGTCGGCGAACGCCCGCGAATCGTAGTGGCCGCCGAGGGAGAGATTGATGACATCGGCGCCGTTGTCGACCGCCCACCTGACCGCGTCGCCGACCATCGCCGAATCGCGGTACCGGTTCTCGTCGTCGAGCACCCGCACCGGCAAGATCGCCGCCTCCGGTGCGACGCCCGGATGGCCCGAGGCGGCCCGTCCCGCGATGAGCCCGGCGACCGCGGTGCCGTGCCCGACCGGGTCGGCCTGCGCTGACGCCCGCTCGTGGACCGGTGCGGGGGCCGACCCGGGCAGCAGCGGCCGCGGGTCGGCGGCGCCGTCGGCCTCGACGTAACTGCGGCCCGGCAGCACCGCGCCGTTCAGGGTCGGATGATCGGCGTCCACCCCCGAGTCGATCACCGCGACCGTCACACCCGAGCCCGTCGCCGCGGCCCACGCCAGTTCGGCGCCGATCGTCGACAGGTGCCAGGCCGTGGCGGGGGCGGCCCGAGCTGTGGGAGCGATCAGTATGACTGCCAACAACGTCGAACAGAGGCATATGATCGCAGTGCGTGCGGAGCGGTCCTTCATGAGAACGGGATCGTGACACAGCGCAGTGGTGCGCATACACTAGCGACACGCGCTTGTCTTTATTAATTCGTTATTTTTGCCCTACTGACGGAAACTTGACAACGCCCTCGCGTTACGGTGACGATCGCGAGGGAACACCGCGTTACCTCGTCGCTGCCCCATCGAGGACCGGTAGGGGGGAAGGGCTGAATGGGATCGATGTGGGAACCCAGTAACGAGACCGAGCACCGTCTTCGTGAAGCGCTGCGCGCCGATGACCAGGACGGATACTTCCGGATACTCTCTCAGGTCGAGCTCGTCCTCCCCCTGTCGTACGAGGATCCGACGGGGGTGGGCGGCGCCGACACGTGGGCCACCTGGACCACCGACGACCGCACGCACATCCTCGCCTTCACCTCGGAGACCGCTCTCTCCGTGTGCCTGCGGGACAACGCGGGGTCCTCCAGGCGCGTCCGATTCAACGCCCTGGCCGAAGCCTGGCCCGATGATGAATGGTGGCTGGCCGTCAACCCGGGCCTGCCCATCGAGGGCTACCTCCCGGCATGGTTCGTGTCACAGGTCGCCCAGGGTATGACCACCGTCCCGAGCGATCCCGCCCCCACCCACCTCGACCAGCACTCCGGCGAGCAGTCCTTCGCCACCATGGCCCAATCCGACCCCTTCGCCAACCCCATGGAACCGGCCCCGCCCTCCCGCGAGGGCAGTTTCATGCCCGCCGCCCCGCCCGTCCCCGAGGTCCCGCCCGCCCCCCGGCGCTCCTCCGGCACGGACGCCGGTTCGTACTCCACCGTCGGCGGCACCACCGGAGCCGGTCTGCCGCTGCGCCAGCCCCCCG
>JAJYSW010000287.1 GCA_021793335.1 Actinomycetes bacterium
GCCGGGGCGCAGCGGCAGCGCCCGCATGAGCACCGTCGCGCCCCGGGCCTCGATCTCCTTGCGACGAGGGGTGCCTCCGGCGAGGGAGTCGGCGATGCGCCGGGCGGCGTCCGCGCCGGCCTCGGGATCGGCAGGCAGGCTCCTGGTGAGCTCGGCGAGATCGCGGTCGCGCAGGTGCCCGGTGACGCCCATGCGGCGATAGGCCGAGAGGGCGTTGGGGGAGGCGTAACGGACCAGGCCGTCGGCGCCGATGCGGACGAGGCCGTCGCCGATGCGCGGGGCCGTGGTCGGCTCGCCGGGGAGCAGCGGGGGCGGGAAACCGCCGTCGGTGAGCATCTGGACGAGATAGTCCGCGGTCTTGAGGTAGTTGAGTTCGAGATGAGAGGGGCTGCGGGTGTCGGAGAGGTTCGTGTCACGGGCGGCGACGGCGATGACCTTGTTGCGGTCGCGCCTGCGGACCGGTATGGCCTCGTGGCGGGCGGCCACGTCGCCGCGCCAGACCGGGTCGCCTTCACGGAAGATGCGGCCTTCGGTGAACGCGATGTTCAGATGCTGGGCGTCCTCGCCTTCCAGGATGCGGCCGACCTGGTCCTCTTCGTAAGCCGTGGGGCCGGTCGTGGGCCGAACCTGGGCAAGGCAGACGAACCGGCCGGGGTGGTCCTTGACCGCGCCCCACAGCAGGAAGTCCGCGAAGGAGAGGTCGGCGAGCAGCTGCCATTCGGCCACGAGCCGCTGGAGGTGGGCGGCGGAGTTCGAGGACAGATCGGTGTGGGCGCTGACGACATCACGGAGAGTGGACACCGGACCATACTAGCCGCGCGTCCAGCCGGGCCCCCGGGAGCTTTCCAGCCGGTGAACGCGCCCCGGCGCCCCGGAGGAGGTCCCCTCCGGGGCGCCGGGCGAGTCATTCGGATACTACGGCAGCGTGATGTCCGGTTTATCAAGCTCTTCGACGTTGACGTCCTTGAAGGTCAGCACCCGGACGTGCTTGACGAAACGGGCCGGGCGGTACATGTCCCACACCCACGCATCGGTCATCTCGACTTCGAAGTAGGTTTCGGCGTCCGCACCCCTGACGTTGACCTCCACCGCGTTGGCCAGATAGAACCGCCGCTCGGTCTCGACGACGTAGGTGAACTGCCGCACGATGTCCCGATACTCGCGGTACAGCTGGAGTTCCATGTCGGTCTCGTACTTCTCGAGGTCCTCGGCGCTCAACACTGCTCCTTCATCTCAACGGCCATCCCCACGATAGTGCGGGAGGAAAAGCATGTCCCCCGCAGGCGTCGACACGGCCTGCCGGGAACGGGGCGCGGCCTCGGCCTCGGACCTCGGCGGTCGCGGCCCGATCAGCTCGCACCACGGTGCGGGGCACCGGACTGGGGCCCGGATTCGACGCCGTGCGCGTGGCGGTGCACCGCCACGTTCGCGTAGGACATCCGGTGCTGTTCGCACGGCCCCCACTCGCGCAGCGCGGCCTCGTGGGCCGCCGTCCCGTACCCCTTGTGCTCGGCGAAACCGTAGCGCGGGTGACGCCCGTCCAACTCCTCCATCAGCCGATCGCGGGTGACCTTCGCGATGACTCCGGCGGCGGCCACGCACGCCGCGGTCCGATCGCCCTTCATCACACCGAGCGCGGGCACGGGCATCCCGGCGACGGGAAAACCATCGGTGAGGACATAACCGGGTCTCGACGCGAGCCCGGCCACGGCGAGGCGCATCCCTTCGAGGTTGCACACGCCGACACCGCGCCGGTCGATCTCGGCCGGGCCGTAGGAGACGACGGCGATCGCGGCGCGGCTCCGATGCAGCCGCTCGAAGACCCGTTCGCGGGCGGCCTCGGTCAGCAGTTTCGAATCGCCGAGTTCGGGGAGGCGCGCACTGGGCGGCAGACTCACCGCGGCGACCACGAGCGGGCCGGCGCAGGCACCGCGGCCGGCCTCGTCGACACCGGCGACGGGCCCGAGGCCGCGCCGTTCCAAGGCGGCCTCGATCGCGTACAGGTCGCCGTCGCGGCGCATCCGGGAGGCGGTCGGGCGCAGCACGGTCAGGAGGGGTCGGGGACATCCTCGTAGGTGTCCGGCACGGAGAACCACGTGGCGTGGTCGAACGGCCAGAAGAGCACGAACGCCTTGCCGATGACATCGTCCACCGCGATCGTGGAGGACTGGACATCGCCGCCGGAGCGGACGTAGCGTTCGCGGGAGTCCCCGGACGCCTGCCGGTGGTCCCCCATGACCCACAGACGCCCTTCGGGCACCGTGAGATCGAAGTCGTCCTGGGACGGCACGTCCTGCGCGCCGTTCAACGGGTTGACGTAAAGGTAGTCGTCCTCATCGAGCGGCTGGCCGTTGACGGTGATCCGTCCGGAGTCGTCGCAGCACACCACGTGGTCGCCGCCGACGGCGACGACCCGCTTGATGAACTCGTCCTCTTCGATATTGGACCGCCAGGATTCGGGTGCGGTGAACACGATGATCTCGCCGCGTTCGGGTTCGGAGAAACCGTAGACGAGCTTGTTCACCAGCACCCGGTCGTTGAGTTCGAGTGTGGTCTCCATCGAACCCGAAGGGATGTAATAGGTCTGGATGACGAATGTCCGAACCAGGACGGCCACCAGGATGGCCACGCCGAGCAGGATCGGCAGTTCCTTCCAGAACGAGCCCTTCTTCTTGCCGGGCCGCTGTCCGGATGAATCCTCGGCGCCGCCGCCGTCCGCGCCAGGCGCTTGCCCCTCTTCGATCACGGTGCGAGTCTACGCGGTCGCCCTGCGGGCTCCCCGGGACCCATGCCCGTGGAGGCGTGCGGGGCGACGATCGACCCGCACGAGGAGGTCCGCCGGCTCGCGCCGGGGAGCACCGCGGGCGGGAGCGACGGCGGCGGGCCGTCCGGCGTCCCGGGCGGGCCGCCGGCGGCCGTGTGCGCCATGACGTCCTCAGCGGACTCCTCGGGGTCCTGACCGGTGGTGCCCCGCAGGACGTCGAAGGACGAGGGGATCGCGAGTTCCCGTGCCCGGTCGCTCGGCCACACCAGGGCGATGGCCCTGCCGATGATGTTCTCTACCGGGACCGGCCCCTGGCAGCGCGAGTCCTGTGAATTGCCGCGGTGGTCGCCCATGACCCATACGTGGCCATCGGGGATGGTCACGGGGCCGAATCGCCGGGACCGGCAGTTGCCCGGTTCGACGTCGAGCGGCGCGTCGTCGTAGAGGTACTCGTGCTCGTCCAGGGAGATCCCGTTGACCTGGACGTTGCCGTCGGCATCGCAGCAGACGACGGTGTCGCCGCCGACGGCGATGACCCGTTTGATGAAGTCCTTCTCATTGGGTTCGGCCAGTCCGACCAGGTCGAGCACGGCGGTGCCGAAGTCGGACATGAGCGTGCCCTCGGCCTTCGGCCGGTACTCGGGGTCCCATTCGTCGGTGCCGCGGAAGACCACGACCTCGCCGCGCTGCGGCGTGCGCAGCGCGGTGGTGAGTTTGAGGACCAGGACCCGGTCGCCTTCCTGAAGGGTCTGCTCCATCGAGCCCGAGGGGATGTAGAAGGGCTGGATGGTGAAGGTGCGCAGCAGGACCGCCGCGGAGAACGCGACCACGAGCAGCAGCGGCAGCTCGACCCACAGCGAGAGATAGTGGCGTTTATGCGGCTGCGACAGGCGGCTCTCGGCCTCCCCTCCCTTGCGGGTGCGGCGTGGCCCGGATCGTCGGGCCGCGCGCGGGTCCACCTGCTCGTGCGTCCCGGTCAAATGGTTATAAGCGCCGGTGACCTGCGGGTGGGCGCTGGTGCGTCCGTCGCCGACGCGGGGCATTCGGCCGCGCGGGGGCGGAGCGGGCCGACGGCGCTCGGGCGTCGCCGCACGCTCGGGAGCGGCGCCCGCGACGGGGCCGGGGCTTCTCGGCGCGGGGCGGCCGGCGGACGGCATGCCGTCGCCTCTGGGGCGGCCCGCGGAGGGTGTCGAGGCGC
>JAJYSW010000288.1 GCA_021793335.1 Actinomycetes bacterium
CACCGGGAGGACGCGCTGAGGCCGCCGCGCGCGGCGGCGCCGGGGCCGGCTCATCGGTCGCCGGGGAGGGGGCCGCGATCGCACGAGCCGCGGCCGAGTCGAATATTTGGGAACCGAACACGGCGTCCGGCCGGGCCCGGATCGCTCCGGCCGCGCCTGGCGCTGTCGCTCACCGCCGTACGGGCCGCCCGGCCCGAGCCGTCGACGGCGATCGTCTTCACGGGCGGCACCATGACGGGACACGTGATATCCGGCCCCGAATCAGGTGTGCGGCGGTGCGCGGGCCCCTGTAGACTCTCCCCGTGACTGTCGCTGTTCGTGTGATCCCCTGCCTCGACGTCGACGCCGGACGCGTCGTCAAAGGCGTGAAGTTCGAGAACCTCCGCGACGCGGGCGACCCCGTCGAGCTCGCCGCCGCTTATGAAGCGGCCGGAGCCGACGAACTCACCTTCCTCGACGTCTCCGCCTCCTCCGAGGGACGGGCCACCATGCACGATGTCGTCGCCCGCACCGCCGATCAGGTCTCCGTCCCCCTCACCGTCGGCGGCGGCGTGCGCACCCCCGACGATGTCGACCGGCTCCTGCGCGCCGGGGCCGACAAGGTCGGCGTCAACACCGCCGCCATCGCACGCCCCGAAGTCATCGCCGAGATCGCCGACCGCTTCGGCGACCAGGTCCTCGTGCTCTCCGCCGACGTCGCCTCCGGACGCGGGACCGAATCGGGCTGGGAGATCACCACCCACGGCGGACAGAAGCGTTCCACCGGCCTCGACGCCGTCGCATGGTGCGCCCGCGCCGCCGAGCTCGGCGCCGGCGAGATCCTCCTCAACTCGATCGACGCCGACGGCACCAAGGCCGGGTTCGACCTCCCGCTCATCGCCGCGGTCCGCGCCGCGGTCGACATCCCCCTGATCGCCTCCGGCGGCGCGGGCAAGGCCGCCGACTTCCCGCCCGCCGTCGACGCCGGAGCCGACGCCGTGCTCGCCGCCTCGATCTTCCACTTCGGCGACGTCACGATCGCCGAGGTCAAGCGAGCGCTCGCCGACGCCGGCCACCCCGTCCGCTGACCGGCCCTCGAAGCCGGACCGCACCCCGTCGCCGCGGCGCCCCCGACACCGCTGCGTCACGTTCCGATGTCGGTGAGTCATGCTCGGAAAGCGGCTTGGCAACCGTCGTACGCGCGAGGCATGATTGCAGGCGCTCCCTTGCCTGCCGCACGGCAAGGGCCGTCTCGTCCCCGATGACCGGAGAACCCATGACAGACGTCGCCGCATCGCCGCTGCCCGAGACCGGAGCCGTACCCGGAATCCTCCGCGCGGGACTGCGCAACATCCGCGACATGATCAAGATCGAACCGAAGCGATTCACCATCGCGGTCGCCGGCGCCATGGTCAACACCTCCATGCAGATGTCGGTCGCCTTCATCGTCGGCTGGGTCGTCTCGCAGGTCGCCGTCCCCGCCTATGAGAACGGCGAGGTCGGCATCGCCGCGGTCGCGACCGGCGTCGGCGCCCTGCTCGGACTGTCGGTCCTGCGCTTCTCCAGCATGTGCGCCCGCCGCATCGGCTCCGGCACGCAGATGTTCCAGGTCCAGGCCCACTGGCGTCGCCAGGTCACCCGCCGATACCTGGCGCTCCCGGTCTCCTGGCACCAGCGGCACCCCACCGGGACGCTCCTGTCGAACGCCAACGCCGACGTCGAGGCCGCCACCCGGCCCCTCGCGCCCCTGCCGTTCGCCTGCGGCACGCTGTTCATGCTCGTCCTCTCGATGGTCGTGTTCTTCACCATCGACTGGGCCATCGCCCTGGTCGCCCTCGGCATGTTCCCGGCCCTGTTCACCCTCAACGCGGTCTTCGCCTCCAAGATGGCGCCGCGCGCCAAACGAGCCCAGGAGCTGCGCGCCATCGTCTCCGCCGACGGCCACGAGTCCTTCGACGGCGCCCTCGTCGTCAAGGCCATGGGCCGCGAGGCCGCCGAGACCGAGCGCTTCACCGGCTCCGCCAACGAACTGCGCGATGCGATGATCGGCGTGGGCCGCCTCAGGGCCGCCTTCGAACCGCTCATCCAAGGGCTGCCCGAACTCGGCACGCTGCTCGCGCTCCTGGTGGGCCTCACCCGCTACGAAGCCGGCGCGCTCAGCCTCGGCGAACTCGTCACCGTCTCGTTCATGTTCTCCATCCTGGCCTTCCCCGTCCGGGCCATAGGCTGGGTCCTCGGCGACCTCCCCACCTCCGTGGTCGGCCGCCGCCGCATCGACGGAGTCCTCTCGGCCACCGGCGACATGGTCTACGGCGATCGCGAACTCGAAGGCGCGGGCCCCGCCCGCCTCGAATTCGACACCGTGGCCTTCTCCTACGTCGAGGACACCGAGGCGCTGACCGACGTCTCCTTCACCGTCGAACCGGGCCGGACGGTGGCGCTCGTCGGCGCCACCGGCTCGGGCAAGTCCACGCTCGCCCACCTGGCCGTCCGGCTCACCGATCCGACCAGGGGCGCGGTCCGCCTCGACGGCGTCGACCTGCGCGAACTCTCCCACGGCGCCCTCGCGGAGACCAGTGCCCTCGTCCAGCAGGTCCCCTTCGTCTTCGACGACACGGTCCGAGCCAACCTCACTCTCGACCGCGAGGGCATCGACGACGCCCGAGTCTGGCAGGCGCTCGCCGCCGCCGGAGCCGATAAATTCGTCGGCGACCTCGACGCCGGCCTCGATACCGAGCTCGGCGAGCGCGGCACCAGCCTCTCCGGCGGGCAGCGCCAACGCCTCACCCTCGCCCGAGCGCTCGCCGGCAGGCCGAGACTGCTCGTCCTCGATGACGCCACCAGCGCCGTCGACCCCAAGGTCGAATCGGAGATCCTCTCGGGGCTCAAACACTCCGCCGTGGCCACCAGCGTCCTCGTCGTCGCCTACCGCCGCGCCACCATCGCCTTGGCCGACGAGGTCGTCTTCCTCGACAACGGCCGCATCACCGCACACGGCACCCACGCCGAACTGCTCGACACCCACCGGCCGTACGCCGAGCTCGTCACCGCCTACGAGCGGGCCGAGGCCGAGCGCGAATTCGATGAGGAGACCGCCGCGTGAGCACCGACACCTTGGAACCCGACCTGGAACAGGACGAGCCCGGCCCCTTCGAGACGCTCGGGCGCGGCCTGCGGCTCTCGCCGGAGCTGCGGCGCGGCCTGTCCTTCACCCTCGTCCTCGCCGCCATCACCTCGATCGGGCGCCTGGTCGTGCCCGTCTCGGCCCAGAACGTCCTCGACAACGGGCTGTTCGGGGCCGACGGCCCCGACGTGCGGTACGTCCTCGGCGTCACCGCCATCGGCGTCGGCGTCCTGATGGTCACGACCACCTCGAACTACTTGATGAACAAGCGGCTGTTCATCGTCACCGAGACGGCGCTGGCGAACCTGCGCCGCCGCACCTTCCGCCACATCCACGACCTGTCGATGCTGCATCAGCAATCGGAGCGTCGCGGTTCGCTGACCGCCCGGGTGACCACCGACATCGACACCGTCAGCCAGTTCCTCCAGCAAGGCGGCATGCAGATCGTCACCTCGCTGGCCCAGATCGTGGTGGCGACCGTGGTCATGGTCGTCTACTCCTGGCAGTTGGCGCTCGCGGTGTGGATCGTGTTCGTACCGGTCAGTCTGCTGATCAAATGGCTCCAGAAACACCTGGCGAACGCCTATTCGAACGTGCGCGCATCGGTCGCGACGATGCTCTCGGCCGTCTCGGAATCGGTCGTGGGCGCGGGCGTGGTGCGCTCCTACGGGGTCGGGGCGCGGACCTCGGAGCGGCTGGACGCCTCGATCGAGGAACACCGCTACAGCCAGGCCAAGGCGATCCGGCGCTCGGCGTTCTCCTTCGGAGCCGGCGAGATCGTCCACTTCGGCGTGTATGCGATTGTGGTGGTCCTGGGCGCCTACCTGGTGGCCGGCGAATCG
>JAJYSW010000289.1 GCA_021793335.1 Actinomycetes bacterium
TGATGCCGAGTGAGGCGAGGCGGTCCTGCTCGGCGTCGGTTATGGGGTCGCGTCCGGTCGCGGTGGCGATGAACGCCACCGGGTCCCAGCCGAGTGCCGCCAGCGCGTCGGGGGTGTCGAGCAGCAGGTCGACGATGAGGCCGGCGGCCTCGGGTGTGGTCCAGCGGGGTTCGCCGACGGCGTCGGCGAGGTCGATGCCGTGGACGGCGACTTCGACTACGCGGGTGGTCGTGTAGTCCTCCAGGGTCATCGGGTCGCCGTAGCGGGTGGTGACCAGGCGTCCGGCCGGTTCGGTGCGGCAGCGGTCGGCGACGGTCTTCCATGTGTCGGTGAAGGCCGCGGCCACGGCGGGTCCGCCGGTGGCTGCGTGTTCGAGGGCCTCGTCGATGCGGTCGGCGGTGGCCGTTGGGGCGAACCTGGTGTCGGGGCGGTAGTAGTCGGCGGCGCTCACCGTCGCGGCCGTGGGTGGTGCGGTGTCGAGCATCCGGGTGAGGCGGCCGGCGGTGCCGGTGATGTGGGCGAGGAGTGCGGCGGCGTGCCAGGGGGCGCATCGGGTGGGTCGGGCCCATTGTTCGGGGGTCAGGGCCGCGACGGCGGCGGACAGGCGGGTGCATTCGGCGGAGAAGGCCGCCAGGGGCCGGGAGGAGAGCCGGTGAGGTGGGTGCATCACCGCATCTTATGCGCCGATGCGGGGGAATGGAGCACGGCGAGCGGTGCGGGCCCGGGGTGGTGGGCGCCGTGTTGGGCGAGGCGGTCGGCGGTGTCCATGGCCTGCCGTTGGGCGTCGTCCAAGGCGTGGCCTGCGCGTTCGGCGGTGATGTGGTGGCGCTGCGGGGCGGGTGTTGCCGGTTGCAAGCGGTGGCCTCGGCTCAGCCCAGGTAGGTGAGTCGGACGGTCCGGTCGGGGTTGTCGCGGTTGGTGTCGACCAGCACGATCGATTGCCAGGTGCCCAGCGCGGCCGAGCCGTCGATGACCGGGATGGTCGCGTGGGGTGCGACGATGCCGGGTAGGACGTGGTCTCTGCCGTGTCCGGGCGAGCCGTGTCGGTGACGCCACCGGTCGTCGGCCGGTAGCAGGTCGTCGATGGCGGCGAGGAGGTCCTCGTCGGATCCGGCGCCGGTCTCGATGATCGCGATGCCGGCGGTGGCGTGCGGGACGAAGATGTTGAGCAGGCCCTGGCGGGCTTCGATCCGGTGCAGGAATGCGGTGCAGTCGTCGGTGAGGTCGTGGATCGTTTCGCGTTCGCCGGTGGTCAGGTGCAGTGTGGTGGTGTGGAATGCGGTGTTCATGGGTGTCGATCCTGCCATGGACGTCGCCGGCCGGGGGCGCACTGTCGGGATCGGGGCGGTGTCGGGGTGGTCGACTATGGTGGGGTGCATGTCGTCTGCTGAGATCGTCGGGGTGCCTTGGGAGGCCGAGGTGGTGCCGTCCCGGCCGGGGCGGGACCCGTATCGGGCGTATCTGGATTCGTTGGGTTCGGCCGAGTCGCGGCGGACGATGCGCGGGTGTCTGGATCGGATCGCGCAGCTGCTGGCCGGCGATGATGCGGTGACCGGGGAGGGGCAGCCGTGGCATCTGCTGCGGTATGAGCACACGTCTCGGTTGCGGGCGGCGATGATCGACCGGGGCTGGTCGGGCGCGTATGTGAACAAGCATTTGGCGGCGTTGCGGCGGG
This sequence comes from Actinomycetes bacterium, assembly GCA_021793335.1. Lineage (GTDB taxonomy): Bacteria > Actinomycetota > Actinomycetes > Mycobacteriales > Micromonosporaceae > Glycomyces. Next base: position 1,676 of record JAJYSW010000289.1, read on the forward strand.
TGCTCAAGGAGGCGTGGCGGCTGGATTTGATGGCCGCCGAGGATTATCAGCGGGCCTGCGACCTCTCCCCTGTCAAGTCGACCCGCCTCCCGGTGGGTTCGCAAGTGGATGCCGAAGCGTTGGGTGCGGCCCTGTATGCGTGCGATATGGATGATTCTCCTGCGGGGGCGCGGGATGCGGCGGTGCTGGCCACGTTGTATTCGACGGGGTGCCGCCGCTCGGAGCTGGCCGCGATGCGTCTGTCCGACCATGACCGGGCGGAGCGGTCGATCCGGATCGTCGGCAAGGGCGATAAGGAGCGCCTGGTGTATCTGACCGAGGCGGCCGCTGAGCGTCTGGACCGGTGGACGGCCGTGCGGGGCAATGGCCCGGGGGCGTTGTTCTGTCCGATCAACAAGGCGGGGCGGTTGCGTCGCACCGGGGGCCGGCTGGCGGGTATGACGGGGCAGGCCGTCGCCGATCTGTTGACCAAGCGGCTGGTCGAGGCCGGGCAGCGGCGGCACACGCCGCATGACTTTCGTCGCACGTTCATCGGTGAGCTGCTCGATGCGGGGGTGGATCTGGCGATCACGCAGTCGCTGGTCGGGCATGCTTCGCCGGCGACGACGGCTCGTTACGACCGGCGTCCGGCTCGCCGCAGCCGTGAAGCGGTCGATCGGCTCCGCCTGCCTGAAGCATGATGTCGTTTTCTGGCTAGTCGATGTCGGCGGCGGCGGGCACGCTTGAGGGCATGGCCTTGATCGATGTGCTCGGGGACCGGGAGCGGTTGGCCGCGGCCGTGGCCGGACGGGACGCCCGTTTCGACGGTTGGGTGTTCCTCGCCGTCACTTCCACCGGCATCTACTGTCGTCCTTCCTGTCCGGCGGCTCGTCCCAAGCGCGAGCACATGCGGTTCTATGCTTCGGCGGCCGCTGCGCAGGAGGCGGGCTACCGGGCGTGCAAACGGTGCCGTCCCGATGCCGCGCCCGGATCGCCTCAGTGGGATTGGCGCAGTGATGTCACCGCTCGCGCGATGCGTCTGATCGGTGAAGGCGTGGTCGACCGCGAGGGGGCCTCGGGTCTGGCGCGGCGGCTCGGCTACTCGCTGCGGCAGCTCGAACGGCTCCTGATCGCCGAGGTCGGCGCCGGTCCGGCCGCGTTGGCCCGGGCGCAGCGAGCCCAATGCGCCCGTGTGCTGATCGAGTCGACCGATCTGGCGATGGGCCGTGTCGCCTTCGCGGCCGGGTTCACTTCGGTCCGGGCGTTCAACCGTGTCGTCGCCGAGGTCTATGCCTGCTCCCCCACCAAGTTGCGGGAGCGGGCCGCCCGCTCCGCTCCCCTGCCCGATGCGGGCGGGACGATCGGGCTGCGCCTGGCCTACCGGGAGCCGTTCGCGGTCTCGCACCTGTTCGCTCATTTGGCCGCATCGGCCGTGCCCGGTTTCGAGGAGTGGCGGGAGGGGGCCTACCGGTGCGCCCTGTCGTTGCCGCACGGGCCCGCGATCGCCGCGCTGCGGCCCGGCCCGGGCTACGTCGAGTGCCGGTTGCGTCTGGCCGATGTGCGTGACTTGACCGCCGCGGTCGCCCGCTGTCGGCGCGCCCTGGACCTGGATGCCGATCCGGTCGCGGCCCAGGAGGTCTTCGAAGCCGATGCGGTGCTGGGGGCCTCGGCGCGGCGGACGCCCGGGATGCGGGTCCCGCGCCGCGTCGACGGCGCCGAGTACGCTTTGCGAGCGGTGATCGGGCAGCGGCTCTCGTCCACTGCCGCGGCCGCGGTCTGCGCTCGTGTGGCCGAGCGGTACGGCGAGGCCGTGGACGATCCCGAAGGGGGGCTGCGGCGGCGGTTCCCCTCCCCCGAGCGGATCGCCGAGGCGGCGGCGCTGCCGATGCCGGCTTCGCGGGGACGGGTCGTGCGGGCGGTGGCGGCGGCGCTGGCCGAAGGCCGTATCGATGTGGGGCCGGGCTCGGACCAGGCCGCCGCCCGCGCCGGCCTGGTCCGGGTGCCGGAGGTGGAGCCGCGGACGGTCGAGATGATCGCGATGCGGGCCTTGGGCGATCCCGATGCGTTCCCGGCCGCCGATCGCGGTGTCGTGGCGGGCGCGGCACGGCTGGGCGTGGCGGCCTTCCCGAGCGCGGTGGCGCAGGCGGCCGGCGCTTGGCGGCCGTGGCGGGCCTATGCGGCGCAGCACCTGTGGGCGGCCGGTGCGCTCTCGAAGCGTCGGCCGGCGACCGACCGACAAGAAAAGGTGAAACGATGA
>JAJYSW010000290.1 GCA_021793335.1 Actinomycetes bacterium
AGGACGTCATCGGATTCGAACATCCCCCCGAACCACACGTCGAACTCCTCGTTGCCGGCGATGTAGACGACGTAGCGGTCAGGGGTCGTCCACAGCGCCCACTCGTCGGCGGTCTTTGCGGCCTCCTCGGAGATGTCGAGGGCGTCCTGGAGCCGCTCCTCCAAGTGGACGGGGACGGCCACGACGGTGCGGTCGCCGACGGCGGCGACGAGCGCATCGGTCTCCCACGGGTGCGGCCCGTCCGCCCCGCCTGAGGGTTCGACCTCGACCATGACCATGCCCTCGTCGCCATCGCGCCAGAAGGTGCTGAACACGACGTCGACCGGTGAGCACTCCTCGGCCGGTTCGACGAAGCAATGGGTGACCGCGACATCGATCTCGTACAGCGAGACGGCGCCGGAGGCGTCTTCGATCGGCCCCGTGGCGATCCGGTAGTCGAAGCGGCTGACCTGCATCGACCGCAGCGACTCGTAGCGCGTGGTCATCTGGCCGTGCAGCGTCGGATCGTAGGCGGCGAGCCAGCCGTCGAGGCTGCCGCCGATGAGCGACTGCGCGTGGGCATCGAGCACCAGCTGCGCCTGTTCTCTGAGGTAGAGCAGGATCTCGCTGGAGGAGGCGTCCGGGCCGGGGCTGGGGACCGTGCCCTCGCCGGGGGCGACGGGTGCGCCTTCGATGGTGCCGGTCTCGGCGACCGGCATCGTGGGCCGCCAACCGTTGGCCAGTGCGCCGCCGAACGCCGAGGCGGCCACCAGGGCGATGATGACGAACACGGTCCCCACCCGCGAGCGGCGGCGCTCGGGGCGCGGCTGCGGCGGGTAGTGGCCCGGATACGGCATCGTCGGCCGCGCCGGGGGCGGGGCCATCTCGACCGGCGGCCGGACGTCGGCCGGGGCATGGGCCGCCGCCTCGGCGGCCGCGGGCCGCTGGACGGGAACGTACGGCGCGGGGCGGGCTTCGGCGGGATGCTCCGCGGGGAGGTCCTCGGGGGCTTGAGTCACCTTCGCAACTTTAGTCTCTGTCCGCTAGGGAAGCGAAACACGTGGTGCAGGGCTCAGGACCGGCTCCACAGGGAGCGGGTGAAGACCGCGGCGTTCGCCGGGCGCTCGGCCATACGACGCATCAGGTAGCCGTACCACTGGTCGCCGTAGGGCACGTACACCCGCATCCGGTAGCCTTCGGCGGCCAGGCGCAGCTGCTCGGTGGGACGGATGCCGAAGAGCATCTGGAACTCGAAATCGTCCGGTTCACGGTCGAACCAGCGGGCGCGGTCGACGGCGATCTCGATCAGGCGCGGGTCGTGCGTGGCGAGCATCGGATAGCCCTCACCCGCCATGAGCGCGTTGACGCAGCGGACATAGGACCGGTCGATGTCGAGCCTGCGCTGGTAGGCGACCGACTCGGGTTCTCTGTAGGCGCCCTTGCACAGGCGGATGCGCGAGCCGGGACCGGCCAGCGACCTGCAGTCGTCCTCGGTGCGACGCAGGTACGCCTGGAGGACGGCGCCGACGCTCGGGAAGTCCTCGCGCAGCCTCGCGACGATCTCCAGAGTCGAGTCGGTGACGGTGTGGTCCTCCATGTCGACGGTGACCGTGGTCCCCGAGTCGGCGGCGGCCGCGCAGATCTCGCGGGCCAGGTCGTGGGCGAGCTCGGCGTCGAGGCGCTGCCCGAGCGCCGAGAGCTTGACGCTGACCTCGGTGGTCCTGGCCAGGTGCTCCTCGTCGAGGGCGGCGAGCAGGCGCAGGTACTCGTCTCTGGTGGCGTGCGCCTGCTCGACCGCGACGGTGTCCTCGCCGAGGTAGTCGAGCGTGGCGAGCAGCCCGTCGGCGGCCAGGGTGCGGACGGCGGCGACCGCGTCGGCGGTGGCCTCCCCCGCCACGTACCGGCGGACGAGCGACCGGGAGACCGGCGCGGTGCCTATGAGGCGCTCGATCCGCGATGATCGGGCGGCGGCGAGTATGACAGAACGCAGCATGTTTGCAGCGTATCCTTCCAGCGTTCGACCGTAGATCACGGTGCCGTAACGCGTGAGGACCGACATTGGAAACGAAGGATTTTCCTCGGTTTCATGCGAGTGTTCCCAGGTGTTCACGGCCGCAGGCCAGCATCGAACGTGACCCCGGCGGACACGCGCACCGGCCCGCATCGGCCCGGAACGGGCGGGATCGGGACCGCGATCCGATAGCCTCGATGCGCCGGGCCGCACGGCCGGGCCGAGCCGATATCTCCGAGCAGCGAAGGCCGCCGATGCAGCACAGGATTCAGCCCTCCGCCCAGGTCGACCCCTCCGCCGAGATCGGCGAGGGCACCGGCGTCTGGGAGCTCGCGCAGATCAGAGAGGACGCGGTCCTCGGCGAGCGCTGCATCGTCGGGCGCGGCGCCTATGTGGGCGCCGGTGTGCGCATCGGCAGCGACGTCAAGCTCCAGAACTACGCCTTGGTCTATGAACCGGCGACATTGGCCGACGGCGTCTTCGTCGGCCCCGCGGCCGTGCTGACCAACGACCGCAGCCCTCGCGCGGTCGGCCTCGACGGCAGCCGCAAGAGCGCCGCCGATTGGGAGGCGGTCGGCGTCGACGTCGAGACCGGGGCCTCGCTCGGGGCACGCTCGGTATGCGTCGCACCGGTCCGCATCGGACGCTGGGCGATGGTGGCCGCCGGGGCCGTCGTGACCCGGGACGTCCCCGATTTCGCGCTCGTCATGGGCGTCCCGGCCCGTCAGACCGGCTGGGTGGGCCGTTCGGGGGCGCGGCTCGAAGCCGAGGGCGAAGGACTGTGGGCGTGCCCCGAGACCGGGGAACGCTACCGCGAGAGCGGCGGCACGCTCGCGCTCATCGGGCAGGAGTCCCCGTCTTCTCCCTCGTAGCGGGCGCGTCCGCGCCGCTCGCGGCGGCCTCCGCGGCGGCCTCGCCGGCGAGCACGCGCCGGTAGACCCCGTCGAGGATCGCGGCCTGCGAATCCCAGGTCCACGCATCGAGCGGGACCCGGTCACCATAGGCTCTGCGGTAGCGTTCTGGCTCCTCCAGTACCGCGCGCACCGCGCGAGTGAAGTCCGCGGTGTCCTCGGCCCGGAACACCTCGCCCTGACCGGTCCGGCGCACCATCGCCGACATCGTCTCGACATCGGAGACCACGATCGGCAACCGGGCGTGCGAATACTCGAAGAACTTCGTGATCAGCGCGATCTCGTGGTTGAGCCAGTGGTGGATCGGGATGACGCCGATGTCGGCCCCGGCCAGGTGCGGCACGAGCTGCCGGTGCGGCACGTACGGCAGGACGTGGACCCGCTCGGCGACGCCGAGCGCCTCGGCGCGCGTGCCGAGATTCCGCACGTCGCTCCATTCGGGGCGATTGACGATGAAGGCCGCGTGGACGCCCGGGAGCGCCGGGAGGGCCTCGACCATCGTCATCAGGCCGCGGCGGGCCATCGGCGCGCCGCTGTAGACCATCAGGGGCGTCGCCGCGTCGATGCCGCACCGCTCGCGGAGATCGGGGACCGGCGCCTCGTCTTCGGTCCGTCCGTCCAGATCGGGCACGTTCATGACCACTGCGGGCCGTTCGGGGAGCCCGTGGCGGTCCACCAGGAGGTCGGCGAGCGTCTCGGAGACGGTGACGACGGCGTCGGCGTACGGGGCGAACTCGTTCTCGTGGGCGATCTGCGCGGGTTTCCAGGCCGGGTGGTCGATCCAGGACTTGATGCCGGGCAGGTACTCGTGGACGTCCCAGACCAGTCTGGTCCCCCGGCCCGCGGCGCGGGCGCGGACCGCCGCGCGGGCGCCCACACCGAGCATCTGGAAATCGTTGGCGTGGATGATGTCCGGTTTCAGGTCGTCGACGGCGGGTCCGAAGGCCAGTTCGAGGTCCCACAGGGCCGGGTCGAGTCGGCGCCAGGAGCGGTCGCCCAGGACG
>JAJYSW010000291.1 GCA_021793335.1 Actinomycetes bacterium
GCCACGGCACCGCCACCAGTCCCCCCGCCCGGCACTACAGCTGCTGGGAACGCTGGGGCGACGACTTCCAGAACCCCGACATGGCCCAACAAGACCCCATGTGCTGGCAGGCCTGGCAAGCCAACCCCAACACCATGTGGAACTGGAACGGCCTCCTCCGCGAAGGCATGCAAGGCCAACACGAGACCCGCATCCCCGACGGCACCCTCTGCTCCGGCGGCAACGCCGAAGGCGGCCGCTACGACTCCCTCGACGAAGTCGGCCCCTGGCACACCACCCCCCTCAACAACAACTTCACCCTCCACTACGAGGACACCGCCGACCACGGCGGCGACTACTACTGGGTCTACGTCACCAAACAGGGATACGACCCGGTGACACAACCACTGGGCTGGGGCGACCTCGAACGAGTCGCCGAAACCGGCGTCATCGCCCCCGGCGAACCCGTCGACATCCCCGTCAGCGCCCCCGGCCGCACCGGACACCACGTGGTCTACGTCGTCTGGCAGGCCAGCCACATCGACCAGGCCTTCTACTCCTGCTCCGACGTCTGGTTCGGCGCGGGCGGTCCCACCGACCCGCCGACCGACGAGCCCACGGACGAGCCCACGGACGAACCGACCGATGAGCCGACCGATGAGCCGACCGACGAGCCCACGGACGAACCGACCGACGAGCCCACCGATCCGCCCGCGGACCTGGAGTGCACGGCGACCGGCACCGTCAACAGCTGGGGCTCGGGCGCGACCGTCGAGGTCACGGTGGCCAACACCGGATCGCGGACCGTCAACAACTGGATGCTCCACTGGTCCTGGGAGGAAGGCTCGGATGTCGAGATAACGAACGTCTGGAACGCCGAGTACTCGCAGATGGCCGGGATGGAGATGGCCGAACCGGTCGGCTACAACCAGTCCATCGCCACGGACGGATCGGTCTCGTTCGGCTTCAACGTCAGCGGATCGCTGTCGTCGATGCCGGAGATCGACTGCATGGCGTTCTGATCCGGTAATACCTGACAGTCACTCACCGGCGCCGGGGCCTTCGTGCCTCGGCGCCGGCGCCGTGTCCGGGCCCGCCGCGGGCACCGCCGACGCGAGGTCGAGCGACTGCATCTTGCGGCGCACGGCCCAGATCGTCAGCGCCGTCAGCGCGACCGTCACCGGCGTGCCGCCGAACAGCGTCACCCACCCCAGTGCGACGTCCGCATCGATCCAGTACAGCCATACCCGCAGGGCGTTCTTCAGAATGAAGACCACGCCCCACAGGATCGTGAGCCGGCACAGGATGTCGACCATCGGCCTGTTCTGCCGCCACTCCTTCTTGCCGCCTTGCGCGATCACGGCGTAGACCCAGCCGATGATCGGGTGGCGGACGATCGCCGAGACGATGAACCCGACGCCGTAGACCGCACCCCACACGATCCCCGGCAGGTAGAAGTCCCGCGCGTCGTCGCTACGCCAGGCCAGGAACGCGCCCAGAGCGATCCCGAACAGGCCGTTGAGCGCGTATCGGATCGGTTCCCTGCGGGCCGCCCGCCAAATCGCGATGCCCACGGCACTGGCCGCCGAGACCACGATCGACCACTGGAGCCCGTTCAGCGGCCCGAGGACGCGCTCGCCCAGGACCGGGTTGAGGATGACGAACAGGGTGATCGGAACCGCGGCCTCGATCACGCCCTTGACGCCGCCGAGCTGTTGGGACAGCTGCTCGGTGAACGGGGGCAGCTCGTCGGGGTCGGGGCGTTGCGACGTCTCGGTGCTCAAAGCATGCCTTCCGGGTTCCCCGGCCGCCGGGGCCGGGTTCGTAGATCGAGTCGGTGGTGGCGGAGCCGGCCGTCGGGGCCCGGGCTGCGGCGTCGCGGGCGGCGGCCCCGGCCCGGACTCCGATCCAACGATACGCCGTCACCCCGCCGAAGGCGGTGTGACCTGCCCGGCGTCACCGGGCCCGAAAGCGTCGAATCCGGCGGCGCCGGACGCTTCGGCGACCGCCGACGGCCCACCGCCCGGGCCTAGCGTTTGCGGGGGCGGGGTGAGGGTTTGCGCCGCGCCTTCGGGCGAGGGGCCTCGCCCGCCGCGACGATGGCACGGTCGCCCTCGCCTCCTTCGGCCTTGCGCTGCGCGATGCGCGCCGCGGCCTCCTCGGCCATCTTCGGCGGCAGTTTGAGCGGCAGGGGCTCTCTGACGGGCATGGCCAGGTTCCCTCGGTCGACGATGAGGCTGCGCAGCGCCTCGTCGAGTTCGGGCGCGGCATCCTCATCGGTGGCGCGAGCGCCCTGGAAGGTGCCCTGGACGAACCAGCGCGGGCCGTCGATGCCCACGAAGCGCACCGTGTTGGTGCCCTTCTTGGCGCTGACCCGGGCGAGGAGCTCGGTGCCCCAGCGTCCCTCCACCTCCTCGACCTCGCCGCCCTGCCCGGTGATCTGGCCGGAGAATTCCTCGCGCATCTCGCCCCAGATGCCCTCGGTGCGCGGAGCGGCCCGGACGAGCAATTGCAGGGCGGAAGAACCGGTGGTGAGGACGACCTGGCTGATGTTGCCCTTGGCGTCGGTTTGGGCCTGGAAGCCCACGCCCTTGGGGAGGGGGAGGCGGATCGCTCCCAGATCGATGCGCCGCAGTTCGTCGTCGGGGGCGTCGGCGACGTCAAAGGGCCCTTCGGTGATCTCGCGGGCGACCTCTTCGCTGCTCTCGACCAGCGAGTCGAGGACCGCGCCTTCGGCGGGGCGCTGCTTCTTCGACGACCGTCGCCGTCTAAACACGTTCGTTCTCCTCTGCGAGTCGACGATGTCCGCCGGTGGAACCGTGGCCGTTCGCGCCCCGTTCGGTGGGATTCAACGCGTCGGCCTCGGTGAAGCGGGCTCGTACAACAGGTTGGATTATCAATTGTGCGATACGGTCCCCGCGTTCGATGACGGCGGTCCGCTCCGGGTCGAGGTTGACGAGGTTGATCTTGATCTCACCTCGGTAACCGGAGTCGATGGTGCCGGGAGCGTTGACGATGGTGACGCCGAGCCGGTGGGCCAGGCCCGAGCGGGGGGCGATGTATCCGACGTGGCCCTCGGGGAGGGCCACCGCGATACCGGTGGGGATGAGCGCACGCCTACCGGGCGCGAGGCGGGCCCCTTCGGCGGCGTAGAGGTCCGCGCCGGCATCGCCGGGGTTGGCGTACGTCGGGACGGGCAGTTCGGGGTCGATGCGCCTGATGGCGACCGGCACGTCGGCGTTCACAGTCTGGTGCCTCCTTAAGGTCGGGAGCTATGGTCTCAGACATGGAGAGTCGAGAACGGTACGCCGAGCGGATGCGAATGCCGTGGGCGGGCTGGCTCGCGGTGTTCGCCTCCGCGGCGATAGCGGCGGGGCTGACGAATTTCGGGGACATGCGCTGGTGGCGCGTCACGATGAGCGCAGGGGTCTTCGTCGCCGTGCTCGCCGGGGCATGGTGGTTGAGCCGCCTGCCGGTCCGAGTCGTCGAAACGGGGGCCGGGGGCGAAGTATGGCTGCACGTGGACGACGCGAGACTGCCGATGTCGGCGGTGTCCGAAATCCAGGTGCTCGACCGGGTGGCTTATTCGGATGCGCTGGGCGTGGCCCTGCATCCGCTGGCGTTCGTGGTGCAACGGCCGTGGATCGGCAGAGGAGTGCGGGTCGTGCTGGACGACCCGGACGATCCCACGCCGTACTGGTTGGTCTCCTCCCACGCCCCGGAGCGGCTGCGGGAGGCACTCCTTTCCGGCGCCGGGGCCGCCGCCTGAATCCGGCCCGCGCGCCGGCTGCGGGCGGTCCGAGCGGCGCGCCCGAAGCATGACGAAGGCCCCCTGATCGGGATCGGGGGGCCGGCGGTGTTGTGCGTGCGTCGTGTCAGGCGCAGTCCTTGCAGATCGGCTGGCCGTTCTTCTCC
>JAJYSW010000292.1 GCA_021793335.1 Actinomycetes bacterium
GGTACTTCCCGGTCCGCGCCCAGTACTACAGTGACCAATCATGCGGTGACCTGGTGAAACTGGCCCCAGATGGTGAGGTTTCGGCGTTGGTGGTACCACTGGGCTTCGGATTGGTGGGCGCGTCGCCATGCTGACCAGTGGCCCCGGTGGGCTCGTGTGTGGACGCCTTGGTGTTCGCCAGACCACAGGTGGCGGATCTCGGGAACGCTGATCGGGATCTGCCCGAAGCATTCGGGCCTGGCCTGGTCGGCGGTGCGGGCCGGCTTCGCGCGGCGGTCGGTTCGTGAGCGGAGGGCCGCGGCCGCGACGGCGCATACGGCCAGGGCTGCGCACACCAGTGTGGTGTGCCTGCGGATCGCGGTATAGGTCCTGACTTGGGACTGGTCGAGCCCGAAGTCGTCCTTGGCGATCTCGAAGCATTCTTCGACCGGCCAACGGAGCCCGGCCGCGCGGATCAAGTCCCGCAACGTGACCTGCCGCCCTGGCGGCGTCCAGCAGTAGTGGAAGGCGAGCTTCCCGCTGGAGCGGTGGCGGCGGACCAGGAGTGTGTGGCCCGGCGATCCGGGGAGGTCGAACCAGGTCCAGGCGTAAGCGCGAGCGCCCTTGGTGCCTATCCCGGCCGGGTAGGCCCGCCACTGGGACCTCGCCGAGGCGAACAGCTTGACCGCCCGTTCACAGGTGAGAGTGCCTCTGGGACCGAAGTCCAGGCGGAAGTTCTTGGCCACACGCAGCACATATGCCTGACCGACCCGCTCACACCAGCGGCGCAGGATCGGGCAGGCCCCGTAAACCTCGTCACCGCAGAGGAAGTCGAAGACGACCCCGTCGCGGAGCGTCTCGGCCAGCAGGTCGATCGCGATCCGGCCCTTGGCCCTGGCCCGGCGCATCGAGATCGGCAGGCCCATGACCTTGCGCAGGGACACGTCGGCGAGTTGGAACGCCGGAACCCACAACCGGTGGGCGATCAAGACGTGTCCGGTCCGTTCGACCACGTAAGCGAGGTGGACGGTGTTGATGCCGTTGGCGATCCCGTCGGCACAGCCCATGTGCTGGCGCTGTACTCCAGCGGTCGCCTTGCCCTTCTTGACCTGCCCGGTCTCGTCCAAGGCCCCGATGCGGAGTCGGCCGGGCGCGGCCGCGGCGTCCAAACCGTCGACGGCGAACCGCCGGATCAGGCCCATGGCCCGGTCACCGTCCCATACCGCCCGGTTCAGCAGCCGCTGTACCGCTGCCGGACCGGCGTCCCCGATCCACTGACCGACTGTCCAACCGTTGCGTTTGACGAGGTCGGACATCAATGCCCGCACGTATTGGCTGGCCTTGCGGCGCGGCTCGATCCGCGCGAAGCACCCCGCCAACGAGCCAAGCAGCACCTTGAGCGTCGCCTCGCACGCTCGGGCCGCTACCATCGAATCCGCAGCCGCCCTGCTTTGTTCTTTTCTCACAAGAAGACTCACGCAGAGCGGCTGCTTCACGTTGCAGCCGGGCAGCAGCAAACACCACAACGAACCACTCCATCACCGCAGGTCAGCAACCGAAAGGTCACTGTAGTACCGGGAGGGCGGGGCCCTGCGTCGGGGCGTGCCATGTCCCGCCGGCCGGGCGATGCGCGACCATGTCTCGGCCGACCCCGACGAAGGCGAGCAGACGGCCGTGGACCACCTGGACTCGGACGCCGCCGGCCCGGCCGTCGTCGTCACCCCGAGCGGCGTCGGCGGCTTCGACCCAATGATCCAGGGCTACACCCAGGAAGTCCTGTTCGGCGAGCGCGGGCCCGCCGAGGCGGCTCAGGCGTTTATCGACGAGCTGCAAGGTGGGATCGACGCCGCTCAGCAGACCACGTTCCGGTCCGGAGGCCGCGCCGCGAACCGAACATTGACTTGTTATCGATAACCATCTATGGTTGAATACGTCTGAATTTCGAGATTATCCACGAACGTTTCGAAACGGGCACGGAATTATGATCGATAACAATTCACGGTCGCACACCCGACGAAAGGCGATTCATGCAACGACCATCCCGTACCAAGACGCTGGGGGCGCTCGCCGCGAGCATGCTCACCGTCAACGCGCAACCCGCCGAGGACGATCACGAAGCCCAGGCGCTGCCGTCGAGCTTCAGTTGAGAGTCCACCGGGGCGCTCATCGGCCCCAAGCCCGACTCGGCGCACGATGTCGTGTCGGCCAAGGACCCGACGGTCGTCCAGGACGCCACGGGCAGGTGGCACGTGTTCTTCACCGTGGCGAACACCGCCGGCGCCTGGAGCCTGGCGTACACCAGCTTCGACGACTGGTCGCAGGCCGGGTCGGCGCCGCACACCTTCCTGGACACCAACCCGAACATCGGTTCCCGGTACGCCGCTGCGCCGCACGTGTTCTACTTCGAGCCCGACGGGCTGTGGTACCTCGTCTACCAGACCGGCCTGCCCTCGTACTCGACCACGTCGGACATCAACGACCCGAGCAGCTGGACGGCGCCGCGGAACTTCCAGGACGAGATGCCTCAGATCGTCGAGGACAACATCGGCGACGGCTTCTGGCTCGACTACTGGGTCGTCTGCGACGACGCCATGTGCTACCTGTTCTCCGCCGACGACAACGGGCACGTCTACCGGGCCGAGACCACCGCGGGGGAGTTCCCGAGCGGCTTCGACAACACGCAGATCGTCTTGCAGGACAGCAAGAGCAACCTGTTCGAAGGCGGCGCCGTGTACAACGTCGACGGCACCGGCACGTACATGCTCATGTGGGAGTCCATCGGCTCGGACGGCGCCCGCTACTACCGGGCCTACACCGCGGACGGCCTCGCCGGACAGTGGAGTCCGCTGGCGACCACCCAGTCCGCGCCCCTCGCCGGCGCGGCCAATGTGACCTTCCCAGGCGGCGCCTGGACGAGGGACATCAGCCACGGCGAACTCCTCCGATCCGGCCATGACCAGACCATGACCATCGACACGGGCAATCTCCAGTTCCTCTACCAGGGCCGCGATCCGAACTCGGGCGGCGACTACTCGCAGCTGCCCTACCGGCTCGGCCTGCTCACCCTCGAAGGAGGTTCAGGTTCGCACTGACCCCCGCTGAATCCCTCATTCCCCGAACCCGTCAAGGCGCGGACCCGTCGCCCCGCCAGGCGAACCTCCAGCGTTTCGCCGACCTCGGCGCGGACGTGGAGATCACCGAGCCCGACCTCGGCGGTTGCCAGCCCATCCTCTTGACGCCGTGGGACGTTCACATACCCGGCACGCTCCACGACGCCTCCGACCACCATCTCAGGACAAGGAGCCCACCATGCAATCCTCTCCCTTGAGCCGCCGCCGGCTCTTCCAGGTCGCGGGAGCGACCGCTGTCGCCGCGACTGCCGCCCCCGGCATCGGCACCGCCGCCGCGCACGCCGTCCTCCCGCCCGCCCGAGGCGACATCGGCGCCTCGGCGCACCAGTTCACGCTCGGCGAGGTCGCCCTGACCTCGGGCCGATGGAAGGACAATCAGGACCGCACCCTGTCGTATCTGCGCTTCGTCGACGTCGACCGGATGCTGTACAACTTCCGTGCCAACCACCGCCTGTCGACGAACGGCGCCCCCTCCAACGGCGGCTGGGACGCACCGAACTTCCCCTTCCGCACCCACATGCAGGGCCACTTCCTCACCGCCTGGGCCCACGCCGCGCTCGTCCTCGGCGACACCGCCTGCCGCGACAAGGCGAACCAGATGGTCGCCGGGCTCGCGGAGTGCCAGGCGAACAACGGCGCCGCCGGGTTCAACGCGGGCTACCTCTCCGGATTCCCCGAGTCCGACTTCGACGGGCTCGAATCGGGCGCGCCGCCGAACGGCAACGTGCCGTACTACTGCGTCCACAAGACCCTGGCGGGCCTGCTCGATGTCGATCG
>JAJYSW010000293.1 GCA_021793335.1 Actinomycetes bacterium
ACCCACCTGGGCCAACGGCCGCGACCTCCTGCTCGCCGCCGGATACCACATCGTTCCCGTCGCCGTCGACGCCGAGGGCCCGCTCCCGGCCGAACTCGACGAGGCCCTGACCCGGGGCGCCCGCGCGTTCATCCTCACCGCACGCGGACAGAACCCCACCGGCGCCGCCGTCACCGCCGAGCGCGCCGCCGCCCTCCGTGAGGTCGTCGCCGCCCACCCGGGCGTGTTCACGATCGAAGACGACCACTGGGCCGAACTGAGCCGGACGCCGCTCCACCGCGTCGCCGACGCCGCCGAGCACTGGATGTTCGTCCGCTCCGTCTCCAAGCCCTACGGCCCGGACCTGCGCTGCGCCCTCGTCGCCGCCGACGCCGACACCAAGGCCCGCGTGCAGGGCCGCATGGCCGTCTCCCACGGCTGGGTCTCGCACATCCTCCAGCACTTCGTCATCGCCGCCTGGGCGGACGAGGGCGTCACCGCACTCGTCGAGCACGCCGGGAGGCGCTACGCCGAACGCCAGAGCGCCCTGCGCGAAGCCCTCGCCGCACACGGCATCGACGCCTTCGGCCGCTCCGGGCTCAACCTGTGGGTCCCCGTCGCCGACGAGACCACCGCCGTCGTCTCGCTCCGCGACGCCGGGTACGCCGTCGCCCCCGGCCGCTCCTACACCCTCCGCGGGCAGCAGGCCATCCGCGTCAGCACCGCCCGACTCGACCCGGAACTCGCCCCGGCGGTGGCCGAAGCCGTCGCCGCGGCGACCGGACCGGCCTCCCCTCCGGTCTGACCTCCCCCGAAAGGAAACCCGCATGACCGCCGTACCGGCGCCTCCCGCTATCGCCGCCCTCCAGCGGCGCACCCTGCGTCTGCTGTTCACCGCCCAAGTCCTCGGCGGGCTCGCCGTCGGCATCGGCATCGCCGTGGGCGCCCTCCTCGTCGACGACATGACCGGCTCCAGCACCTACGCCGGACTCGCGCAGAGCCTGTTCGTCGGCGGCTCCGCGATCGTCGCCGTCCCCGCCGTCCGCATCACCGAGCACTTCGGACGCCGTGGCGGCCTCGTCTTCGGATACGGCTGCGCCGTCCTCGGCGTCGCCGCCGTGATCCTCGCGATCCACCTGGCGACGGCCCCGCTCGCCGTCTTCGGGTACTTCCTGCTCGGCAGCGCCTCCTTCGCCGGGCTCCAGTCCCGCTACGCCGCCGCCGACCTCGCCCCGGCCGCTCGGCGCGGCTCGCACCTGGCACTGGTCGTGTGGGCCACGACGATCGGCAGCGTCGCCGGGCCGTCGGTGGCGGCGCTGGCCGAGCGGGCCTGGCAGAGTCGCTTCGGAGGCCCGGACTACGTCGGATCGATGGCCGCCATCGGCGTACTCTGCCTCGCCACCGCGATCCTGCTCAGCGCGCTGCTGCGCCCCGACCCACTGCTGACGGCCCGCCGCATATCGGGCGAGGCCGAGGCCCCGAAACGGTCGATCGTCGACGGCTACCGGACGGCGCGCACGAACCGCGCGGTCCGCACCGGCGTGATCGCCGCATCGCTGGGCCACTTCGTGATGGTCGGCGTCATGGCCATGACCGCGCTGCACGTCAAACACGGGATGGACGACCCCACCGACGCGCTCACCGCCGTGGGCTTCATCCTGGGCCTGCACGTCGCCGGCATGTACGCCCTCGCCCCGGTCATCGGGCGGCTCACCGACCGGTACGGGGCCAGGGCGGTCCTGGTGGCCGGCACGGCCGTGCTCATCGGCGCCTGCGCCATCGCCGGATCGTCGGCGGTGGACGACCACGTCCGGATCAGTGTCGGGCTCGTCCTGCTCGGCATCGGGTGGTCGGCCATGACCGTCGCGGCGGCGAGCCTGATCACCGCCGCCGTCACTCCCGCGCAGCGCCCCTCCACGCAAGGGTTCTCGGATATGACCATGGGCTTGGCCGCCATGGGCGCGGGCATCGCCTCCGGTCCGATCGTGGAGCACCTGGGCTATGGCATGCTCAACCTCTGCTGCGCCGCGGTCGCGCTCGCGGTCGTCCCGTTCCTGATGCGCGAGAGCCGCTTCGGGCCGCCGCCCCGGGGCCCCGAGGCGGCGACCGGCGAATCCTAGATGACGCCGAGAGCCAGCATGGCGTCGGCGACCTGAATGAAACCGGCGATGTTCGCGCCGGCCGTGTAATTGCCGGGCTGACCGTAGTCCTCGGCGGTCTCGACGCAGCGGCTGTGGATGTTCCGCATGATCTCGGCGAGTCGCTCTTCGGTGTGGCCGAAGGACCACGAGTCGCGCGAGGCGTTCTGCTGCATCTCCAGCGCGCTCGTGGCGACGCCGCCGGCATTGGCCGCCTTGCCGGGGGCGAAGGTGACGCCCGATTCGGCGAAGAGTTTGACCGCTTCGGGGGTGCAGGGCATGTTGGCGCCTTCGGCGACGATCGTGCAGCCGCCTCGGGCCAACGTGACGGCATCGTGGCCGTTGAGCTCGTTCTGGGTGGCGCACGGCAGGGCGATGTCGCACGGCACCTCCCACACGGTGCCGCCCGCGACGTAGTGGGCGGTGCCGCGCTGCTCGGCGTACTCGGTGATCCGGGCGCGCCGGTGCAGCTTGACGTCCTTGAGCAGGTCGAGATCGATGCCCTTATCGTCGACGATGTAGCCCGAGGAGTCGGAGCAGGCGATGACGGTGCCGCCGAGCTCGTGGATCTTCTCGATGGCGTAGACCGCGACGTTGCCCGAACCGGAGACCACGACGCGCTTGCCGTCGAAGGACTCTCCGCGGGATTTGAGGATCTCGTGGGTGAAGAACACCGTGCCGTAACCGGTGGCCTCGGTGCGGACCTGGGAGCCGCCCCAGGTGAGGCCTTTGCCGGTCAGGACGCCGGATTCGTACCGGTTGGTGATGCGCTTGTACTGGCCGAACAGGTAGCCGATCTCGCGCCCGCCCACGCCGATGTCACCGGCGGGCACATCGGTGTACTCGCCGATGTGCCGGTACAGCTCGGTCATGAACGCCTGACAGAACCGCATGACCTCGCCGTCGGAGCGGCCTTTGGGGTCGAAGTCCGAGCCGCCCTTGCCGCCGCCGATCGGAAGGCCGGTGAGGGAGTTCTTGAAGATCTGCTCGAATCCGAGGAATTTCACGATGCCCAGATACACCGTGGGATGGAATCGCAGGCCGCCTTTATAGGGGCCGAGGGCCGAGTTGAACTCGACGCGGAACCCGCGGTTGATCTGGACTTGGCCGTTGTCGTCGACCCAGGGCACGCGGAAGATGATCTGCCGCTCGGGTTCGCACAGGCGGCGGATCACCGCTTCGTCGGCGTATTGCGGGTGTTTGGCCACCACGGGCCCCAGGCTGTCCAGGACCTCGTGCACGGCTTGGTGGAACTCGATCTCACCGGGGTTGCGGCGCAGGACTTCCTCATGGATGTCATGCAGCTTCTCGTCAAGACCCGACATCGGATCGCCTCCTTTCGTCGATGGCATGGCCGTCGACGGTGTCGCTTTTCGGGGCATCTTCACCAGATGCCCCGCATTATTCCGCCGACCGCGGCACTGAGGTCGGCGTGGCATCCGAATCGCTCAACGGCTGCGAGGCGGCGCGGTGGCGAGGGCCAGCGCTTGCCGGCGTCGGTGCACAGTGAAATAGCGTAGCCCCTCCGTTCCGGCGGTGAATTCGCGTCGGGAATGACGGGGCAGCCACACGACGGCCCCGGGCTCGAGCTCGATCGTGTCGAGCTCGGTGGTCAGTTGACCCGCACCGGCGAGGACATGGATGAGGACGTCGACGTCGGGGCCGACGTGGGAGCCGATGCCGCCTCCCGGCGGCAGCGCGATGACGTTGGAGTCCAGCTCGCGCTCCTCCTCTTGGAGCCGCCAC
>JAJYSW010000294.1 GCA_021793335.1 Actinomycetes bacterium
GTCAAGGATGTATTGCCACGGCTCCGGTCCCTGTCAGTGCGCCGGTTGTCGCCTCGTGTCGGCGTGCGCTGCGGGGTAGTGGGGTCGACGAAGGGCGACCGTTGACTTGTTATCGATAAATGTCTATCCTTTGATGCATATAAGTTTCGAGGTCCATTACGAAAATTTCGAAACGATGCTGAATTGTGAGCGATAACAGCTCATGGTCGCACCCAATGAAAGGCGATACATGCAACGACCATTCCGTACCAAGACCCTCGGGGCGCTGGCCCTGCTCACAGCAGCCGCGGCGTTGGCGATGAACGCGCTCACCGCCAACGCCGAGCCCGCCGGAACCGACATCGAAGCCCAGGCCCTGCCATCGAGCTTCAGTTGGGAGTCGACCGGGCCGCTCATCGGACCCAAGCCCGACTCGACGCACGACGTCGTGTCGGCCAAGGACCCGACGGTCGTCCAGGACACCACCGGCAAGTGGCACGTGTTCTTCACGGTGGCGAATACCGCGGGCGAGTGGAGCCTGGCCTACACGAGCTTCGACGACTGGAGCCAGGCCTCGTCCGCCCCGCACACGTTCCTGGACACCAACCCGAACATCGGCTCCAGGTACGCCGCTGCGCCCCACGTGTTCTACTTCGAGCCCGACGGGCTGTGGTACCTCGTCTACCAGACGGGCCTGCCCTCGTACTCGACCACGTCGAACATCAACGACCCGCACAGTTGGTCGGCGCCGCGCAACTTCCAGGACTCGATGCCCGACATCGTCCGCGACAACATCGGCGACGGGCACTGGCTGGACTACTGGGTCATCTGCGACGACGCGATGTGCTACCTGTTCTCCGCCGACGACAACGGGCACGTCTACCGGGCCGAGACCACCGTGGGCGCATTCCCCAACGGATTCGGCAACACCCAGATCGTCTTGCAGGACACCAAGAACAACCTGTTCGAAGGCGGCGCCGTCTACAACGTCGACGGAACCGACACCTACATGCTCATGTGGGAGTCCATCGGCTCGGACGGCCGCTACTACCGCGCGTATACCGCTGACAGCCTGACCGGCCAGTGGAGCCCGCTGGCGGCAAGCCAATCCGCGCCGCTCGCCGGGACCGCGAACGTGACGTTCCCCGGCGGCGCATGGACCAAGGACATCAGCCACGGCGAACTCATCCGGTCCGGCCACGACCAGACCATGACCATCGACACGGACAACCTCCAATTCCTTTACCAGGGCCGTGACCCGAACTCGGGCGGCGACTACTCGCAGCTGCCCTACCGACTCGGTCTGCTGACCCATGAAGGAGGCACCGGCTCATGCTGACCCCCCTGAATCCCTCATTCCCCGAACCAGCCAAGGAGCAAGCGATGACCATCGACGCCCCCGACACATCGATCCTGTCCCGGTGGGCCCGCAGCCTCACCGCTCTGGCGGTCGCGGTCGTGCTCGCCACCGCGGGCCTCATGACCTTCCACGCCGAACGCGTCGAAGCCCAGCCGAACACCAGTGACTGGTACACCGTCGTCTCGCGCCACTCCGGCCTGGCCTGGGACATCCAGGGCGCCTCGACGGCGACCGGAGCGATCCTCACCCAGTACGACGACTACCAGGGCTCGAACCAGCAGTTCCGATTCCTCGATCTCGGCAACGGCTACTACAAGATCCAGGTCAAGCACTCCGGACTCGTGCTCGACCTGTGGAACTGGGACACCGAGAACGGCGCGTCGATCGCCCAGTACACCGACCTGGGCGGGAACAACCAGCAGTGGCAGGTCACCCAGAACTCGGAGGGCTACTACATGTTCGTCAACCGCCATTCGGGCAAGGCGCTCGATGTGTGGGAGTGGTCGACCTCCGCCGGATCGGTGATCTCACAGCACGACTCGACCGGCGCCACGAACCAGCAGTTCTCGCTGAACCCCGTCGGCTCGACCTGCGGCACCGACCAGGTGCTGGCCGACATCCGGACGGCCTCCGACGCTTGACCGACCCGGGGCCGGGCCGCGCGGCTCCCCGCACCGCGAGCCGGGCGGCCCGGCCCCACCTCACGAAAGGACACACTCCAATGCCCATGCCACGACGCACGCTCCTCGGCCTCGGCGCCGCTGTGGGCGCGGCCGCGCTGATCGGCCCCGCCTCGCCGGTGCTGGCGCAGACAGCGCCGACCCAGACCTTCCCGCTCGGCGTCCGCCAGTTCACCTGGAACCGCGACGGACGAACCCTCGTCACCCGCATCTTCTACCCGGCCGCCTCCGGCATCCCCGGCGGTGACCCGGTGCCGGACGCCCCCGTCGCGGACGGGCGGTTCCCCGTCGTCGAATGGAGCCACGGCCTCGGCGGCAACCCCGAGAGCTACGGCACGCACATCCGGCCCCTGGCCGCGGCCGGGTTCATCGTCCCGGCCCCGGTCTTCCCGACCACGACCACCGGTTCGGAGGGCAACGTCGGCGACGTCTACAACGGCAACCAGTCCAAGGACGTCTCCGAGGTCCTGACGCAGACCCTCGCCCTCGGCGCGAGCGGATCCTGCGACGCCTTCGAAGACCGCATGGACACTACTTTCGGCGTCGGCGCAGCCGGGCACTCCCTGGGCGGCATGACCACCCACGGTCTGCTCACCGCCTGGCCCGACGAGCGGATCACCACCGCCATCCCGTACGCCTGCGTCGACATGGGCGACCCGACCGGAGCGGTGAACGCGAAGACCCTGTTCGTCCACGGTGACCAGGACCCGATCTGCGACTACGGCCTGGCCCGGCAGGCCTATGCCGAACTGCCCGCCCCCAAGGCGTTCATGACCCACACCGGGCAGGGCCACGACGAATTCATCTGGAACGGACCCACCTACGACCAGACCGTCGCCACCAGCCTGGACTGGATGCGGTGGGGCCTGTACGGCGACACCACCGCCCGCGACCGCCTCGCCTCGGACGCCTCCGGCGGCGGGATCGTCTGGGAAGCCGCCCTCAACTGACCTGCGAGGAGACCGCCATGACCACACCCGACCCCCCGATCAGCCGCCGCCGCATGTTCATCACCGGTGCGGGCCTCGCCGCCGGGGCCGCCGCGGCGATGTCCGTGCCGCTCGCCTTCGGCTCGTCCGCCGGAGCCCAGCAGAGCGACTTCGCCAACCCCGTCATCTGGCAGGACTTCGCCGACGTCGAGGTCATCCGCGTCGGCGACGTCTTCTACATGACCGCCTCCACCATGCACTACTCGCCCGGCGCGCCGGTCCTGCGCTCCTGGGACCTGGTGAACTGGGAGCTCATCGGCCACTCGGTACCATCGCTCGACTTCGGAGCCAAGTACGACCTCGATGGGGCGCGCGGCTACGTACGCGGCATCTGGGCCTCTTCGATCGCCTATCGCGCCGGCGAGAACCGCTACTACTGGCTCGGCCAGATCGACTTCGCACGCTCCTACCTGTACACCGCGACCGACCCGGCCGGTCCTTGGACGCGCCACGCCGAACTCTCCCGCGTCTACTACGACGCCGGGATGCTCGTCGACGACGACGGCACGATCTACATCGCCTACGGCAACACCGAGATCTCGGTCGCCGAACTCGCCGCCGACGGCAAGTCGGAGGTGCGCGACCAAACGGTCTTCACCACCCCCTCGGACATCGGCACCTTGGAGGGCGCCCGCTTCTACAAGATCAACGGCAGCTACTACATCTTCCTCACCCGCCCCGCCAACGGGCAGTACATCCTCAAGTCCTCCTCTCCGTGGGGCCCGTACGAACTGCGTCAGGTCCTGCTCGACATGCCCGGCCCGATCGCCGGCGGCGGCGTGCCCCACCAGGGCGGCCTCGTCTCCACCGCAGGCGGCGACTGGTATTACATGGCCTTC
>JAJYSW010000295.1 GCA_021793335.1 Actinomycetes bacterium
GTGGGCGTTGGGGAAGGTGTCGAACATGACCGGTGGGAGCTTGAGCCAGGGGAAGCCGCCGTAGGGCCGGTTCAGGACGTTGACGCGGATCTCTTCTTTGACGACGCTGACCTGGTTTTCGAGGTTCTCCGCGGTGATGGCCGGGCCCCGCATGCGGTCGGCCTCCAGGAACAGGGCCAGCTCCAGGCCGTTCGAAGGGAGCAGGTTGAAGTAGTCGGTGTAGTCGATGTGGGTCGAGCCGTTGAACATGCCGCCGGCGGACTGGACGTGTCGCATGTGCTCGGCCTTGCCGACGTTGTGCGATCCCTGGAACATCATGTGCTCGAACAGGTGCGCGAAACCGGTTCTGCCCTCGGGCTCCGAGCGCATGCCCACGTCGTACACCACCGCCACTCCGACCACCGGCGCGCCGGGATCGGGAGCCAGGACCACCCGCAGCCCGTTATCGAGCCGAAACGTCTCGATCGCGAACGCCGGTGCGGGAATCGTCGCAACAGTCATGGGCAGACCTTATCGCAAGCGAACGGGCGGCGTTGCTCACAGAAACTTGGATAACCGCCGTTCACCTGCTTGACTTGCCAGCTATGAACAGGCAGCACACGATTTTCGACTGCGGCGCGTCGCGCGTCGCGGCTTCGTGCTGCCGAATGTGCGCCGACTGAGGGCCCCTGCGTCCGCCGCGCCCCGAAGCGGCAGCGAACCCACGGCGAAAGCGATTCCCCCATGTCCGAGCCCAGCATCCGCCTGTCCGGCGTGAGCAAGCGCTTCGACGACACCGTCGCACTCGACGGCGTCGACCTCGAAGTCCAGCCCGGTGAGATCTTCGGCATCCTCGGACGCTCCGGCGCGGGCAAGTCGACGCTGCTGCGCACCGTCAACCTGCTCACCAGACCCGATGAGGGCTCCGTCCACGTCGACGGGGCCGACCTCACCGCCCTGTCCGGGCGCGAGCTGCGGGCCGCCCGGTCGCAGACCGCGATGATCTTCCAGCATTTCAATCTGCTGTCCAACCGCAACGCCGCCTCCAACGTGGCACTGCCATTGCGCTTCGCCCGCGTGCCGAGAACCGCTCGGCGCGAGCGCGCACTGGAACTGCTCGACCTCGTGGGCCTGGCCGACAAGGCGCGGTCCTATCCCGGACAGCTCTCGGGCGGGCAGCGCCAGCGTCTGGCGATAGCCCGGGCCCTGGCCGCCGAGCCGACCGTACTGCTCTCCGATGAGGCCACCAGCGCGCTGGACACCGACACCACCGACGAGATCCTGGACCTCCTCGCCGCGCTCAACCGCGAGTTGAGGCTGACGATCCTGCTCATCACCCATGAGCTGGAGGTCATCACGCGGATCTGTCACCGTGCCGCGGTCATGGAGGCCGGGCGCTTCGTCGAGACCGGGGCCGTGAGCGAGCTCCTGAGCGACCCCGGGACGCGCCTGGGCTCCTCGGCGCGGCGCCTGGCCGCGCGGCTGCTCGGCGAAGACGTCGCCGCGGGAGCCATCGACGGCGGTGAGCGGCCGTGAACGACCGCATGATCGGGCTGCTGTACGAATCGCTGCTGGAGACCCTGCACATCGTCGGCGTCTCGGGCGCCTGGACGCTCTTGGGCGGACTCGTCGTCGGCGTGGTCCTCTACATCACTTCGAAGCCCGGGCCGCGGCCGTTCGCCGTGGTCAACCAGCCGCTCGGGCTGGCGGTCAATATCGGCCGCAGTGCCCCGTTCGTGCTGCTCATGGTCGCGGTGGTGCCGCTGACCAGGGCGATCACGGGGACGACCATCGGGACCGGGGCGGCGATCGTGCCGCTGGTGATCGCCTCGATCCCGTTCTTCGCGCGGCTGGTCGAGTCCTCGCTCCTCGAAGTCCAGCCCGGCCTGATCGAGGCGGCCCGCTCCATGGGCGCGGGCGTGCCCGCCCTGGTGTGGCGGGTCGTGCTGCCCGAGGCCACGCCGGGGCTCATCCGCGGGTTCACCGTGACGCTCGTCGCCGTCGTCTCGTATTCGGCGATGGCCGGCATCGTCGGCGGCGGCGGATTGGGCGACCTGGCTTACCGCTACGGGTACCAGCGGTTCCAGACCGAGTACATGATCTGGCCGCTCGTCGTGCTGGTGGTGCTCGTGCAGTTGTTCCAGATCATCGGCGACCGGTGCGCCCGCACCCTCGACCGCCGTTAGCCCAAATCCCCCGCGAATCCGTTCCTGTTCCACGTATCACAATTTCCTATAGAAGGAGTAGAAAATGTTCAACCGTCGAGTCCTCCTGGGCAGTGCCGTCGCGGCCGCCTCGGCGCTGGCATTGACCGCCTGCGGCGGCGACGAGGCGTCCGAGCCGACCGAGACCAACGGGACCGTGGTCGTCGCCGCGACGCCGGTGCCCCACGCCGACATCCTGGCCTTCATCGCCGAGGAGCTGGCCGAGGACGCCGGTCTCACGATCGAGGTCGAGGAGTTCACCGACTACGTGCAGCCGAACGTGGCGACCGCGGACGGCTCGGTGGATGCGAACTTCTTCCAGACCGAGCCCTACCTGGAGGAGTACAACGAAGCGAACGGCACCGACCTGGTCACCGTCGCGCCGGTCCACATCGAACCGCTGGGTCTGTACTCCGACAAGGTCGATTCGGTGGACGCGATCCCCGACGGCGGCCAGGTCGCCATCCCCGGCGACGGCTCCAACGGCGGCCGCGCCCTGGCCCTGCTGGCCGACGCGGGCCTGATCACGCTCGCCGACGACGCCGACGCGACCCTCGCCACCGAGGACGACATCGCGGAGAACCCGAAGAACCTCGAATTCGTCCCGCTCGAAGCCGCACAGCTGGCCCGCTCGCTCCAGGACGTGGACGCGGCCGTGATCAACGGCAACTACGCCCTGGAAGCCGAGCTGAGCCCGGCCGAGGACGCGCTGCACAGCGAGTCGCCCGAGGGCAACCCGTACGCGAACTACCTGGTCGCCACGGCTGCGAACGCTGACAACGAGGACGTCCAGAAGCTCGCCGAGCTGCTCCAGTCCGACGAGGTGCGGGCGTTCATCGAGCAGACCTGGGCGGACGGCTCCGTGGTCCCGGCCTCCTGACCGCCGCACAGCCGAACGAACCCGGTTGCACCGGCCCGAACGCAACACGTAAGATGGTTGCGGCCGGGCCGGGCAACGGGCCCGGCGAAGGAGTGTGGCGCAATTGGCAGCGCATCGGTCTCCAAAACCGAGGGTTGCAGGTTCGAGTCCTGTCACTCCTGCAAGGTAACTACCTGGGGAAACGCCCTGGATTTCGATCACAGGATCGGATCCGGGGCGTTTCTTTTTCGTCCGCCTGTGCGGCTGCATGCGGCTGAAAGCGGCCGGTGGCAGGATTCCACGGGCACGGAGGCCGGAAGAACAGGGCTGTCAATGTGGACGGACGGCCCTTCCCTTCGGCGCGGGCCCTACTACCTCGACTGTTTCCGCTGGTCAAGCGCCGCGATCGCCTTGCCCACACCCGGTTCGCGTCACGCCGCGACGAGTGCCTGCACGACGGCCTGCGAACCGCGGGACGTGGGCTTAAAACTCGTAATTTTTTCGTCTTTGGTTCGTTTTTGATGGCATGAGGCAT
Source organism: Actinomycetes bacterium (assembly GCA_021793335.1). Lineage (GTDB taxonomy): Bacteria > Actinomycetota > Actinomycetes > Mycobacteriales > Micromonosporaceae > Glycomyces. The sequence continues at coordinate 3,578 of JAJYSW010000295.1, forward strand.
GGGAAGCGTGGGCCGCAGCAGCGGTGCAGTCAAGGTCGGTGGATCGTCGATGATGACCTGTGGGCGGTGATCGAGCCGCTGCCGCCAGTCCGCGAGCGGCCGGCCGGGACGCCGGGCCGCAAGCCCTTGGGCGACCGGAAGACCTTGTGCGGCATCCTGTTCGTGCTCTACACCGGCATCCCGTGGCAGTGGCCGCCCCAGGAACTCGGGTTCGGCTGCGGCATGAGGCGCTGGCGCCGCCTCAAGAAAAGTTAGGACC
>JAJYSW010000296.1 GCA_021793335.1 Actinomycetes bacterium
GTGCTCACCGTCGCCACCTACCACCTGGTGGAACACCCGATTCGCAGCCGTAAGCCGCTGGTGCGGGTGCCCTCCCGAGCGCTCGCACTGGGCGGCGGGCTCATGGTGTGCGCTCTGGCGGCGTCGTTCGTCGCCGTCACCCAGCCGGTCCAGCACCGGGATGCGAAGACCGCCGAGGAGGTCACCGGCAACGACGCGACCGTCTGGCAGTTGATCAATGAATCATCCGACGTAGACGACGTCCCGGCCAACCTGATGCCGCCGCTGGACACCGCACGTGAGGACAAACCGCTGTCCTACGAGGAGGGCTGCATGGTGATGCAGCCGGGCACCGATCTGGCCGAGGACTGCTGGTTCGGCGACCCCGAGGGCGATAAGACCCTGGTGTTGTTCGGCGACTCCCATGCCGCACAGTGGTTCCCGCCGCTGAACCAGCTGGCGCAGGCCTCGGGTTGGCGGATGCTCGTGCTCACCAAGGCCGCGTGCAGCGCGCCGGTGGTCGAGGAGTACAACTCTGAACGCGAGCGCGAGTACACCGAGTGCACCGAATGGCGCGAGAAGGCGTTCGAGGAGATCGAGGAGGTCGAGCCGGATCTCGTCGTGGCCTCCACCTCGGACAATAAGGAAGTGCTCGGCGACGACCCTGACGAGCAGTGGGTCGACGGCTGGGTCGAGACCACCGAGCGGCTCACCGAGGCCGCCGGTGACGTCTACGTCATGGCCGACACGGCCTGGGGTGTGGGGAACGTGCCCGACTGCCTCTCCGAGCACCCTCGGGACGCCACCGAGTGCGTCAACGATCTCGACGACGCGATCGCCTTTCCCGAGCGGCGCGAGGCGGCGATGGACGCGGTCGCGGACGGCGGCGCGAAGGTGATCGACCCGATCCCGTGGATCTGTGATATCGAAGAGGGCAAGTGTCCCGTCGTCGTGGGGAACCTCTTGGTCTACCGCGACGATAACCACCTGGCCTCGCGTTTCGCCGCCGAGCTCGCACCACAGCTCGCCGCCGTCATGCCGATCGAGGGCGTTTCCGCCGATCAGACGTCCCATCAGGCAGGCTGAGTTTCTCGAGCCCCGGACGTTTCGAAAACGACGTGTTTAAATGTAAGCTTGCTTCATCTTTAAGTGCGCCAAGAGGAGACGCCGCAATGAACCGAGTCGCCCCCTGGCTCAAGGCGGCCAACATCGTGCTCGCCCCCACGATCGCCAACCGGCGGAGCAAGGTCGACAAGATCATCGACCGGGCGGTCCGCGACGCCGAGGCCAAGACCGGCGGCACCGCCTCCGGCGACGAGCAGTTCGTCGAAGAGATGCGTTTCCTGCTCGGATGCTTCGCCGACGTCGAGCGCATCACCCCCTCGGGTTGGATGGGCACCGCCGCCGACCTCGCCTCCCGGCTGGAGAACCGACTCCGCATCCGCAAACTCCATGCCCAGTACCCCGAGATCGCCGATGAACCGATCGAGCGCCCCATCGTCGTCGTCGGTATGCCCCGCACCGGCACCACCTTCACCCACCACCTCCTCGCCGCACCCGAGGACCACCGCGCACCCCTGATGTGGGAGCTGCTGAGCACCGACCTGGGCGACATCCCCGAGGACACCAGGAACGAGTACCGCAAACGTGCCCGCCGGATGGCGGAGGGAGCGGAGAAGGCGTCGCCGGCGATGCGCCGCATCCACCGGCTGGGCGCCGATCAGCCCGAGGAATGCGTCTTCGTGCTGCCCCACGGCCTCATCTACGTCGTGCGCGCCCACATGCCCCGCTATGAGCAGTGGATGCTCGACCGCGATTACACACCCGACTACCAATACCTCAAACAGGCCCTCCAAGTACTTCAGTACGGCCGCGAACGCCGTCGCTGGGTCCTCAAATCCCCGGCGCACCTGTGGAGCCTCGAAACACTGCTCAAAACCTTCCCCGACGCGCAGGTCGTGTGGACCCACCGCGACCCCGCCACCGTGCTCGGCTCCATGTGCTCCCTGTCCGAGGCCACCATGTCCGTGCACGTGCGCGGCCCCGACCTGCACCAGATCGGCCGGACGTGGCTCGGCATGCTCGCCACCGGCGTCGCCCGCGCCTTCTCGGCCCGTCGGAACCTGACCGAGGACACCCTCATCGATGTGCCCTACGGCCACTTGACCGAGGCGCCCGGCAGACGCCTCCCCGATCTGTTCGCGCGCCTCGACGTCCCGTGGGGCGAACCCGAACGGCGCAATCTCGAACGCCTCCTCGCACGGCCCGGCGGCAGCGGCCATGTCTACGACCTGTCCCGCTACGGCATCGGAGCGACCGAAGTGGAACAGGCGTTCGGCGAGTACGGCCGCTTCGTCGACGAGCTCTAGATCTTCGGTCCGGGCTTCCCGCGCGGCCCGAGATCGAGGAGGTAGCCCCACAGCAGGACGTCCGGGAGCGGCCTCCAGTCCAGTCGCGGCGCGCGTTCGAAACCGAGTCGCTCGTATATCCGGTGCGCCGCCTTCATGTCCTGCCGACTGCACAGCACGACGCGTTCGGCCCCGATCGCTCGGGCGCGTTCGACGCAGGCGGCCGCGAGCGCGGTGCCGACCCCGCGCATGCGCCCGGCCGGAGCGACCGCGAGCGAGCGGATCTCGGCCTCGCCGACCCCGGCGATCTCGGACATGGGGCTGCCCGGCGGCGTCAGCGCAACGCCGCCGAGCACCTGGGCGCCGTCGACGGCCACGAGCACCTCGGTATTGCGGGCCCGGGAGCCGACATCGCGGAGGAAACCGGCGTACGGATCGTCCGGGCCTTGGAGAAACCCGTCCCGCAGGTAGGCGTCCACCGTCAGATCGCCGAGTGCCGTGTGCTCGTGCTCGCCGACCGGCCGGATCTCGAAGGCGGGGGAGGAGACTTCTTGCATGCGGGCATTCTCGCGTGCGCCTGCGACATGCCGCGACCCCCATTCGGTTCACGCCGCGCCTTCGGCCCGACCCCGGCTGAGAGTCCCCTTCTCGTTCAGGTTCTGCCGGCCCGGACCGCGAACGGCCCCGCCCGTTCCCGGCGCACGTCACCGGGGCGCGAGCGGGCGAATACCGTTTGACCGGGAAACCGACCGGCGGGTAGGAAGGAGCCCATGCCTTTCAAGCAGATGGAAGCCGAGCTCCCAGAGGGTCTGGTGACGGACGACTTCGTCCTCCGGCCGATCAGGGCCGCCGACGCCGAGGCCGATTACGCGGCCGTGATGGAGAGCAGGGAGTACCTGCGGGCCTGGGAACAGTCGAGTTGGCCCGAAGACGACTTCACCGTGGCCGCCAATCGTGAAGATCTGGAGAAGCTCGAACGGCGGCACGCCGAACGCCTGGCCTTCACGTACACGGTGACGGACCCGGTCGGAACGGCGTGCCTCGGCTGCGTCTACCTCATGTCGTCCGGAGCGCGCATGTTCACCGAGGCGCGCATCACCTCCGTCGGCGGCAGCCGGTGGGAGGAGTACGAGGCCGCGGTCTACTTCTGGGTCCGCAAGTCGAGGCTGGCGACGACGACCGATCGGGCGTTGCTCGACGCGCTTCGGGCGTGGCTCGCACGGGACTGGAGCCTCCGAGGCCACCTCATCGTCACCAATGAGCAGTTCATTCAACAGGTCGAGCTGATCGAGGGCACCGACTTGCGGCTGCGGTTCGAGATCGAGGAAGCCGGCAAGCCGGGCCGGTATCTCGCCTACGCATAAGCGGACCGGCTCGGGGCCACGGCCTTCGCGGCAAGGCGCGGACTCGTGGGACGGCACGCACCGCCGGCTGAGGCGCCGCCGCTCGTCCGCCACGAACCCTTCGGGCGCTCCGGCGGTTCCGGCCCGGCCGGCTGTCG
>JAJYSW010000024.1 GCA_021793335.1 Actinomycetes bacterium
CTCCCCCAACGCCCTCTCGGCCTATCGCCGCATGGGCGTCACCGGGCACCTGCGCGACCGCGATCTCGCCGAGCTCACCAGGAGCCTGCCTGCCGACCCCGAGGCCGGCGCGGACGCCGCCCGGCGCATCGCCGACTCCCTCGCCGGAGGCACCCCTCGTCGCAAGGAGATCGAGGCCCGGGGCGCGACGGTGCTCATGCGGGCGCTGCCGCTGCGCCCCGGCGGCAAGGCCGCCGGCGCGCTCGTGTTGGTCCGTGACATCACCGAGGTCCGACGCCTCGACCGCGAACTGGTCACCAAGGACGCCACGATCCGTGAGATCCACCACCGCGTCAAGAACAACCTCCAGACCGTCGCCGCGCTGCTGCGCCTCCAGGCGCGACGCGTCGGATCGCCGCAGGCACGGGTCTCCCTTGAGGAGTCGGTGCGCCGCGTCGCCTCGATAGCGTTGGTCCACGAGACGCTCGCGCAGACCTCCGATGAGTCGGTCGGCTTCGATCAGATCGTCGACCGCGTCGCGTCCATGGCCGTCGAGGTCTCCGTCGCCGAGTCGAAGGTCACGCTTCGGCGCGAGGGCACCTTCGGGGTGCTGCCCAGCGAGTACGCCACGCCGCTGGTCATGGTCGTCAACGAGCTCATTCAGAACGCCGTCGAGCACGCCTATCCGCCCGGTCAGGAGGGCGAGGTGGTCATCGCCGTCGCCCGCGACGGCGATCGCTTCCGCGTCACCGTCTCCGACCAGGGCAGGGGCCTGCCCGAAGGTTTCCGGATCGAGGCGTCGAACCGGCTCGGGCTCCAGATCGTCCACACTCTCGTCACCGGTGAGCTGCGCGGCACCATCGACATGCATCCGCGGGGGCAGGGCGGCACTGAGGCCGTCGTCGACTTCGTACTCCACTGACGGAGGAAGTGGTGGCGAAGCGGTGGCGCAGTGTCCTCCACTGACGGAGGCGGTGGTGCAGGGTCTTCCCGCGGGCGGCCCGCCGCATCGTTCTAGGGGCCTGCATCTAGGGCCTGTATGAGGACTCGGGGCGAGGCGGTGTCCGCGTCCGTTCATGCGCTCGCAGGGCACGGGGCCGCCCGGGCCCCGGTGCCGGATGTGGGAGGCCCGGGAACGCAGCGAGCGGGCGATACCGTCCGCCGCCGCGAAGCGGCGAGTGCTTCGGGCGGCGGTGGGCGCCGGAAGGGCGGGCCGGACAGTGCCCGTCCAGGGCGCTTGAACAGGCCCTGCGGACATGAATCGCTCATCGCTTCGGTCGACGCTTCGCCGTCGCGTGGCCTCGGGCACGGTTCGGGCCCCGCCGCCGAGGCGTGTCCAGCAACCGAGACGACGGATGCCGTTCGCGGAGAACTATGTCATGCTTGTCGCATGTCTCGCGCACACGGACTCCGACTGGTGGCACGTCGCCACGTCGATTTCTGCCGTGTGTTCAGCGCCGCCTGTCTGATGCGCGCTTAAACCACGCCCGGCTCTCGCCGTCGATTCGTGCCACATCCGTGTCTGCATTCAGGAGTACCGTGTCAACGTCAACGCGTAAACCTCGTCGCCCGAAGGGCCAGGGCCAGTGGGCCATGGGCCACCGGGAGCCGCTCAATAAGAACGAGCAGTCCAAGAAGGACGACCTTCCGCTCAACGTGCGGCAGCGCATCGAGGAGATCTACGCGCACGGTGGGTTCGATTCGATCGACCCGGCCGATCTGCGCGGGCGCTTCCGCTGGTGGGGCCTGTACACGCAGCGCCGCGCGGGCATCGAGGGCGGCAAGACCGCCATGCTCGAAGACGAGGAGCTCGAAGACCGCTACTTCATGATGCGCGTGCGCATCGACGGCGGTCAGCTCACCCGCGAGCAGCTGCGCACCATCGCCGGGATCTCCACGGAGTTCGCGCGCGATACCGCCGACCTCACCAACCGCCAGAACGTCCAGTACCACTGGATCCGGATCGAGGACGTCCCCGAGATCTGGCGTCGCCTCGAAGCGGTCGGCCTGGACACACAGGAGGCCTGCGGCGACTGCCCGCGCGTCATCATCGGCTCGCCCGTCGCCGGGGTCGCCTCCGACGAGGTCATCGATGCGAGTCCGCAGATCCGAGAGATCCACGACCGTTTCATCGGTGACCCGAGCCTGGCGAACCTGCCGCGCAAGTACAAGAGCTCGATCGGCTGGCTCCCGGACAACCCTTACGAGACCAACGACTTCTCCCTGGTCGGCGCCCACCACCCTGAGCACGGACCGGGCTTCGACCTGTGGGTCGGCGGCGGCCTGTCGACCAATCCGATCTTCGCCAAGCGCCTCGGCGTGTGGGTCGCCCAGGACGACATCGTCGACGTGTGGCTGGGCGTCACCCGCATCTTCCGCGACTGGGGCTATCGGCGCATGCGGAACCGCGCCCGCCTGAAGTTCCTCGTCCAGGACTGGGGCGTGGAGAAGTTCCGTGAAGTCCTCGAATCCGATGACTACCTCGGCCGCAAGCTCCCCGACCTCGAAGCCCCGCCGCTGCCCGAGAAGCTCATCGACCACATCGGTGTCCACAAGCAACGCGACGGCAAGTACTACATCGGCACCGCCCCGGTGGCCGGTCGCGTCAGCGGCACGCTCCTGGCGCAGGTCGCCGACGTGGCCGAGAAGTACGGCTCCGATCGCATCAGCACCACCTCCCTGCAGAAGCTCCTGCTGCTCGACGTCCCCGCCGACCGGGTCGACGAGGCCGTGGCCGATCTCGACGCCATCGGGCTGGCCGCGAACCCGTCACCGTGGCGGCGTTCCACCATGGCCTGCACCGGCATTCAGTTCTGCAAACTGGCCATCGTCGACACCAAGGAGCGCTCGCGGGAGTTGGTCGCCGAACTCGAGAAGCGCGTCCCCGAACTCGATGTACCGGTCTCGGTCCACTTCAACGGCTGCCCCAACGCCTGTGCCCGCACCCAGACCGGCGACATCGGGCTCAAGGGCCAGCTGGTCATGGTGGACGGCCGACAGGTCGAAGGCTTCCAGGTCCACCTCGGCGGGGGGCACGCCGCCGATGCGGCCCTGGGCCGCAAGCCCCGTGGCCTCAAGGTGGCCTCCGCCGATCTGGGCGATTACATCGAGCGCGTCACCCGCAACTTCATGGCGGGCCGGGCCGAAGGCGAGACGTTCGCGCGCTGGGCGAACCGCGCCGAGGAAGCGGAACTGAAATGAGCGGCCGTGTCGTCCCCTACCAGTGTCCTTATTGCGGAGAGGACGATCTTCGGCCGTACGAACCGGAGGGCGACACGGACGGCGGCGATGCCGACGGCGCCGTGAAACTGCGCGGGGCCTGGCACTGCCGCGACTGCATCCGCGTGTTCACCCTCAAGTACCACGGGATGGCCGCGCCACAGGTCATGGCGGCGCCACCATCGCCCCCCGAGGCGGGTTCACGCCCGCGCCACCCAGGCGGCACCCGGCCGCCCGACCCCGAATCGGAGTAGAACGCATGAGCAGCACGACGAACCGGGATCCCTTCGAACTGCGCGACCTCGCGACCGAGGCGGGTGAGCGCCTGGAGAACGCCTCGGCCACCGATATCCTCGAATGGGCCGTCGGTGAATTCGGCGAGCGTTTCTGCGTGACCTCGTCGATGGCCGACGCCGCCGTCGTCCACCTCGCCTCGAAGGTGGCCCCCGGCATCGACGTGGTCTTCCTCGACACCGGGCTGCACTTTCCCGAGACCCTCCAGGTCCGCGACTTCGTGGCCGCGACCATGGACGTCAATGTGCGCTCGATCCAACCGGACCAGACGGTGCTGGCGCAGGACGCCGAGTTCGGCCCGCGGCTGTTCGAACGCGCTCCTGACGAATGCTGCGCGCTGCGCAAGGTGCTGCCGTTGAACACCGCCCTGGCCGACTACGACGGCTGGGCCACGGGCCTGCGGCGGGACGAGGGACCGACCCGGGCGAACACCCGCGTCGTCGACTTCGATGTGGCCCGCAGGAAGGTCAAGGTCGCACCGATCGCCAAGTGGACCGAGGCCGAGCAGCTCGCCTACATCGAGCGCTACGACATCCCGGTCAATCCGCTGCTGAAGGACGGCTACCGCTCGGTCGGCTGCTGGCCGTGCACGCGGCGTACCGCGCCGGGGGAGGACCCGCGGGCCGGCCGTTGGGCCGCATTCGACAAGACCGAGTGCGGGCTGCATGTCTGAGGCCTTGTGGCGGTCGTCCTCGGTCGTCCTCGTCGCGCACGGCAGCCGCGACCCGCGGTCGCCGGCGACGGTGCGCGCGATCGCCGAGGCCGCCGGGGCCCGGGTCGGATTCCTGGAGTTCAACGAGCCCGACCCGGTCGACGTCCTGTGCGATCTGGCCGATGAGGGCTGCGAGCGTGCCGTGGCGCTGCCGCTGCTCTTGACCGATGCCTATCACGCGCGCACCGATCTACCCGAGATCGCCGCCCGCGCGGCGGCGGCCCGCCCCGGTCTGACGGTGGACGTGGCCCGTCCGGTCGGCGACGAGTCGCTGGCGGCGGCGTTGGTGCGCGGCGTGCCGGGTGACGTCGACGGGCTGGTGGTCCTGGCCGCGGGCACGAGTGTCGATGAGGGGCGCGCCCATGTCGCGGCCGTCGCCGCCGCGGCCGGCCGCCGCCTCGGCGTGCCCGCCCGTGCGGCCTTCGCGTCCGGCCCGGGGCCCCGTGGGGCCGAGGCCGTCGCGGCGCTGAGGGCCGCAGGGAGCGGTCGTGTGGCCGCCGTCTGCTATTTCATCGCTCCCGGGGTGCTCTGCGACCGGGCGGTCGACTCGGCGCGCTCGGTCGGCATCACCCATGTGGGTGAACCGCTCGGCGTCGCACCCGAATTGCTCGCCTCGATCGCGCTCAGAGCGGCCGAGGCGCGTCCGGTGAGTCCGGTGCGCCGGGGCCCGTAGCGGCGGCGCGTCCTCGGGGGACGCCCGGGCGGGCGCTACTCGCCGAACGGGCGGTTCTGGCCGAAGCCGACGGCTCGGCGTGTCGGCGGTGCCAGGATCAGCGCCAGCATCGCCGCCGCCAGGCCCCACGCGGCCAGCCCCAGTACCGGGTGCGCGGCCTCCCGCAGGAAGTATCCCACCGGCAGCCACAGCAGCGACTGGAACACCGCTTGGGCGATCACGTTGCGCAGTTGTAGGAGGCGTCGCCCGATGAGCCAGTAATAGGCGGCCACGAGCCAGGCGATCGCCACCACTCCGACCGCTGCGCTCGCCGAGTCGACGCCGCCGACGAGCACTTGTGTGAGGCCCCACGCGCCGGCGGCGGCCAGTGCGGCCGCGAAGAGCCAGAAGAATCCTGTGGCTACTGTCACAGTCCAGGGGCGGTAGTCGCTACCCGGTGTTTCGGTGACGGGTCCCATGTCGGCGTCGGTTTCGTTCACACTTCAACCGTATACCGGGATACGCTGCGCCTATGCACGCCCTGCAATCGGTGCCACAGCGTGGATTGATCATCGCGAACCCGAGGGCATCGAGCACTTCTCGACGCCGCTTGAAGCGCGTGGTGAAACAGTTCGAAGAGGTGCTCGACGTGACGGTCCGCAAGACCGAATCACGCGGTCACGCCGAGGAGCTCGCTCGGCGCGGGGCCGACGAGGGGTTCGGAGTGGTCTTGAGTCTCGGCGGTGACGGCACGGTCAATGAGGTGGTGAACGGGCTGCTCTCCGACGGCCGTACGGCGGGGGAGGCGCCGATCTTCGTTCCGATCCCCGGCGGGTCCACCAATGTCTTCGCCCGGGCCCTGGGTTTGCCGTGGGACCGCCGCAAGGCCGTCAAGGAGATCGTCAAGGCGCTGCGGCAGCGGGAGCCCAGGACGGTGAGCCTCGGGTGCGTCGCGGACGAGAAGGAGGAAAGGCTGTTCACCTTCTGCGCCGGTCTCGGCTGGGACGCCTCGGTCATCAGGCGGGTCGAATCGTACCGCCGCAACGGCCGCAACATCGGAGCGCATTACGCCAGGGCCGTCATGGCGGAGGTGAACGAGCACGGCGTGGAGGGCGAGCTGATGGAGGTCGAGTTGTCCTCCGGTGAAGTCGATTCCTCGACGGGCATGGTCGTGATCCAGAACTGCGCGCCGTGGACCTATCTGGGCACCCTTCCGGTGAACCTCAACGCGCGGGCGTCCTTTAATGCTGGACTTGACGTCCTGGTTCTGCGTAAACTTGGGCTGTCGGCCGCAGCCCGAACCGCCGCCTCGCTCTTGGTGGGCCGGGAGGGTCCGGACGGTAAGCACGCGATCACGCATCACGATCTTTCGTGGATTCGGCTGCGCGCATCGCTCCCGCAGGCGTTTCAGCTCGACGGCGACTATCTCGGAGAGCGTACGGAACTCGAATTGTCTTCGGTTCCCGGCGCATTGCGGGTGGCCTGCTAACAACTTGGGAAAACCCGAGCGCGGGTGTTGACAACTCGCCCCGGAGCGGGCAAGGTTGATTCCGCCGCCTTACAAGGCGGCGTGAGACTTCATAAACGAATATTGTCTTTTCGGTGCGTTCTGACCGGGCGTCGGATGGGTACTTTCGCCGAGTGCTCAATCATGGTGACACTTGTGAGCCATGGCTTCGTCCAGTCTGAGTGCCAGTGTGTCAAACCCGGTTCGACTCGCTGTCATCGCCCCCGGTCGCGGCCGGGCTCGCCAGCCCCATGCCAGTGCCGAGAGGCGTCACGGGAGCCGTCCCGCGGATCCGCGGTAGGGATCCCGGAGGCGTCCGGAAGGTGGAGCCCCGAGTCTTCTTCGAGGTAGCGCGGTGAGTTCACTCACTTCGAACTGATTTCCGGAGTCGAACCTCTTGACAAATCAAATCCTTGTGAAAGTATTCACAAGGTGGTCGGGTCAAGGTGCGGGCCGTCGATTGTCGACCGGCTGACCCAGTGCACGGCGGAAGCTCTCCACTGGTGCCCGAGCATCGGCGATGGCGCCGATGCCATGAGAGTGGTCGTGTGCTCGCGGTGACAACGGTTCCCTTCATCGGGTTCCCGGCACTCACCGCAATGGGTCGGTGAATCGCGCAGAGGGTGCAGCCGTCCTCAATGCATTGCATTGCCGGACGGGATTGCGCGAATCGGCGATCGGACCGCATTTCACTCGTACTGCGAGCTAGTCATAACACCGTGTAAGTGAACGCCTTATTAGTTCAGCAAGGAGAAGTTTGATGGATTGGCGCCACGAGGCCATTTGCCGCGATGAAGACCCCGAACTGTTCTTCCCGATCGGGGACACCGGCCCGGCTTTGACGCAGATCGAGCAGGCCAAGAACGTCTGCCGGCGCTGCCCTGTGACCGAGGAGTGCCTGCGGTGGGCCCTCGAAACCGGCCAGGACGCCGGCGTATGGGGCGGGCTCAGTGAGCTGGAGCGCCGCGAGTTCAAGCGCCGCTCGGGGGCCCTGCGTCCGCTGGTCACCCAGGGCGCCGGCTGATACCGAGCCGCCCCTTTGAGAAGCCATTCCTCGAATTGAACACGGCAAGAGCTTGACGGGCCCGGCGTCTCGCCGGGCCTTCAAGCTGTCCTGAGACGGTGCGGACACGAGGCGACCGGCGTGAGGGTCGCAGCGGGACGCCCGCCCGGCGTGGGGCCGCGCCGTCCCGGCCCGCTCAGTGGACGCGGTGGGCATCGGTCTCGGCGTCGGCCTCGGAGGCGGGGCGCTGTTGGCGGATGCGGATCATCGGCCGCATGCCGTCTGATTCCGAGGAAGCCTCATCGGTCAGCGCCCTGAGCACCTGCCAATGATAGGTGCCCTGGTCCGGCAGGGGCTCCCCCTTCGTGCGGCTGAGCACGATCTGTAGGAACTCGGTGCTGACCTCCAGGCGGCAGTGCATCGAGTCGTCGCCGTCGTACCGGCGGCGAGACGCCTGCGGACGCCCCGGTTCGGGCATCAGCAAAGTCACGGCGGCGTTGACCGCGGCCCGAAGATCCTCGATCGCGTCGAGCGAGAAGCCGAGACGGGTCGCCACCGCCGCCGTGGCGGTGGGCAGCACCGAGAGATAATCGCCCGCCGTCGGGACATCGAGCAGCAGCACGTCTTCGCGTTCTTCGCTCACCGGCATCGCCGCTCCCTGTGACGTTGTGCAGACCGCGTGGTCTCCCTCCAGGTGCAAAGAATAGTGGGAGGCTCCCACCAACGGGGACCACCCCGTCCGATTGCCCCCGTATCTCACCCCCGGCCCGCGCACGGGCCGGGCGAACCGAGTCGGCCTCGTACGGCGAAGCGCCCGCCCCACCTGGTGTCGTCCAGGCCGGGCGGGCGCTTCGCGCCGCATCGGTTCGGCCGGTCCTGCGCCGTCGCGGGCGAGGGACCGGCCTCCTGCGCTACTTCTTGGTCTCCCAGAAGATCTCGGCGATCTGGTCGATCTTCGCCAGCAGCTCATCGGCCAGCTTCGGATCGGTGCTCGCCTTGGAACCGGTGCCGCCCGCGAGCTTCGTCGCCTCATTGACCAGCACGTGCAGCTGCGGGTACTTCTCGAAGTGCGGCGGCTTGAAGTAGTCCGTCCACAGCACCCAGAGGTGTTCCTTCACCAACTGGGCGCGCTGCTCTTTGATGATGAGCGCGCGAGTGCGGAACTCGGGATCTTCGTTGGCCTGGTACTTCTCGCAGATCGCCTTGACCGACTCCGCTTCGATGCGAGCCTGCGCCGGGTCGTAGACCCCGCACGGCAGGTCGCAGTGAGCCGAAGCCGAGATCTGCGGCAGCATCCGCTTGAACAGAGGCTTGAACATGGCCCCTCCAGCTTCTTTCCAGTGGGTGTGATTCCAATGCCGACCCTACCTCTCGCAGGGCCTGTCCGATGGATACCCCTACAGTTGGAGACACAACACAAGCAGCACGAATTACCATGATGGACAGCGTGTTCACCGGCTCGGGCCGCGCCCGGGCCGACCGGTCTCGCCACGACGGAGGTCACTCGCCGATGCTCGCCGCCTACGCCCGCACCGTGAACCGGGACGATCCATTCTCAGCGCTCGCCGTTGAGGAGACGACGCCTCCGGACGTCCCCGACGATTGGGCGCGAATCGATCTCACCGCGGCCTCGGTCAACCACCACGACCTGTGGTCCCTCTCGGGCGTCGGTCTCAGCGCCGAGCAGTGCCCGATGATCCTCGGTACCGACGCCGTCGGCATGACCGCCGAGGGCGAGGAGGTCGTCGTCTATCCCGTCATCGCGGACGCCGCCCTCGATGACGAGACCCTCGACCCCAAGCGCACGCTCCTTTCCGAGCACTACCCCGGCACGCTCGCCCGGACCGTCGCCGTCCCGGCCCGCAACCTCCTGCCCAAGCCGAAAGACTGGAGCTCGGCCGAGGCCGCCTGCCTACCCACGGCCTACCTGACCGCCTGGCGCATGCTCACGACCCGAGGCCGCCTCTCCGAGGACGGCGCCGTCCTCGTCCAAGGCACCGGAGGCGGGGTCGCCAGCGCCGCGATCGTCCTGGCGAAGGCCATGGGCGCCCGCGTCTACGCCACCGGACGGGAGGGCGAGCGCCGAGAGCGGGCCGCCGCGATCGGGGCCGAGGCCGTCGAACCCGGCGCGCGGCTGCCCGAACGCGTCGACGTCGTCGTCGACTCGGTGGGCGAGCCCGTGATGGAGCACTCGATCAAGTCGCTCAAGCCCGGTGGCCGCCTGGTCAACTGCGGCGTCACCGGCGGCCACGCGCCGCGCATCGATCTGCGCCACGTGTTCTTCAAGCAGCTCGAAATCGTCGGTTCGACCATGGGCACCAGGGACGAGCTGGTCGAGCTCATCGCGTTCTGCGAGGAGCGCGGTGTGCGGCCCGTCGTCGACTCGGTCCACGAGCTGGCCGAGGCCGAGGCGGCGCTGCGTCGCCTGGCCTCCGGCGAGGCGTTCGGCAAGGTCGTGGTCACCGCCTCGTAAGGGCGGCGATGTGACGGTTCGTCACCGGCGTCCCCGTCTCGGGGATGCCGGCCCGTACTTTGTCGGCGATTCTCCCGCCGACCGGACCGCCGCCCCTCACCCTGGATATGAGTCGAGTTCGCGACCCTGTGTCGCGGCCCGAGACGTCCGATGAAGGAGGTCGATCATGTCGGTTGTCGGACGGCGTAGGGACGAAGTGCCTTCCGGTGCCTCGGGCGCGTGGACGGCCGTGAGACGGGCCGCCGCCGGGCTCGTGATCACGGTGGCCGTGACGGCGCTCATCGCAGTGATGCTCGGGCGAAGCGAGGCGGCCGCCTCCGAGCCTTCCGGAACGGGCGCCGTGCTCCACGGGACGGACCCGATCGAGGTCCGGGCGGCGCTGTTGTCGAACGAGGTCGCCCGCGAGCAGATGATGCCGTGCCGCTACGAGGTGAAGGCGACCTTCGGCGTCTCGGTCTTCACCGACGCGCGCACGAGCGCCAAGCGCCTGAAGCGGATCTACAACGGCAGCGAACTCTTCGGATCGTGCTTCGCCGCCGATGGCGAGGAGACGATCGGATGCGCGGGCCTGTCGTGGGAGCACGAGTGGATCAGGGTCCGCTCGGGGACCATGATCGGTTGGAGCCCCGCCTCATGCTTCGAGCAGCTCGGGCAGCTCTGATCCGGCGGTGAGCGAGGGGGCGGGGCCGCGTGGGCCCCGCCCCCTCGTCATGGCCTGCGGATCACTTCAGGCCGACGCCGGCGACGCCCTTGACGATCTGCTTCTGGAAGATCAGGAACACGATCAGCAGCGGCAGCGCGCCGAGAACGGCCGCGGCCATGTTCTGGGCGTAGAACAGGCCGTAGCCGCCGGCGACGACGCCGAGGCCGACCGGCAGGGTCATCATCGACGGGTCGGTGGCGATGAGCAGCGGCCACAGGAAGTTGTTCCAGGAACCGATGAACGTGAAGATGCCGACCGCCGCCATGATCGGGCCCGACAGCGGCACGATGACGCTCCACAGGACCCGCAGGTGGCCTGCGCCGTCGAGCTTCGCGGCCTCCTCGTAGTCGCGGGGCACCGCGTCGAAGAAGCGTTTGAGGATGAACACCATGACCGGGGCGACCACCTGCGGGAGCGCCAGGCCCCAATAGGTGTCGGCCAGGTTCATCGCGGTGACGATGTCGAACAGCGGGATGATCAGCGCCTGCGGCGGCACCATGAGCCCGGCGATGATGGCGGCGAAGACGACCTTCTTGCCCGGGAAGTCGAACCGGGAGAACCCGTAGGCCGCCAGGACGCAGAGCACCAGCGTGAGCACGGTGACGATCGTGGAGACGATCGTGGAGTTGATCATCCAGTTCAGGTGGTCGCCACGCTCGAACAGGACCCGGTACCCCTCCAGGGACCAGTTCTCGGGAATCCAGTGGATGTCCTGGCCGAGGCTGGCCTCGGTCTCGGTCTTCAGCGAGGTGGACAGGGCCCACAGCAGCGGCACGAGCCACAGCAGCGCCAGGGCGAAGGCCGAGACGTACACCAAGGCGGTGCCCGCGGACACCTTCTTTCGCCTGCGTTCGACCACGCGCCGCTCGTCCGGCGCTGTGCTGCGCGGCTTCTGTTGAAGGGCGGTCATTGTCAGTCCTCCTTCCGGGAGAACAGCCGGAACTGGACGATGGAGACGATCAAGATGAGGACGAACAGCACGTACGACAGCGCCGAGGCGTAGCCGATGCGGTAGCCCTCGAAGCCGGCGATGTAGATGTAGTGGATGGCGACCTCGGTGGTGCGGTTCGGGCCGCCGCCGGTCATCAGGTACATCTGGTCGAAGATCCGCAGCGAGGCGATGAGCTGGAGCACGATCACCAGTGCGGTGGTGCGTTTGAGCAGTGGCAGCGTGATGCGCCACAGTTGCTGCCACGAGTTCGCGCCGTCGATGGCCGAGGCCTCGTAGACGTCCTTGGGGATCGTCTGGAGCGCGGCCAGGAACAGCAGGAAGTTGAACCCGATCGTCCACCAGACGGTGGTGATGACGACCGACCACATGGCGCGGCCTTCGTCCTGGAGCCACAGCGTCGGCGTCTCGGCGCTTTGGACACCGAGCATCTGGAGGTAGTGGTTGATCAGGCCGCCGTCGGGCTGGTACATCCAGATCCAGATCATGGTGACCACGGAGACCGGGATGACGAACGGCGCGAAGAACGCCATCCGGAGGAACCAGCCCATCTTGCGGGCGCGGTTGACCAGGAGCGCGAAGACGATCGCGAGGATCACCAGCGGCGGCGTGCTGTAGAGGGTGAACACCGCGGTGTTCCACAGCGCGTCCCAGGCGCGTTCGTCACCGAAGGTCTCGGCCCAGTTCTCCCAGCCGACCCAGGAGACGGGGCGGCCCGTGAGGCTCTTATCGGTGAAGGAGTAGTACAGGCCGAGGACGGTCGGCCAGACGAGGAAGAGCGCGTACACCGCCGTGAAGGGCAGGACGAACCACAGCCCGGTCCACGACCGTCGTTTCGGTGAGGGCGGCGTGCTCATGCGCGGCGGCGGCCCTTCCGTCGCCTCTTGGGGCGTTGTCGTGTCGGTAGTCATGACGTGAAGTCCTATGAATCGTTTCAATCAACCGGATTCGGCAGGGCGAGCAGTGCGTGAGCCCGCTCCTTGATGAGCGCGAGCGCTTCCTCGGGGGTCATCGCGAGAGCATAGACCTGCTGGAGCACGGCGCCGACCTCGTCGTAGATGCGGGCGGCCGATCCGGCGAACCACACCTCGGGGTCGAATTGAACGTTGTCGACCACACCGGAGTACTCGGCGTTGGGTTCGAGGGACTGGTACTCCTCGCTTTCGGTGACCGGCAGGTACGCCGGCGTGTGGCCGCCGCCCGCCCCCCAGTCGAAGCTGTGCTTGAGCATCCACGCGGCGTATTGGACGGTGGCCTTGCGGACCGCGGGGTCCCAGCTGTTCTGGTAGGGGAGCACGTAGCCGTGGCTGTCGCCCTGGGTGCGGCGGTTGCCGTAGAAGTCGGGCATCTCGGCCATGGAGAAGTCGAATCCCTCCGCTTCGCTGAAGGCCCGGAAGCGCACGATCTCCCAGTTGCCGACCTGGACGAGCCCGGCGGCGCCGTTCTCGAAGTTCGCGGCGGTCTGGCCGCCGTCGGAGATCGTCGGGCACAGCCCTTCCTCGGCCATCCGGTACAGCGGTTCGATGGCGGCGAGGGCCTTGTCGTCGTCGAGTTCGAAGTCGTCCTCGTGGAAGATCCACTCGCCGTCCTGTTGGCGGTACCAGGCCCAGAACTGCCGCCATCCGGCGAAGGTGTCCAGGGAGGTGCCGTAGGTGCCGGTGACGTCCTTGACGGCCCGCAGCAGGTCGAAGTATTCCTCGACGCCGTGGGTCTCCATGAGCGTGCGGTCGGGGGTCAGGACTCCGGCCTGTTCGCAGATGGTCCGGTTGTAGTAATTGACCAGTGCGTGCGTGTCGATCGGGATGCAGTAGAGCCTGTCCTCGTGGAAGCACTTGTCCCACACGTCCGGCGGGAAGTCCCCAGGGTCGAGGCCGGCCTCGACGATCTCGTCGATCTCGATGGGGGACAGGAGCGTCTCGGGGGAGAGGCTCTTGAGCCGCGAGACGTGGATCGTGGCGATGTTGGCCGCGTTGCCGCCGGAGGCGCCCATGACGAGTCTGGTGTAGAACGGTGTTCCCCAGCCGAAGGTGGTGGCCTGGAGTTCGATGTCAGGGTGTTCCGCGGCGAAGCGCTCGTGCATCTCGGTCATGACCGCGCCGTCGGCGCCGGCCAAGAGGTTCCATTGGCGTACTTGCGTTTTGCCGCTCAGGGAGTCGGTCAGCGACCCGCATCCCGCCAGGCCGATCCCCGCGGCCGCCGCGGGGATCGAGAGGAGTGTTCGCCGGGACACCGGTCCCGGAGGTGAGGGATTGCTCGTCATCGATGCTTCACTCCAATGTGATGTGTTGCCGCGGTCACGAGGCTCTCGTGACCATGGCAACATTGTTATCGCTAACGCCTCGGGAGTCAAGCGCTCCCTGCGCATGACGTTCCGCCAAGGCCCGCGTGAGGCGCCCGGGGCCGAAGCGATGCACGACGCGAAAAGAGGGGAGGCCCGAAAGCCTCCCCTCTCTCGTCACTGCTCGCGGCCGGGACGCCGACGCGAGCGGCTCGCCGCTACGGGCGCGGCATGGCCACGTCGATGAGCGCCTCCTGCTCGACCTCGTGGACCTTCGGCGAACCCGTCGACGGCGCCGCGGCCGCGGGCCGCGAGATGCGGCGCAGGTGCGTCCCGCCGAGCTCCTCCAGCAGGTTGAGCGCGATGTACGACCACGCGCCCTGGTTGGCCGGCTCCTCTTGCACCCACGCGACGTCCTCCGCCGCCGAGAAGGAACCCAGCGCGCTGCGCAGTTCCTCGGCCGGCAGCGGGTAGAGCTGCTCGACCCGCAGGAGCGCGGTATCGGTGACGCCGCGCTCCTCGCGCGCCGCGGCCAGGTCGTAGTACACCTTGCCCGAACACAGCAGGACCTTGCGCACGTCCTCGGGCCGCATCCGGCCGGAGGCGATCGCCGGGTCGGACAGGACCGGCTGGAAGCGGCCCGACGTGAACTCGTCGAGCTGGCTGACGGCCGACTTGTGGCGCAGCAGCGACTTCGGTGTGAACACCACGAGCGGCTTCTTCACCGGATCCAGCGCCTGGCGGCGCAGCAGGTGGAAGTAGTTGGCCGGGCTGGTGGAATTGGCGATGCGCATGTTCTCGTCGGCGCACAGTTGCAGGAACCGCTCGATACGGCCCGAGGTGTGGTCGGGGCCGGCGCCCTCGTGGCCGTGCGGCAGCAGCAGCGTCACACCCGAGTGCTGGCCCCACTTGGCCTCGCCCGAGGAGACGAACTCGTCGATGATGGTCTGGGCTCCGTCGGCGAAGTCGCCGAACTGGGCCTCCCAGAGCACCAGCATGCCCGGGTTCTCCACCGAGTACCCGTATTCGAAGCCCATGGCCGCGAACTCCGAGAGCAGCGAGTCGTAGACGAAGAACCGCTCGGCGTTCTGACCCAGGTGGGCCAGCGGCGTGTACTCCAGACCGGTCTCCTGATCGATGACGACGGCGTGGCGCTGCACGAACGTCCCGCGCCTGGAGTCCTGGCCGGCCAGACGCACCGCCTTGTCCTGCATCAGGAGCGACCCGAACGCGAGGGTCTCGGCGAACGCCCAGTCGATATTGCCCGAAGTGGACATCTCGCTGCGCTTCTCCAGGACCCTGCGGACCGCCTTGTGCGGCTTGAAGCCCTCCGGAAGCGTGGTGTGCGCCTTGCCGATCATCGCGATGGTCTCGGCGTCGACCGAGGTGTCGATGTCGGCCACCGGCGCGGGCTGGTGACGCCACGGCATCGGGCCGGTCCGCCCGGACAGGGCCTCCTTGGTCTCCCGGAAGACCCGCTCCAACTGCGCCTGGTAGTCCGCCAGCGCCTCCTCGGCGTCCTCCATGGTGATGTCCCCGCGACCGATGAGCGCGCGCGTGTAGAGCTTGCGGACCGACTGCTTGGCATCGATGACCTGGTACATCTGCGGGTTGGTCATCTTCGGGTCGTCGCCCTCGTTGTGCCCGCGGCGTCGGTAGCAGACCATGTCGATGACGACGTCCTTGCGGAACTGCTGGCGGTAGGCGAAGGCCAGCTTCGCGACCTCGCAGACCGCCTCGGGGTCGTCGCCGTTGACGTGGAAGATCGGCGCCTGGATCATCCGGGCCACGTCCGTGCAGTACAGGCTCGAACGCGAGTGGGCCGGGGCCGTGGTGAAGCCCACCTGGTTGTTGACCACCACGTGGACGGTCCCACCGGTGCGGTAGCCGCGCAACTGCGACAGGTTCAGCGTCTCGGCGACCACGCCCTGTCCGGCGAAGGCGGCATCGCCGTGGATGACCACCGGCAGCACGGTGAAGCCCTCCTCGCCGAGGTCCAAGCGGTCCTGCTTGGCACGGACTATGCCTTCGAGGACCGGGTTGACCGCTTCGAGGTGGGAGGGGTTGGCCGTGACCGACACGACGGTCTCGCTCTTGCCGTTCGGCGTGGTGAACCGCCCGGTCATGCCCAGGTGGTACTTGACGTCGCCCGAACCGCCTATGGTCTTGGGATCGATGTGCCCCTCGAACTCGGTGAAGATCTTCGAGAGCTTCTTGCCGACGATATTGGCCAGCACGTTCAGCCGCCCGCGGTGGGGCATGCCGATCACGACCTCGTCGAGCCCGGTGTCGGCCGCCGAATGCAGGACTTGATCGAGCAGTGGAATGAGCGACTCGCCCCCTTCGAGGCTGAAGCGCTTCTGGCCGACGAACTTGGTCTGGAGGAACGTCTCGAACGCCTCGGCCGCATTGAGGCGGCCGAGAATGTGCTTCTGCGCCTCGACCTTCGGCTTCGCGAACGGCACCTCGATGCGCCGTTGCAGCCAGGCCCGCTCTTCGGGGTCCTGGATGTGCATGTACTCCACGCCCACGCGGCGACAGTACGAGTCGCGCAGCACCCCGAGGATGTCGCGCAGCTTCATGCGCTGCTGACCGGCGAAACCGCCGACCGGGAACGTCCGGTCCAGGTCCCACAGGGTCAGCCCGTGCGAGAGGACGTCGAGGTCGGGGTGGTGGCGGATCTCGTAATGCAGCGGGTTGGTGTCGGCCATGAGGTGGCCGCGGACCCGGTAGGCGTGGATCAGCTCGATGACGCGGGCGTTCTTGTCGATCTGGCCCTCGTGGGTCTTGGCGACGTCGCGGACCCAGCGCACCGGCTCGTAGGGGATGAGCAGGCTGCGGAAGATCGAGTCGAAGAAGTCGTCGCCGAGCAGCAGCCGGTGCAGGGTCGCCAGGAACTCGCCGGACTCCGCTCCCTGGATGATGCGGTGGTCGTACGTCGAGGTGACCGTCATGATCTTCGAGACGCCCAGGTCCGAGAGGGTTTCGTCCGAGGCCCCGGCGAACTCGGCGGGGACCTCCATGGCGCCGACGCCGACGATGAGGCCCTGGCCCTGCATCAGCCGCGGCACCGAGTGGACGGTGCCGATGCCGCCCGGGTTCGTCAGCGTCAGGGTCGCCCCGGCGTGGTCCTCCATCGTGAGCTTATTGGCCCGGGCCTTGCGGACCAGGTCCTCGTACGCCTGCCAGAACTCGCGGAAGTCCATCGACTCGCAGTCCTTGATCGAGGGCACCACCAGGGTGCGCGAGCCGTCCGGCTTCGGAAGGTCGATCGCCAGACCGAGGTTGATGTGCTCGGGGTGCACCACCTGCGGCCTGCCGTCGACGACCTTGTAGGAGGCGTTCATGCCCCTATGGGCCTTGACCGCCTGGACCAGCGCGTAGCCGATGAGGTGAGTGAAGGAGACCTTCCCGCCCTGGCTGCGCTTGAGATGGTTGTTTATGACCACGCGGTTGTCGAACAGGAGCTTCGCCGGCACGGCCCGCACGGAGGTCGCCGTCGGGATCTCCAGCGACGCCTCCATGTTCTGGGCGACCTTGGCCGCGACGCCTCTGAGCGGTTTCGTCGAGGGGGCGCTTGTCGCGGGAGCATCGGACTCGTTCACGGCGGGCTTCGCCCGCGCGGAGGGCTCGGCGGGAGGCACGGGCGTCGATGTGCGGCTTGTGGGCGGGACCGCCGGACTTCCTGCGGACGGCTCGGGCACCGCCTCGGACCGCTTCTCCTGCCCGTTCCGCGACGCGGGCTCGCCCGCCGCGGTGGTCTTGGACACGGATGCGGTCGCCGTCTTCGACGACGCTTCCGCCGCGGGGGTGGCCGCGGCCTTGCTCTCGCCGTCTGCGATGCCGGCGTTGGCCGGATCACCGCCGAAGAATTCGCGCCATCCGGCGCTGACACTGTCGGGATTTTCGCGATACCGCTCGTACATTTCGTTGACCAGCCATTCATTGGCTCCGAAATCGGTCAACGGACCGCCCTGAGTCGCACTCGACACAGCTGAATCGCCTCTTCTTTGCAGACGCTGCGTGGACGGGGGCGGCAAGCCCCCGTTCAAGGGTAACTGTGAAGTGCGGAATATGTAGTACCGGTAACGCTGTTGCGGACCCGATCACTCGCCGGAAGCGGCCTTTCTTCGACACGGGAGCGCGAGGTCTCCGATGAAACGGTCCGTGCCCAGGGTCGTTGCACGATATCGGTATGGCGGCGGAATCCCCGATGCGGGCCCGCTCGCCGGGCCATCGCCCGTCGATTCGTTCGAGAATCACTCGCCTTAGGCGGTCTGCGACGCGCTGCGCTCTTTCGTCGTGAAAGTCTCGGTGGGGTCTTCGAGCAGTTCCTCGGCACCGACGACGGTGAACAGGCGGGTGATGAACCGGTTCGGATTGACCACCGCCAGCTCCACGCCCATCTCGCGTGCGATGCGGTAGGCCACCACGATCGTGCCGATACCCGTCGAATCCAGCACCGTCACCTTGGCGACATCGACCCGAATGGCGGTGACACCGCCGGCTTCGAGGGCATTGGTGATGGTTTCGCGGATCTGCGGGGCCGTCGCATAGTCGACCTCGCCGGCCAACTCGACGGTGACGACCCCGTTCTCGGCCGTTCCGGTCTCGATTGACAGTGTCATCGACATTCCTTTCGCGGAGACACCCGGCATTCGCCTATGGCGAACGATATGAAAACTACCGATGGTCGCTGAGAGAGAACCGATCGTTGCGATCCCATCGCCGGTCCGGCATGACGAGGCGTCTGCGGAACCCACGTGAGACCACGGCACTTCAGTGCTGTGGCGATCGCCGTCGGAACAGGAAACACCTCCCAGCGATAGAGGGCGGCCTCAACGTTTCGATTGAGGAGCAGGCCAAGAGTTCACCTAGCGTTTTCACCTGTCCAGAGTGCCGCACCGACGCGATCGGGGCGCCGCCCTCTGGTGTCACGGCCCGGGCACCTGCCGTGCCCGGCTGCCACCCTGAAGTCTATCCGACGGTGCCGAGCGACAACAGATCGCGCACGCCGGCAATCTGTGAAATCGTGCAGGCGGCCCGCGCGGCAGTGCGGTGCCGCACCGGGCGGCATCGCCGCCGACATCCTGATCCGAGCCCTTCTCGTCTCGATATCTTGGCGTGACCGCCCGCCCGACGTATCCTCTCCACAGAACGACCCCTGACCGGCGCCGCGTCGACGGCGAGACCGAATCGCGGCCGTCAAGCTGCGCGAAGACGGCTTGCGGACCGCGGCTCGACGATCATGTGAAGATGAGGTCCATGCCCCAGTCGAACACCGAGTCCGAGGCCACACTCCTCGTCGTCGAGGACGACGAGAACATCTGTGAACTGCTCGCCACCTCCCTGCGCTACGCGGGATTCGCCGTCCACGCCGTCGGCACCGGCGAGGAGGCGCTGCGCTCGGTCGCCCGCCACCGCCCCGACCTGGTCGTCCTCGACGTCAACCTGCCCGATTTCGACGGCTTCGAAGTGGTGCGCCGCCTGCGTTCCGGCTCCGACCACACCCCCGTGCTCTTCCTCACCGCCCGCGACGCCACCGCCGACACCGTCACCGGCCTCTCCGCCGGCGGTGACGACTACATCACCAAGCCCTTCGCGCTCGAAGAGGTCGTCGCCCGCATCCACGCCGTGCTGCGCCGATCCGCAGGCGAGCTGCCCCGCCCCTCGCGCCTCAAATACGCCGACCTCGAACTCGACGAGGAGACCCACGAGGTCTGGCGGGCCGGCGAGGCCGTGCAGCTCTCGCCCACCGAGTTCAAACTGCTGCGGTACTTCATGATCAACGCCGGGAGAGTGCTCTCCAAGGCCCAGATTCTCGACCACGTGTGGCGCTATGACTTCCGCGGCGACGACGGCATCGTCGAATCCTATGTCTCCTATCTGCGCCGCAAGGTCGACACCGGCGACCCCAAGCTCATCCAGACGCTGCGGGGAATCGGTTACGTCCTGCGGGAGCAGCATCGGTGAGCGCACCCCACTTCGTCGAGGCCGTCCGGGCACGCTGGGACCGCACGCCCCTGCGGGTCAGACTGACCGCAGCGCTGCTGGTCCTGGTCGCGGGATCACTGATCCTCATCAGCGTCTCCACGATCCTGGCCCTGCACTCCTACTTCCTCGGCACAGTGGACGACGAGCTCGAAGATCAGCTCCTCAAAGGGAATCCCGCCTCCTTCATCGGTGTGACCGCCGAGGCGGCCCCCGACAACGGCGTGCGACCCAACCAGTACATCTTCAGTTCGATGTACGACAACGGGAACCGCTTCGACGTGCCCGCCCACCGCACGGACACGCCGGTGTTCAGCCTCGAACAGCTTCAGCGGGCGCGCGGCGAGGCGTTCACCGCGCTCGCCGCCGACGGCACCACCCGCTGGCGTGTCCTCGGCCTCCCGGGAACCGACGTGGGCACCGAGAACGCCGATTACGACCCCGAATCCGAGACCGGCGACCGGGCCGCCTACTACGTGCTGTCATACCGGCTCGCCCATTTCGACAAGACCGTCGCGGGCCTGGTGTGGGTCGACATCTTCATCGGTGCGGGCGTCCTCGCCGGGCTCGCCGCGCTCGGCGTCGGGCTGGTGCGGGCCAGTCTCTCGCCGCTGCGCCAGATCGAGAACACCGCCGCCATGATCGCCGGCGGCAACTACGACAGGCGTGTGCCCGATCACGATCCGGCCACCGAGGTGGGCCGCGTCGGCTACGCCATCAACACGATGCTCGGCAAGATCGAGAGCTCGATCCGCGCCAGGAAGATCTCCGAAGAGCGCGCCCACGACTCCGAGCGGCGCATGCGGGAGTTCATCGCCGACGCCTCCCACGAGCTGCGCACGCCGCTGACCAGCGTCCGCGGATACTCCGAGCTGGTCCGGACCAATCCGGGCATGCCCGAGGACGACCGGCAGTACTACATCGGGCAGATCGAGGAGGCCGCCAAGCGGATGGGGCTGCTCGTCGGCGACCTGCTCCACCTCGCCCGGCTCGACCAGGAACGGCCCGTCGAATCCGAGCCGGTCGACCTGGCCGTCCTCGGGAACGAGACCGTCGCGGCCCACGCCGTCGTCGCCGAGGACCACGAGTTCGAGTTCACTTCGGTGCCGGACTCCTCGACGGTGGTGATCGCCGACCGCGCCCGGATGCGCCAGGTCCTCGACAACCTGCTCTCCAACGCCGTCCGGCACACCCCGCCGGGGACCCGCATCACCGTCGAGGTGCTCTGCGA
>JAJYSW010000297.1 GCA_021793335.1 Actinomycetes bacterium
GCCCCGTGCCGTTGCTCGGCACCGTCGCCCACATCGCGCCCAGCGCCAGCGCCGCCATGACGACGAAGACCCAGAACAGGCCCCGCCAACCGAACGCGGCGATGACGAACCCGCCCACGCCGACCATGCCCATGCCGCCGATGGTCATCAGCAGCGTGATCACCGACATCGCCCGACCGCGCTGCGCCACGGCGGCCGAGGTGACGATGATGCGACCGGTCATGCCGAACAGAAGCCCGCCGGTCAGACCCTGCGCGGCCCTGGCGGCGATCAGCAAGGGGAACCCCGGGGCGAGTGCGGCGGCCAGGGAGCACAGGCCCAGGCCGCCCATGGCGAACACGGCGACGGCGCGCATGTCGGCACGGTCGGCCAGCCGCCCGGCCGCGATCGCGACCGCGCCCATCGGCAGGGCGTAGGCGAGCAGGACCCAGGCCGTGGCGGCCTCGGAGACGGCGAAATCGGTGCGGATCGGAGGCAGCCCCACGGCCAGTGCCGACATGCCGCCGGCGACGACGAGCTGCGCGAAGCCGACGGCGGCGATCGCTCCCCAGCGAGTGCGCTCGGCCGTGGGAGCCGGTTCGGGTGCGGTGGCGGTCATGGCCCCGAACCTATGGGCGGCACGACGTGTCCGGCATCCGTCGCCTGACGGATGCCGGACACGTCGGATCGTTCGTAGCGTCGTGCCCGTTCCCGCAAGTCCGAATGAAACGAGGGCACCATGTCCGAGAAACTACAGCTCGCCGTCATCATCGGCTCCACGCGCGCCGGCCGCTGGGGCCCGGTCCCGTCACAATGGATCGCCGAGCGGGCCGTGGAACACGGCGCGTTCGAGGTCGACCTCGTCGACATCGCCGAACTGGGCCTGCCCCACTACATGACCGAGGAGGACCAGTGGTCGACGCCGGGGGCTCCCAGCGCGGCCGTGGCGGGCCTGGGCGAGCGCCTCCACCGCGCCGACGCGTTCATCGTGGTCACTCCCGAGTACAACCACTCCTACCCGGCCCCGCTCAAGCACGCCATCGACTTCTACATGAGAGAGTGGGCGGCCAAGCCGGTCGGCCTGATCACCTACGGCGGCGGCGCCGGAGGCCAGCGGGCCGCCGAGCATCTGCGGCAGGTCTTCCCCGAACTGCGCGCCACGACCATCCGGCACACGCTGATGTTCTCGATGTACTGGGAACGGTTCGACGATCGCGGCGAGTTCACCGGCTTCGCCGAAGCCGAGCCGCACGCCAAGAGCTTCCTCGACGAACTCGAATGGTGGGCCCGGGCCCTGGTCGACGCCCGCCGTGCGACGCCGCTCCCGGCCTGAGGCACACCGCGCCGCAGGCGCGTTCCGACCGCGATGCGGGGATCGGGGCGGCGCTATCGTTGGGTGTGTGCTGCACGGACGCGCCCTTGAGATCGCCGCCCTCCGGTCCCTGCTCGACGCCGCCCGCGCCTCCCGAGGCTCCGCCCTGGTCGTGCGCGGCGAAGCCGGGATCGGCAAGTCCACACTGGTGGAGTCCGCCGCCGAGTCGGCTGCCGACTTCACCGTGCTCCGCTGCGTCGGCGTCGAGAGCGAGCACGCCTGGTCGTTCGCGGGGCTGCAATCGCTCCTGCTGCCGCTCGCCGGGCATCTCGGCTCGCTCGGCGATCCCCACGCCGCCGCCCTGCGGACCGTGCTCGACCTGGACCCCGCGCCCCTACCGCACCGTTCCGGCAACGACCGCTTCGCCGTCGGCGTGGCCGTGCTCAATCTGCTGGCCGAAGCCTCGGCGGCGAAACCCGTGCTGTGCCTCATCGACGACGCGCACTGGCTCGACCCCGATTCGGCCGACATCCTGCTGTTCGCGGCACGGCGTCTGGCCGCCGAGCCGGTCGCGATGCTGTTCGCCGTCCGCGAGGGCTACGCCCCCGACTTCCCCGCGCCCGGCCTCGACGAACTCGTCGTCGGTCCGCTCGACGACGCGGCCGCCGCGCACCTGCTCGGCGAGCGCCACGCGGGCCTGCCGCCCACCACGCGTCAGGGCATTCTCAAAGCAGCCGAAGGCAACCCGCTCGCCCTGCTCGAACTCCCGCCGACCGAATCCGGCGCGTGGCGCGGCACCGATCTGGCCGGACGCCCGCGCTCCGCCACGAGTCGACTCAAACGGGTGTTCGGCGACCGCATCGACCGCCTCCCCGAGGCCACCAGGGCGCTGCTGCTGGCCATCGCCGCTGATGACACCGGCGACACCGGCCTCATACTGGCCGTCGCAGAGGGATTCGACGCGGGCCTGCCCGACCTCGCGCCCGCCGAAGCCGACCGGCTGATCCGTTTTCGCGAAGGCCGTTTCGAATTCGGTCACCCGATGATCCGCGCCGCCGCTTACGAGGGCATGCCCGTATACCGGCGCATCGCAGTGCACCGAGCCTTCGCCGAGGCCATGGACCCCGAGGACCACCGTCGGGTCTTCCACCTCGCGTCCGCCGCGACCGGCCCCGACGAATCGGTGGCGGCCGCGCTCGAATCCTCCGGTGAATGCGCGCGCGGCTGCGGCGGGCACGCCGCCGAGTACACGATGTTCGAGCGCGCCGCCGCCCTCACCCCCGACGGCCACGAGCGGGGCCGGCGGCTGCTGCTCGCCGCCGAGGCCGCCCTGCTCGCGGGCGACGGCCCGAAGGCCGCCGAACTGGCTCGCGCGGCGGGACGACGGGTCCGTGATCGGAGCCTGTCGGCCCGCGCCACCACCGTCGATGCTTCGGTCGCCGCCTGGAACGGAGAGGCCCGCGAGGGCTACCGGATGTGGAGGGAAGCCGCCGACCATTACACGGACGCGGCGCCGGAGGCCGCCGGGTACCCGCTGTTCCGCGCCGTCGAACTGGCCTGGCAGAGCGGGGACTTCGCTCGCGCGGAGGCCGCCGCCGAGCACGCCGAGCGGCTCGGCATCGATCATGCCGCGTGGGTGCGGGCACTGGCCCGAGCCACGGCCGGGTTCAACCGCTCGGGCAAGGTCGCCATCGGCGAAGGAGTGGCCTCGTTGCGGCGTCTGCTCGACATCCACGAGGAATTCGGCGCGAACCTCCCGCTGCACGACCGCGCCATGCTTCCGTGGTGGCGGATGCTGATAGGCGATATCGCCGCGGCCGAGCGCTCGGCCGCGGCGCTCGTGCGCGAATGCCGTGCGGCCGGCGCCTCGGGGCCCCTGCCGCGAGCGCTGACCCTCCACGCCGTCACCGAATTCCACAGGGGGCGATGGGCGGACGCGGTGGCCTCGGCCGAGGACGCCGTGGCGATCGCCCGCGAGCTCGGCCAGCGCATCGGTCCGGTCCAGGCCCGAGCCTGGGCACTCGCCCCGATCGCGGCGCTGCGCGGCGAAGAGGACCGCACACGCGAGCTCGCCGAACTCGCGCGTGCGGAGTCTCCGGCGGACACCGCCGTCGCCGTCGACTTGCCGCTCGCGCTGCTCGATTTCAGTTCGGGACGCTATGAGCGGGCGCTCAACCGGTTCATGACGCGCCTGGAGTCCAAAGCGCCCGGAGACGCGCTGACACAGGTCCCGGTCGCGGTCGAGGCCGCCGTCCGCACCGGTGATCCCGACCGGGTCGCTCACGTCTTCGAGTGGTTCGCCATGTGGGCCGAGTCAACGCGGCTCCCGCACTGGCAGGCCATGGTCGAGCGCTGTCTCGGCCTGCTCGCGCCCGAGCCGGTGGCCGGGAAGCACTACGAGCGCGCCATGGAGTTGCACCGCGAGGCCGACGCGTTCCCCTTCGAGACCGCCCGTACGGAACTCGTCCTCGGCGAATGGCTGCGCCGCGCCAGGCGTGTCAACGAGGCCAAGATCCGGCTGCGG
>JAJYSW010000298.1 GCA_021793335.1 Actinomycetes bacterium
GGCTCACGGCGCGCTAGTTCTCGGACGCCATGAGCTCGGTGCCGCGCCACTCGAATTCGGGGTCGGCATTGAAGTCGATGGCGATCGGTACCAGCTTCTCAGCGTACTGGTTCGCGTGGTGTCCGCAGAAGACGAGGTCACTGCCTTCAGCGAGCAAGACGCGCAGTTTCGCCGCGGCGCTACACCGATCGCAGCGCTCGCCCGCGATCGGACGTTCCTCCGTCTGGGGCGGGGGCGTCAGGGTGGATGTCATACCAGGTCCTCCGCTGCGTTCGGTAGTCGTTGGTTCTCTTACGTCGGTCCGTTGACCGGCTCATCCCGTTCAACGCCTGCACTGTACTACCTCTTCCCTGGAACTGCCCAATGAGACTCGACTCACTCTGTCCCAGATCGCGATAGTTGTTCCACACGGTAGCCCACCGTTCGGCGAACGGCAACTTGGCGAGGCGGCCGTTCACTTACCCGTTCGGGTGGTCCAGGAGGCGCCCGTGCGCTGTCTGCAAGCCTTGCAGGGCCTGCTGATACGCGGCTCACGGGGCCCTGCCGAGGGCTGCTGCGCGTGCCCGCGCGGCCCTCGGCGGGCCCCTGAGCCGATCGTGCATCGGTCTTATGACGAACGGTTACCCGCGAGCCGTTCGCTTAATCGAGGTAGTCGCGCAGCACTTGCGAGCGGGAGGGGTGACGCAGCTTCGACATCGTCTTCGATTCGATCTGGCGAATCCGCTCGCGCGTGACGCCGTAGACCTGTCCGATCTCGTCGAGTGTGCGCGGCTGGCCGTCGGTGAGTCCGAACCGCAGCCGCACCACGCCCGCCTCTCGCTCCGAAAGGGTCTGTAGCACTTGCTGAAGCTGCCCTTGGAGGAGCGAGAAGGAGACCGCGTCGACGGCGACGATCGCCTCGGAGTCCTCGATGAAGTCGCCGAGCTGGCTGTCGCCCTCGTCGCCGATGGTCTGGTCGAGGCTGATCGGCTCGCGCGCGTACTGCTGGATCTCCAGGACCTTCTCCGGAGAGATGTCCATCTCCTTGGCCAGCTCGTCGGGCGTGGGTTCGCGACCCAGGTCCTGGAGCAGCTCGCGTTGGATGCGGCCGAGTTTGTTGATGACCTCCACCATGTGCACCGGGATGCGGATGGTGCGGGCCTGGTCGGCCATGGCGCGCGTGATGGCCTGCCGAATCCACCAGGTGGCGTACGTGGAGAACTTGTAGCCCTTGGTGTAGTCGAACTTCTCGACGGCGCGGATGAGGCCGAGGTTGCCCTCCTGGATCAGGTCCAGGAACGCCATGCCGCGGCCGGTATAGCGCTTGGCGAGCGAGACGACGAGGCGGAGGTTCGCCTCCAGCAAGTGATCCTTGGCGCGATCACCGTCACGGACGATCCACTCCAGATCGCGGCGCATCTGTGTGGGGATCTCCTCGCCGGCCTCGCGCATCTGCTTGAGGCGTTCGACGGCGTACAGGCCGGCCTCGATGCGCTTGGCGAGCTCGACCTCCTGCGCCGCGTTCAGCAGCGGCACCTTGCCGATCTGCTTGAGGTAGGCGCGGACCGAGTCGGCCGAGGCGGTCATCTCGGCATCCTTGCGGGCCTGCTTGAGCGCTTCGGAGTCCTCTTCGTCCCACTCGAAGTCGTTCTCGCCGGGCTCGTCGGTGTCCTTGTCCTTCTTGGACGCTTTCTTCGCCGCCTTCTTGGCGGCCTTCTTGCGGGTGGCCTTCTTGGCCGGCGCGGCGGCCTTCTCGGCCGCCGGTGTCTCGGCCGCCCCCTCGTCCTCTGACGCGGGCGCGGCGGTCTTCTTGGCGGTCTTCTTGGCCGCCTTCTTCACAGTTTTCTTGGCGGTCTTCTTGGCGGTCTTCTTCGGCGCTTCGGTCTCCTCGCCGTCAGCGGCCGCAGCGGTCTTCTTCGCGGCCGCGGTCTTCTTGGCGGCCTTCTTAGTCGACTTCTTGGCGGTCTTGGCGGTGGCGGTGCGCGAGGAGGTGGCGGTGCGGGCGGCGGGCACTCGCTTGCGGCCGGAGGAGGAGCCGTCGACCACAACGGTGACGTCGGCCTCGGCCAGCGCTCTGAGCACCAGCTTGCCCTGCGCGGGGGAGGCCTGCGCCGACTCAAGGACTTGAGCGACCTTCGCGGACGTCAGTTGTCCATCGCTCTCACGGGCCAGTGCGAGCAAAGAGTCGGTCAAGGAATTGACGTCGGTGCCGTTGGGACGTGCGTCAGTCACGAGCAACCTTCCGAGGCAATGGCGGGCACGGCGAAGCCGGGCTCCATGGCGGGTGAGCATTGGATATTGGGTCGGCAGCCCTGGTCGTAACACGACCGGGCAAGCGTGAATTGTAGCGCCGAAAATCGCTATCGGCCTCTCCGTGATGCCGTTTCGGGCTGTGTTTCCGCATTTTTGATGGCAATGTCAGTGGTTCGAGGGGTGTGATGCCGAGTCATTCTACCGGGCAAGTGCCATCCGGCGGCGAGATGCCGCCGCTCTGGGCGAACGACTGGCGCGCATCTGAAGTAGAGCGGACCTCCTTGAAGGCATCGCCGAGGACGACGGTGATGGGCTCGTCCCACTCCAGATCGAAGGCCTCATGGCCCTGATAGAAGTACGCGTGAGTGTGCAGGCCCGCCGCGTACTGCTCGGGACCGTACTTCACCAGTGCCGACCCGTCGTACTCCTCGTCGGTGTCGCCCACGTCGATGATCGCGAAGCCGCGGTCCTCCAATTGCGCGGCCGCCTGCTCGGCCAGGCCCGTCCGGTCCGTGCCGTTGAGGATGACGACCTCGATCTCCTCGGGATCGGGGATCGGCGCGGTCTTGATCTCGATCGCCCCGGGTTCGCACTGGACGCCGCCGTGCAGCTGCGAGTCGGTCTTGATCGCCCACAGGGTCGCCAGTGCAGCCACCAGCGCCAACACGCACAAAATCGTCAACGCGCGGATACGAGCGATTCGCACTGCGACCTCCCCCGGGTCTTGATGTAGACCAAAAGGCTATCGTGCGCACCGTGCCCTCGTGGGCAAGAGGCGGTACACTCACCGCTCACACCACAAGAGTGTTTCTCGCCACAATGGGGATGAAAAGGCGGGCGGCATGGTGTATACGAATGGACTGCACGCGGTAAGGTACGCCGCTTGCAGGGATGGACAGAACCCGCCAGGAAACCGAAGTCGAACCGAGCGTCGCCGTGGCCGCGATTCACGGCTCCGCGAGCGCGTAGCCGTAGCTGCCCCAGCGGCACCCGCCGCGCCACCGGAGTCGCGATGCTTCGACGCACCTGTGCCAGAAAACCAATGGGAGTGGAAACGATGGCAACCGACTACGACGCCCCGCGCCGGGACAAGGAAGAAGCCACCGGCGGCACCGACAGCATCGAGGCGCTCGCCAAGGGCCGCAGCGATCAGTCGGGGTCGGTGGACGTCGATGAGGCCGAAGTGGCCGAGAACTTCGAACTGCCCGGCGCCGACCTCGGCGACGAGGAGCTCTCGGTCAAGGTCCTGCCGATGCAGAACGACGAGTTCCGATGCTCCAGCTGCTTCTTGGTCCACCACCGGAGCCAGTACGCCAAGGAGAAGAACGGCCAGCCGATCTGCAAGGACTGCGCCTGACACGGCGCACGCACAACACCGCCTGGCCCCCCGATCCCGATCAGGGGGCCTTCGTCATGCTTCGGGCGCGCCGCTCGGACCGCCCGCCGCCGGCGTGCGGGCCGGACTCAGGCGGCGGCCCCGGCGCCGGAAAGGAGTGCCTCCCGCAGCCGCTCCGGG
>JAJYSW010000299.1 GCA_021793335.1 Actinomycetes bacterium
GGTCCGCCGACGAGACCCGCGAATTCGTCCTCCACGGCCGCGGCGGCGACTGGGCCGACCGCCTCAAGGAGCTCGACGCGCCGGTGAGCGCATCGGCATGCTGATCCTCGCGGTCGACACCGCCACCAGCGCCGTCCAGGCCGCACTCGTCGAACTCGACGGCGACGAGCTGTTCCTGAACGCCTTCCGCCGCAGGATCGACAGTCGTGGCCACGTCGAACGGCTCGCACCGTTCATCGACGAGTGCCTGTCCGATGCGGGCCGTTCGCGAAGCGACGTCGCCGCCGTCGTCGCCGGGGTCGGGCCCGGGCCGTTCACCGGACTGCGGGTGGGCATGGTCACCGCCGCCGCGTTCGCCGACGGGCTCGGCATCCCCGTCTACGGTGTCTGCTCGCTCGATGGGATCGGCGGCAACGCCCGTGGCCGGGCACTGGTGGCCACCGACGCGCGCCGCAAGGAGATCTACTGGGCGGTCTACCGCAGCGGCGAGCGGCAAGGCGAACCACAGGTCGGCAAGCCCTCCGAGCTGCCCGAACTCGACGTCGACTACGCGATCGGGGAAGGCGCCTCCAAATACGCCGAGGAGCTGCCGATGCCCGCCGACGCCGAGCCGGTCTATCCGGATCCGGTGAAACTCGTCGAACTGGCCGGACCGCGCCTGCTCGCGGGCGCGCCGACCGAGCAGCTCACACCGCTGTACCTGCGCCGTCCGGACGCGAAGCCGGCCCGGTGAACCACAGGGCGGACGCATCGGGCCGCGCGGTGGCCGCCGGGCCCTCGGCGTGGTAAAGACTGAGATGATGGACGGCGAGTTGCATGTGGGGCGGCTGCGCTGGTGGCACCTGTCGGCCGTGGCGCAGCTGGAGCGGGAGATCTTCGGGCCCGAGGCGTGGAGTGAAGGACTGCTGTGGGCCGAGCTGGCGGCCGGGCACGACTACCGGGCGGTATTCGACGCCGACCGCGTCGTCGGCTACGCGGGGATGGCCCTGACCGGGCACGAGGCGTGGATCAACAACATCGCCGTCGACCCGGCGCGGCGGCGAAGCGGGATCGCCGTGATGCTCATGGACGACCTCATCGCCCGTGCCCACCTGACCGGCGCGAAGGCGGTGTTCCTGGAGGTCGCGGTGGACAACGCGCCGGCCCAACGGCTGTACGACCGGTACGGTTTCTACGGCATCGGCGTGCGCAAGAACTACTACCGGCTCACCGGCACCGACGCCGCCGTGATGCGGATGGATCTTTAACCGGGGCCCTCTCGTCCAGCGGGGTGCCACCCGCCCGGCCGGGTCTCCCGTTTCGCCGACAGTCGCGCCGACACCTGAGGAGGTATCCGTGGCCCGCACCGTCTCGACCGGTGTTCCACCCGCCGGCCGGCCCGAAGGCCGGCATGCGCCTCGCGACGTCCGCGTCCCCGGTGTGCCCTCGTCCCGTGCCGGGACGGCGGAGACCCCGCCACGGCATGCGGGCCGCCGCTTCCGCAAGCCCGCGGCCACGACGCCCCGGAGGGCCGAACGGTCACTCCTTCGGGCCCGCGCGGAGCGGGACCCGATCAGCCACACCCGGCCCTCCCGGGCCGCCTACCAACTTACGGAGACCCGATGAGCGAACCGATCGTGATGGGCATCGAGACCTCGTGCGACGAGACCGGGGTCGGGATCGTGCGCGGCACCGAACTACTGGCCGACGCCATAGCCACCTCGGTCGAGGAACAGGCCCGGTTCGGCGGCGTCGTCCCCGAGGTGGCCTCCCGGGCACATCTCGAAGCGATGATCCCCACGGTGCGGCGCGCGCTCGACGAAGCCGGTGTGACCCTGAGCGACCTCGACGGCATCGCCGTCACCGCCGGGCCCGGCCTGGCCGGGGCGCTCATGGTCGGCGTCGGCGCGGCGAAAGCGTACTCACTGGCCACGGGCGTGCCGCTGTACGGCGTCAACCACCTCAGCGCCCATATCGCCGTCGACACGCTGGAGAACGGGCCGATCCCCGAGCCGGCGATCGGCCTGCTCGTCTCCGGCGGTCACTCGACGATCATGATGGTCGAGGACCTGGCCGGAAAGGTCACTCAGCTCGGCGCGAGCATCGACGACGCCGCCGGGGAGGCGTTCGACAAGGTCGCGCGCCTGCTCGGCCTGCCGTTCCCCGGCGGCCCTCACATCGACAGGGCCGCCCGCGACGGCGACCGCGCCTACGTCGAGTTCCCGCGCGGGCTGACCGCCGCGAAGGACATGGAACGGCACCGCTACGACCTCTCGTTCTCGGGGCTCAAGACCGCCGTCGCCCGCTGGATCGAGGCGCGGCGGGCCGAAGGGGAGGACGTCCCGGTGAACGACGTGGCCGCGGCGTTCCAGGAGGCGGTATGCGACGTGTTGACCCGCAAGGCGATCCTCGCTGCCAAGGAGCACGGCGTCGACACGCTGCTGCTGGGCGGCGGGGTCGCGGCGAACTCGCGGCTGCGAGCACTCGCGGCCGAACGGGCCGAGCAGGCGGGCATCACCCTGCGTCACCCGAGGCCGCGGCTGTGCACCGACAACGGCGCGATGGTCGCCGCCCTCGGCTCGCACCTCGTGTCGGCGCAGGTGGCGCCCTCGGACCTGCGTTTCCCGGCGAACTCGTCGATGGACGTGTCCGTCGTGAGTCTCGCGAACGATCTGCACTGACCGAGACCGCGGCGCTCCTGTGATCGCTCCGGCGGCACCGCCGCCCATACGCCGGGGCTTCAGCGACGTCGGCGCGAGCATGACGTCTTGCATGGAGCCGGGCATCGAGCGTTTCGCTTGATCGTCTCCGCTCCCCTGCACACCGGTTCCCCAGAACTCGGGGCCCGTCGGCGGCGCTCGTGCCGGGGCCGCGCGGTCCCGGCACGGTCCTTCACGACGCGCTCGCATGCACCGGGCGGGCCTGCGGCAATGGGCGCAGCCTCGCGCCGATGCCGCCGATGCCCACCGGCAGGCGGGCGACATGAGTCGGCGGTGCGGTTCCCGGTGGAACGCCGAGGCGTCCGATCGTCTCGACGGACTGCACCGGGCGGCGCGCAGGCCCTCTTCGCCGGGGCCTGCGGATTCCGTGCCGCCTCACGTGCGCGCCGGCCCCCGCGGACGTGAGGCGGAGCGGTGGCGGCGACACCGGAATCTCCACACGGTCGGTTTGGGCGCCTTGCATATCCCGATAGGCTTGCGCCATGACGCACACCCCTGACGGCTTCGCCCACCGTCGTTCCGCGCGAGTCCTCATAGTCGACGAGGACGATCGCGCTCTGCTGTTCTTCGGAGCCGGATTGGTCAGGCAGGACGTCGACTACTACTTCACCGTCGGCGGAGCCGTCGACGAGGGCGAGACGCTGACCGAGGCCGCCGCCCGTGAGGTGTTCGAGGAGACCGGCCTGCACGTCACGCCCGAGGATCTCGGACCGCTCGTCGCCCACACCGAAGGCGCATGGACCACGCACGAGGGTGTCCGCTTCTACTCCGACGATAATTTCTTCTTCCTGCGCACCGAGCACTTCGAGGTCAGCCTCGACGGCCTCGAAACCGGCGAGGACAAGGAGATCAGCCACTACGAGTGGCTCAGCCTGGACGACCTGCGGGCCACCGACGCGTACGTCTTCCCGATCGGCCTGGCCGGCGTCCTCAAACGCCTCATCGCGGGCGAGACGTTCACCGAGCCGCTCGAACTTCCCTGGGTCGAACTCGACCCGCGGTAGGCGCCCGGGCGTCGCCCGCGGATACTCGAACGATGAGCACCGCA
>JAJYSW010000300.1 GCA_021793335.1 Actinomycetes bacterium
CGAAGCCGGCAGCTTCTCATCGACGCTCCGCACGTTCAACGCGATGAGGTCGGCGGTGTCCATCTTCGCGCTGATGTCGTCGATGACAGCCGCCGCCGCGTCGTCGATATTGTCGCTGGCGAGGGGCACCACGTGGGAGGCCAGGAAGAGGCCCTCGGTGTCTTCGAGCGACACCAGGCCGCCCTCGGCGATCGCGGGCGAGGCGGTGTAGATGACGGCCAGCTGGATGTCCCCGTCTTCGAGAGCCTTCACCGTGAGCGGGCCGCCGCCGTCCTCGATCGGCGTGAAACCGATCTCGACACCGTAGGCGTCCCTCATGCCCTCGGGGCCGTAAGCGCGGGTCTCGGCTTCGGAGTTCCCGCCGAGCGTCAAGGGGACGGTGACATTCGCGAGGTCGCCTATCTCGCTCAGGCTCCACTCCTCGGCGAACTCCTCCGTGACCGTGTAGGAGTCCTGGTCGTTCGCGGGCGACTGGTCGAGGACCCGCAGCCCCTCGGGCGTCGAGCCCGCCAGTTCGGTGTACACCTCCTCGGACAGGTTCGCCCCGGTCTCGGGGTTCCAGTACTGGAGAAGCGGGCCGGTGTACTCCGGGAACAGGTCGATGGCGCCGTCCTCGATCTCCGGCAGGTACGCCTCGCGCTGCCCGATGCGGAACTGGCGGTCCACGGTGTACCCGGCCTCTTCGAGCGCCTGGGCGTAGATCTCGGCGATGATCTCGTTGGAGTAGTAGTCCTGGGAGCCGATGACGATCGTCTCGCCGCCGCCCGATCCGGAGTCGAACGGGTCGTCACTGGAGCAGCCGATGAGCGCGGCGGGGGCCGCGAACGCGAGGGCCGTCGCGAGCAGGCGTCGTTTCATGAATGAGGGCCTTTCTGTGTGGATCTGATCTCGGTCCGGTCGGGGCCGGAGGATCCGGCCGAGCGGGCGGGGTCGGCCAGGCGCGCTGCGGCGCACCGCTGCGCGGCGGCGAGGGCGAGTTCCAGCAGCAGGGCGAGGGCCGCGACCAGCAGGGCCCCGGCCAGCATCTGCGGATAGTCGCGGGACTTCAAGCCGGCGAACAGGTAGCGGCCCAGCCCGAAGTCGGCGATATAGGCGGCCAGCGTCGCGGTAGCCGCCACCTGGAGGGTCGCGGCGCGGATGCCGCCGATGATCACCGGCGAGGCGAGCGGAAGCTCCACACGGAAGACCACTTGGTGCGGGCGCATCCCGACGGCCTTGGCGGCCGAGACGGTGGCGGCGTCGACGGACTGGACGCCGGCGTAGGCCGCGGTCAGCACCGACGGGATCGCCAGGACGACGAGCGCCGCCGCCGATGCCTGCAAACCGATGCCGTAGGCCAGCCCGAAGAGCGTCAACAGGCCCAGTGTCGGGACCGCGCGCGCCGCGACGGCGAGGGCTCCGATCGCTCCCGCGCCCCGCCGAGTGTGTCCGATGAGGATTCCGATGGGCAGTGCGATCGCGACGGCGGCCCCCACCGAGCCGGCGGTGATCGCCAGATGCTGCAGGGTCCGGGTCGGGACGCCGCCTGAGCCCTGCCAGTTCGCGGTGTCGCCGAGCCACGCTCCGGCGTCCATGAGCAGGCTCATCGCGCACCTCCGAAGGCCCACTGCCGCGGCCGTGGCAGGCGCGTCCACGGCGTCAGGGCCCGCCCGGCCGCCAGGACCAGAGCGTCGAGCGCCAGCGCCACGAGGATCGTGCCGATCACGCCGACCGCCACCTCCTCGGTGATGCCGCGCTGGAATCCGTCGGTGAGCAGCGAACCGAGGCCGGGCACGCCGATGAGCGCCCCGATCGTCACGAGACTGACCGTGCTGACGGCGATCACGCGCACCCCTGACAGCAGCACCGGGAGTGCCAGCGGCAGATCGACGCGCCAGAACACGCTGCGGGGCGAATGGCCGAGGGCCAGCGCGGTGGAGCGCACTTCCGCGTCCACCGACGCGAAGGCGTCTGCGGCGGTCCGCGCCAGCAGCGCCGTCCCGTACACCGTGAGCGCCGTGAGCACTGTGGCCGGGGACCGTAGCGGGAATCCGAAGACCGCCGGGACCATGATGAGCAGTGGCAGCGCCGGGATCGCGTACATCAGGCTCGCCGCGCCGAGTATGAGTCCGCCGGTCTTCGGCCGCCGGTAGGCGAGCCGTCCGATGGGGACGGCAATGGCCACGCTCAAGAGGATAGCGGGGATGCTGAGGAGCAAGTGGTCCCGCGTCAATTCGAGCACATACGGCCAGCTCATGGACAACCAGGTCATGAGCCGAGCACCCCGGCGGGGCGGCCCGTGCCGTCCACGGCCACGTCGCGCCCGTCGATCCGTTCGACGGTGAGCCGGCGTTCGGCCCGGTCGGCGCCGATGAAGTCGCGCACGAAGTCGTCGGCGGGAGCGGCCAGGAGCTCCGCGGGCGTGCCGCGCTGGGCGATCACGCCGCCTCGGCGCAGTACGACGATCTCATCGCCGAGCCGCAGGGCCTCGTCCACGTCGTGCGTCACGAGCACGATGGTCTTGCCCAGATCGGCCTGGAGCCGTGCGAGTTCATCCTGGAGCTCGCGGCGCACGATCGGGTCGACCGCACCGAACGGTTCGTCCATGAGCAGGATGTTCGGGTCGGCTGCGAGCGCGCGGGCGACGCCGACGCGCTGCTGTTGACCGCCGGAGAGCTGTGAGGGATACCGCGGTCCGAGCGAGGGGTCGAGGCCGACCCGTTCGAGCAGCTCGAATGCCCGGGCTCGGGCCTGCTTGCGCGGGGTTCCGCCCAGGAGCGGGACGGTGGCCACGTTGTCCACCACGGTCCGATGCGGCAACAGGCCGCCCTGTTGGAGGACATAGCCGATGGATCGGCGCAGTGCCACCGGGTCGCGGTCGGTGACGTCTTCGCCGTCGATCCGGACGCGTCCGCCGGTGGGGTCCACCATGCGGTTCACCATCTGCAGCAGCGTCGATTTGCCCGATCCCGAGGAGCCGACCAGCACCACGGTGCGGTGGGGTGGCACCACGAGTGAGAAGTCCGTGACCGCGATGGTGCCGCCCGGATAGGTCTTCGACACCGACTCGAACTCGATCATGTTGGCTCCCGCGCGCCCGCTGCACTGTTCCGGTCGAGAACTCTACCTTCCGAATGCTCACAAAAACGAATACAGTTCGCCTCTGGGCGGTCTGCGGACCGGACGCGAACGCTCGTGAACTGCCGACTTGCCGCAGGGAACGGGGACATTGCCCTCAAGCGACTGGATGGCCGCCCGCCACCGGGCCGTAGTTCATTGAAAGAGCGGACCGGTGCGGCTCTGATCCAGTTCGCGGCCTGCGTGCACAGTTCGGAGAGGGAACGGAGAACATGCAGGCGGGAGTGTCCTCGCGTCATGACCTTCGAGTGCGCGCTGGCCGTTCAATGTGCCGATGGCCGCTTCGGTCCGCCGGTGGAGGCCGCCGAGGCTGCCGTGCTCGGACGTTTCAGTGCCCTGTCGTTGAGAGCCGAGACCGACGGTTCGGTGTCCGTGCGGCAGCGCCCCCGTTTCTCGGTTGCGATGCGCTGCGGCGTGGACGCGAGCAGGGCGCTCGCCGTACCCGGTCGGCGGCGATGATGAATCCAGTGGGAACGCGCGTCAGGAGCGGCAGACCATCAGTCCATATTGCCTACCCTATTCTTCTGGTCGTGGTGCAGCCGTGAAGGCTCGTCACCGGCCGCTCGCAGCCGCCCACATCATGCGGGAATGTGAAAACACCCCGGGACTCGACCTCGCGATCGAGTCC